>JBKJXI010000135.1:0-6424 GCA_046716325.1 Ilumatobacteraceae bacterium | reverse complement strand
CCGAACTCGTCGTAATCATTACTCATCGGCAATGTCACGGCAAGGTTGTGGTCGTAACGCTGACGGTCGTCGTCGTGCTGGCGATGGTCGTGGTGGTCGCAGCGGCGAGAGTCGTCGCCACAATTGTTGTCGGTACGATCGAGGTCGTCGTGGTGTAATTGGGATCGGGCTTGTCGAACGGTGGAACCGGAGACCCGTATTGCTCCGGCTCCTTGATCCCGTCAAACACATACACGCGGTCGCCATAAGCGACCAAGGCGGGAAAGTATCGAGCAACGGACATCGGCATCCGTACGCACCCGTGCGAAGCCGGTTCGAGCGGTACCAAAATCGCTCCGTGGATGGCAATGGCATAGTTGAAATAGACCGGGTTATATAGCGATCCAAGTTTTGACTCAACCAGTCCCTGTTTGCGGTTATAGAAATAGAAGATCCCTGGCGGCGTAATTGCCTCGCCACAGAGTCCCTTCTTGATTTGCTGGCCGGTGTTGTTTCCTTCCTCGTCGGGATCGATGGTCACCTCTTCGCACCAGGCCTCATTGGAACCGGTCGATATGTGCGTGATGAGCACCGGAGCGCCGTCGGTGAACACGATGAGAACCTGTTCCGGCAGATAGATCTCGACATGTGTTTTGGTATCCGCGTCCCGTCGCGGCTTGACCCGCAGGTCGCTTTGCATGATCGCCCAGGTTGATGGGGTGACGACTCCCTTGGCAAGTTTTCTGGGAACTGCCATGACCAACTTCTCGAACGCCCACACCGCCTGAACCGTGTTTTGCCCATACACGCCGTCAATTGGACCCGGATCAAAGTGCAGCTGCGCCAGGCGTTGTTGCACCCGTGTGACATCGTCGCCCGTCATTCCCGATTCCAAGGTACGCGTCAGCGGAACGGTAACAAGCGGCGCTGTTGAACTTTCGACTACGACATCGGGATTCGAATTTTGGGAATCACTCGACTCGCTGTGATCCCTCGACACGATGGCAACCGCCACCACGGTAAGCAAGATGGCAAATGCGGCGATCGCCGAACGCCAGCGATAATAGAAATCGTTATTCATTTCTTTGTAGAGGCAAGAGCATTGAGATCGTGCCGCAATTCAAATGCCTCCACGAGAATCTTGCGAATGACCGATGGCGAGCTGAGTGTCGATACGCCTCGCGTGCGAGGAAAATAGTCAACACCGAATTGCACCACATTCATTCCTAATTTTCGGGCACTAACCATTAGCTCCGCGTCGATGAACGAACCCTCACTTTTCAGTGTGATTCGATCAAATACCTTCCTGCGAACCAACTTGAAGGCAAAATTCACGTCGCGAAAATGCACCCCGAACAAGGCCCGCACCATCAGGTTGTAGAAAAACGAATACACGACCCGAATTCGACCCTCTCCGGTTCGATCAAACCGATATGCGGCCACTATGTCGGCGTCGTACTGCTTCATCAACCGAAGTGCCTTATGCAATTCGCGCATATCAAACGGCAGGTCAGCATCCGTATACAGCACCACGTCACCGCTGGCGGCCGCAAATCCAGATTTGATGGATCCCCCCAGTTTGCGGTTTTCCGGGTGATGCACAACTTTTACCCGCGGATCATTAGTCGCGGCCTGATCGGCCAGGCGGGCGGTGGCGTCGGTTGAGGCATCGTCGACAATGATCAATTCGTAGTCGGCAATATCACCGCTAGCAATTAGTTCCTCGCACACTTCTTGGGCCGCGTCTAGGGCGCGTTGCAAGTACTCTTCCTCGTTCCACATCGGGAAAAACACCGACAGGCGCTTAAATTTCATCGCAGCCATGGGCGATAAGGCTAACTGCGGTCCGGCTCGTTGTACCCTGCAGTGTGATGTCCGAAATCCCACCACCCCCGAAACCGAAAATGGTTCCGCAACTCACCCGCACATGGCGCAATGTCACGGCACTCTCGTGGTTGGTACTCGGACTGGGCATTCTTGCCCTGGCAATATCTAGTCGCACGCTCGGAAAGCCGACCTGGTGGCTTGGACCAGAATCCCAACCTCGCTTTTTCATCATTTGGGCGACTCCATTTGTGCCACCGCTCGTTTCAATCATTGCCAGTCTTCGATTCAGCCGGTGGGCAACCCTCGTAAGTCTTTTGTCGGCGCTGACACTGGCATTAGTGGCCCTGATTGATATTAATTCATCGCCGGGAATAGCCGTTGGCGAGTTTGTGCTCGC
Source organism: Ilumatobacteraceae bacterium (assembly GCA_046716325.1). Classification (GTDB taxonomy): domain Bacteria; phylum Actinomycetota; class Acidimicrobiia; order Acidimicrobiales; family Ilumatobacteraceae; genus UBA3006. The sequence goes on along the minus strand of JBKJXI010000135.1, from coordinate 4,221 downwards.
GGGTGCCGGCCTACTCATTGCAATTGCGTCGCTCGCGGGACGAACCATGGTCAGCGACTATCGGCCGACACTGTGAGCACAAACCCTTCGTCCAAGGTGTTGACCTCCCTGCCGCGCGGTGAACGAGTTGGAATTGCGTTCTCGGGTGGGCTCGACACCTCGGCCGCAGTTGCATGGATGCGCGAAAAGGGTGCGTTGCCTTATACCTACACCGCCAATCTCGGTCAGCCCGACGAACCCGACCTGGATTCGGTCGTCGGTCGCGCCACGACATATGGCGCACAGGCGGCGCGGCTCGTCGACTGTCGCAATGAACTTGCCCACGAAGGACTTGTCGCGTTGCAGTGCGGCGCGTTCCACATCACCACGGCCGGCAGAACTTACTTCAACACCACACCACTTGGTCGCGCGGTCACCGGGACATTGCTCGTACGCGCGATGCGCGATGACGACGTCAACATTTGGGGAGACGGCAGCACCTATAAGGGCAACGACATTGAGCGCTTCTATCGCTACGGGTTGCTGGCCAACCCAAACCTGCGAATTTACAAACCATGGCTGGACGCCGACTTCGTGCGCGAGCTCGGCGGGCGCGCCGAGATGAGTGCATTTCTCATAAACCGCAAATTGCCGTACCGCGACGCCGCGCCGTTGGCGTACAGCACCGATTCGAATATGTGGGGCGCGACGCATGAAGCAAAGTCGCTAGAGGCGCTCTCTACCAGCATGCACGGCGTCACGCCGATCATGGGTGTCGCCCACTTTGACCCCTCGACAAAAATCGACACCGAAGATGTCGTCATCGGATTCAAGGCCGGATGGCCGGTGCGCATTAACGGAGCAGAGTTTCACTCCCAGGTTGAACTCGTACAGCAGGTCAACGCAATTGCTGGCCGTCACGGTTTGGGGATGAGCGACCAGATCGAGAACCGAATCATCGAGGCCAAGAGTCGTGGAATCTATGAGGCGCCGGGTCTTGCCCTGCTACACATCGCCTACGAACGACTGGTTACCGCCATCCACAACGAAAACACGATCGAGAATTATCGCCAGATGGGTCGCCGCTTGGGGCGTTTACTGTACGAAGGTCGCTGGTTCGATCCGCAGTCGCTCATGTTGCGCGAACCGCTCATGAGATGGGTGGGTTCGTTGATTACGGGCGAGGTGACTATTCAATTGCGCCGCGGGGACGACTACACGATTCTCGACACGACCGGCGACAATCTGTCGTATTCGCCGGACCGCCTGAGCATGGAACGCGTGGACGACGCCGCGTTCGGACCGCTCGACAGAATCGGTCAACTTACGATGCGCAATCTGGATATCCAAGATACGCGAGCCAAGATTGACGAATACCGGCGCGCCGGAACACTTGGCGACGGTGGCTTACTCGAGCTCGAATAGGCCCACGCTTAGCGGTTAACGAGCGCTCGGGCCACTCCGGCAAGCAGCGCGGCTCGCTCGCCCATCTTTCCGATGAGCACGTGTTCGCTGTCTGAATGGGCTCCACCGCCAACGGCGCCGAGCCCGTCCAATGTCGGCACACCAATTGCCGCGGTGAAATTGCCATCCGAGCCGCCACCGACCGAGACGCCAACAAGACCTTCGATGCGCATCTCGGTAGCGACCTTGACCGCCACCGCAAATAATTCGGCCGAGGCCGACTCGTGCATCGGCGGTCGATTAATTGATCCCGACACCGTGATTTTCGCGCCTTCAACGGTTGGCGAAAGTGCGGCCAATTCGCGCTCAACTCGCTCTTTTTCTTCGGGTATCTCTACGCGCACATCGACCACGATCTGGGCCATCGCCGGCACAACATTTTCGGTGGTGCCGGCACTTGCGACCGTCGGCGTAACTGTTGTTCCCAAGGCGGGATTGGCAATTGCCGCGATGCGTTGAACCTGAGCGGCCAACTCAATCAGCGAGTTAATTCCTTTTTCGGGCTCAAGTCCGGCATGCGAGGCGCGGCCTGCGATGTCGACGCGAAATGTTCCAACACCCTTGCGGGCAAGTTTCAGCGCGCCACCATCCGCGCTCGGCTCCAGCACGAGCACCGCACCGGTGGCAAATGCCCGTTGCTCGATGAGCTCGCGCGACGCATACGAGCCGACCTCCTCGTCGGCGGTAATCAGCATCTCGACGTGGTATGAATCGGGAATCGCACTGAGCCCATGAATCGCTTGAATGATTCCGGCCTTCATGTCGAAGACCCCCGGTCCGCGGGCAACATCGCCGTCGCGAGAGAATGGTCGCTTGGCCACTTCGCCAAGTGGAAACACGGTGTCGTGATGACCGACTATTAGCACGTTTGTCTCGTCGCTTCCCTTCCAGTGAACATGTGGTCCGCGGTCGGTGGAAATAATTATTGGCGTCTTACCCGTGACCTCGGTGATGATGTCTGCCTGGACGCGTGCACTTTCCTCGAGCCGTTCAATGTTCAGCGAAGGCGACTCTGTGTTGACGAGGCGCTCGAGCTGAGTCAGCATCGTCGGCACCCTCAACTCCATCTGGTCCCGCAGATCACTCATCGACGGGCTTAGGTGCGGAGAAGGCATGTGCTCCATTGTGCCTCACCAAGGCCTAATTACTTACCACGGTTGTGAACTAAATTTCTAGGAGTGTCGGGACGCCTTCTAACCCGACTACCACTGCCTCCTGCTCACCGATTGTTGCGCCGACCCGATCGGCGGCGATCAGCCGAGGGTAACGGTGTCATCTCGCCGGACTCTCCCAGCTTGACGCACCTCCGCATAGACACCGACATGAACTTCGTTGTGGCGTGCCGCCGCGCGCAGAATCCCGCTATCTTTAGGCAAGTCTCCTTGTGGGAGCGTCGTCATCACACAGCGTGGGCAGTGATCCGTGATCTGGAGAATCACATTCTCACCGATTCGGAGTTCTTGGCCAATCCAATTGCTTTCCACGAAGCCGGTGTCATCGTCGTCGGGTCGCACGACAATGTTGGGGCGAAAGCGTCTGGCCTCAAACCGACCCTGCGGATAGAGCTCACGAAGGCGGTCGATTGTGGCCGTCGTGAGCAAATGGATAGTGGCCAGATCGAAGAATGTCCCAACCGGCATCGACTCGTCCGTCACCGTGTCTTGGTGGTTTAACTCCGCCATATCCGGCCAGTACTCCTCGAGACTCGATTGGGATTGCATGGCCGCAGCCAGAGTTACCGGTCTTCCGAGCGCGACGGAAATCTGATCGTCGAAGTTGGTGTCGGCCGATGTGAGCGCCACGCCATTGGGGAGTGTCACTCGCACCGGAGGAAGAGGACTCCCCAACACCGGCGGCATGACGAAACTCGCCCGATAGTCGAACATCGTCGGCCATTTTTTCGGATTCTTGGCACTCACCACCATCCCTGTTTCAGTGTCGACTAGGGCAAGCGATCGATCGCCGAGCAATCCGTGGTCAGTAACTTCGGATGAGTTGAGTTCCTCACCCATCATCGATTTCACGGGATATCGCCACAACGAAACTACTTTTCCGGCTGCCATGTCACTCCTCCTTGTTTTGTGTCCAATCGAAACGTCCGAAGTAGTTTTCCTTCATTTCTTTTCAAAGATTTACTTTTACGCTCAGCCCTGTTTGCGGGCGAGGAATGCGTACCCGTAAACATCATAGGAGCGTGCTTTAGCCTCACCATTTGCGCCGCCAAATGTGTCCACCGGCGGACCGATCTGAACATCGACGAATCCACTATCTTCAAGCATTTGTTGCCAGCCCGCACGGGGCAGCCCTCCGGCAATTCAACCGGTCCACAAGTCGACGTCGCGCAATGCGTCCGGCGGGACCGGGATTCCGTTGGCGATATCGGCGAACTGCAGTGTGCCCCCGGGCCGAAGAACACGATAAATCTCGGCGAACACCGCCTGCTTGTCTGCACACAAATTGATCACGCCGTTGGAGATCACGACATCTGCCCAACCTTTGGCGACTGGAATTGCTTCGGCGAGACCATCAAGAAATTCGACTTGCGATAGCCCAAGTATTTGTGCAGTTTGGCGAGACTTGGTGAGCATCTCCGGAGTCAAGTCAATACCGACCACGCGGCCCGACGCCGTCACCTGACCAGCGGCAATGATCGAATCGAACCCGGCACCTGAACCAATATCGACCACCTTCTCGCCTGGCACAAGATTTCGCATTGAGAACGGATTGCCAATCCCCGCGAACGACTCCACCGCGCGATCGGGCAATGCTCCTACGACG
>JBKJXI010000134.1:0-20182 GCA_046716325.1 Ilumatobacteraceae bacterium | reverse complement strand
GCGATCAACACGGTGAACTATGTCGGTGACGGCGTCGCCGCGGTTTTCGCCACATCGGAAACTACATCGCGAGATGCCCTGGACCTCATCGACGTCGAGTACGAAGTGCTCAAGCCCGTGGTCGATCTCGAGGAAGCAATGACCGACAACGTGTTGGTGCTCGATGAACTCGGAACCAATAAGAGTTACACCTGGAACCTCAAGATCGAATCCACCGAGCGGTGCGTGGAGGACGCCTTCACCAACGCCGCATTTACCGTAAGCGAGCGTTACGTGCAACAGCGGCTGCTACCGATGGCAATGGAAACTCGGGCGGTAGTCGCCGTGCCGCAACCATTTGGTGGCGACATCACCCTCTATTCCTCGACGCAAGTGCCGCACATCTTGAAAGTAATGACGGCATTGACCCTTGGTATCCCCGAGCATCAGGTTCGTGTGATCGCCCCCAGCGTTGGCGGAGGATTTGGATCGAAGCTAAATGTGTATGCCGAGGAATTGCTGTGTGTGGGTCTTGCCCGAAAGCACAATATCCCGGTTCGTTGGGTGGAGGAACGCAGCGAAAACGCGCAGGCAACAATTCATGGCCGAGGCCAGGTGCAATACATCGAACTGGCCGCCGACAAGAACGGAAAGCTCACCGCGATTCGTGTCCGCATCATTGGAGACATGGGTGCCTATCTCCAACTCGTGACCCCGGGGATCCCGTTGCTCGGCGCATTTTTGTATGCCGGGGTGTACGACATTCCGCATGCATACGATTTCAGTTGCACAGGGGTATTCACGACCCTGACCCCGACGGATGCCTACCGCGGCGCGGGACGCCCGGAGGCCACATATGCCATCGAAACCGCCATGGATGCACTCGCCCGCAAGATGGGCATCGATCCATTCGATTTGCGCAAGCGCAATTACATTCAACAGGAACAGTTTCCGTACACCGCCTTTAGCGGACTGACCTACGATTCGGGAAACCATCTCGCCGCCGCCGAAAAGGCCGCCGGATTGACGGACTATGCGGGTGTGCGCGCCCGACAGGTGAAGCAGAATGTCCCGGGCGCAGCGAAGCGTCTCGGCATCGGCATGACCAGTTACTTCGAAATGTGCGGCCTGGCACCTTCGCGAGTCCTTGCCTCGCTCAACTATTCCGCCGGAGGCTGGGAGTCGGCCACCGTTCGAATATTGCCAACTGCCAAGGTGCAGGTCGTGACCGGTACATCTCCCCACGGTCAGGGGCATGAGACATCGTGGGCGATGATCGCCTCCGAAAAACTGGGCATCCCCGCCGAGGACATCGATGTCCTGCATAGCGATACCGCCATAGCGCCGCTCGGACTTGACACATATGGTTCGCGATCCCTACCCGTGGGAGGCGTTGCCATCGCCGGAGCCTGCGACAAGGTCATCGACAAGGCGAAGCTAATTGCGGCCCATCAATTGGAATGTGCCGCCGATGACCTCGAGTTCGCTGGCGGTGTGTTCTCCGTCAAAGGATCGCCCGATCGAAGCATGCCCCTGGCGGCCATCGCCTTCCAGGCATTTACGGCCCACAACCTGCCAGACGGGCTGGAGCCGAATCTGGAGGCGCAATACACCTACGACCCGCCAAACTTCTCCTGGCCGTTTGGCACCCACATGTGCGTGTTAGAGATTGACATCGAAACCGGTCAGATAGAAATCCTCAAGTATGTCGCCGTAGACGACTGCGGGGTACAAATCAATCCGCTCATCGTCGAAGGTCAGGTTCACGGTGGCGTAATTCAAGGTTTGGCACAGGCGCTGTTCGAGGAAGCGATATACGACGAAGATGGCAACCTCAAGACGTCGACCTTGGCCGAGTACCTCGTTCCGGCGGCAAGCGATGTTCCGTCGATAACGACGGACTTCACCGTCACCCCATCCCCCACCAATCAATTGGGAGTCAAGGGAATTGGCGAGGCCGGCACGATTGGGGCCGCTCCAACTGTGATGAACGCCGTTGTAGATGCATTGTCCGGACTCGGGGTAACGCACATGGACATGCCCGCATCGCCTCACCACGTGTGGTTGGCAATCAAGGCCGCCAACACACCGTTATGAAAAACAAAGCACCACATATCAGGAGAGGGTCAACACCGTGATACCTGCAGCATTCGAATACAAACGAGCATCTTCGGCAGCCGAAGCAATTTCGCTGATCAGCCAATACGGCGATGACGCCAAGTTTCTTGCCGGAGGCCACAGCCTGCTACCGCTCATGAAGTTGCGCCTTGCTCAACCTGCGATGCTCATCGACATCGGCCGTATTAGCGACCTGTCGTACATCAAGGATGCAGGCGATCACATTGCCATTGGCGCGCTCACCCGACACATGGACATCGAAACTTCCGAATTGCTCAAGACCCACATCCCGCTACTGGCGCATGCCGCGTCTCAGGTTGGAGACGCACAGGTTCGCCATCGCGGAACGATCGGTGGGTCACTCGCCCACGCCGACTCCGCCAGCGATCTGCCGGCCACGACGCTGGCGCTTGGTGCAACATATGTCGCCCAAGGACCAAAGGGCGAGCGCACAATCGTGGCCAGCGATTTCTATCAAGGCTTCCTAGAGAGCGCGCTGAAGCCGGACGAAATGCTGACGGAGATTCGAGTTCCCAAGATGACCGGCGCCGGATGGGGTTTTCAGAAATTCAATCGTCGCGCTCAGGACTGGGCGATCGTCGGCGTTGCCGCCTGGCGTAACAATGGCTCATCCGGAGTCGCCCTTGTGAACATGGGCTCGACGCCGATTTTGGCTTCGAGTGTGAGTACCGCGCTGACCGGTGGCGCCTCAATCGCCGAAGCCGCCGAGCTCGCGGCCAAGGAGGCCGCGCCGCAGGACGATTTGAACGCATCTCGTGAATACCGAGTTCATCTCGCCAAGGTCTTGGTTCGTCGCGCGCTCGAGGATGCGTCGAAAAAGTAAGACCGCTCATTTTAGAATTACTTCGTCGCTATCCAACTCGCACGCGCGTCGTCTCGCTGACGATATTCGTTGCGTTGTTTGTTTGGTCGGCTAAACACTTTGGATTACCCGTTGACCGCGTGGCAATTGTTTCCTGGATACTTGCGGCATTCATTTTTGCCAATGTTGGCAAACCGTTCGCGGATCAGTGGCGAATGGTCAAGGACTGGTCACTTTTTGCTTTGCTGCTATTTGCCTATGACTACAGTCGAGGTCTCGCCGATCAGCTAGGTCGGGCGGTTGATTTCACGGCAATCCGAAATATCGATCGGGTGATGTTCTTTGGCCATGACCCGAATGTGTGGATCCAACAACGGCTCAACATTTCGTCCAAACTCTCATGGTATGAATACCCGCTAGCCGTCACTTACATGACGCACTTCATCGTCCCCATCTCGGTAGCCGTCATCCTGTGGATTCGAAACCGAGCCGAGTGGGTGCGATTCATGCGTCGCCTCGGTTTGTTACTCGGAGCCGGTGTGATGACATATGTGATTTTTCCCGTGGCTCCGCCATGGATGGCTGCGCGCAACGGGTATATCGCCCCGATTCGACGCATCACCGCACGGGCATGGAGTCACATGGGTCTCTCAACGGTGTCGAAATTGTTCGATCGCGGCGCGGCAATCACCAACCCAGTTGCCGCATTACCGTCGCTCCACGCCGCGTTTTCGCTATTGGTCGTGGCGTTCTTCTGGCGTGTCATGCCCGCGTGGTTACGAGTAATTTCGCTGCTGTTGCCCGCGTCGATGGCGTTATGTCTCGTGTACTTTGGCGAACACTGGGTCACCGACATTTTCTTGGGCTGGCTATATGTGTGGTTCGTTTTCTGGGTGGCGCGACGCTGGGAGCGTCAAGTCATCGGTAGCTACAACAGGCCCGCATAGGATCCGCCGTCCACTTGAATGCTCGTTCCGGTAACGAACTTTGCCGACTCGCTGCACAGAAATGCGACCACGGCACCAAAGTCCGTCGGGCTACCGACGAATCCGGCTGGAATTCCCAGCGTTGATGCATCAGGAGTCGTGCCGTACAACTGTCGAATGCGATCGGTGGAGTGGATTCCCGGTTGTACCGAATTCACGGTAATTCCACTTGAGGCCACCTCACGAGCCAGGGTCTTGAGAAAACCGGTTACACCTGCGCGCGCCGTGTTGGAGAGAATAAGATTTGGGATCGGTTGGCGTACCGCTACGGAAGTGATTGCAACGATACGACCCCAGCCACGAGACTGCATCTCCGAAACGACTTCGCTGCACATGCCCACCACCGATAACAAACTTTGTTGCAGACCGACAATGTAAGAATCGGCGGGCGTCGTGGCAAAGTTTCCCGCTTGCGGTCCTCCTCCATTGGCGACGAGGATGTCGATATGGCCCAGCGCTAGCGTTGCCTGGCGGACAAAGTCTCGCCCGCCCTCCAAGGTTGACACATCGGCCACAATTCCAATGCACGAGTTGCCAATAAGTTGAGCGGCCTCTTCGACTCGAGTTGCGTCACGACTACAAATCGCGACACGTACGCCTTCTCGCGCGAGCGCCTTGGCGCTGGCGAAACCCAGACCGGCCGACGCGCCGGCCACGGCCGCCGTTCGATTTGAAATTCCAAGATCCACGGGAAAAACGCTACTGCCCAGCACCGACTCGTAGCATTTCTACCTCTCGCGCCTAGCCTGAAGTCATGAATCATCCGAGTTCGGCGAATTCGGGATCGCTCGCATCGGTGAGCAACATTCGGCAACAACTTGGCGCACATCAGTACTTGGCCGACGATGGGCTTGCCACAGCCGTCTTTCTTGCCATCACATTGAAACGACCGCTTTTTTTAGAGGGCGAGGCGGGCGTCGGCAAGACCGAATTGGCCAAAGTTCTGTCGTCGATGACCGGCGGCGAACTCATCCGCCTGCAGTGCTACGAGGGAATCGATGCATCTCAGGCCGTGTACGACTGGGATTATCCTCGCCAGTTGCTTCACCTCCGCGCGGCCGAGGCATCGGGAGAGGCGTCGTCGAAGGCCACGGCATCGCTGGAAAACGAGTTATACAACGAGCGATTTCTCATTCGCCGCGCACTATTGCGGGCAATCGATCACCGCGAGGGACCGCCACCGGTGCTGCTGATCGACGAGATTGATCGTGCCGATGACGAGTTTGAGGCGTACCTCTTGGAAGTTCTCTCCGATTTTCAGATCACCGTGCCCGAGCTGGGCACCTACCGGGCGAAGGTGACGCCGATTGTTGTTCTTACCTCGAATCGAACCCGCGACGTGCACGACGCATTAAAGCGCCGGTGCCTGTATCACTGGGTCAACCACCCCGACTTTGACCGTGAGGTGGAAATTGTCCGGGTTCGGGTACCGCAGGTCGCCGAGTCACTGGCGCGACAGGTCGCCGCCGCCGTCGAGTCACTGCGCATGATGAATCTGTATAAGCCGCCCGGTGTCGCCGAGACCATCGACTGGGCAACGGCGCTTGGCCAGCTGGGAGTGCGTGAACTCAACGACGCCGTCGTCGAATCCACATTGGGTGTGGTCCTCAAGTATCGCGAAGATCACGAGCGGGTGCGCGAACAAGGGGTGGCCCAACTGGTCAAACAGGCCTTCGACCGAGGCATGAATCAAAACTGATGCTGCCATCGGTTGTGTCACCGGCGGAAGATATGGCGGTGGCGTTTGCTCGGATCTTGAGGGGATGCGGACTCAACGTTCCACTTGATTCTGTGCTCACATTTGTGCAGGCATTGGATGTCATCGGGATGACCAAGCGAGACGAAGTGTATTGGGCCGCGCACACGACACTTGTCCGCAGAAGCGAGGATCGCGAACTGTTTGACAATGCCTTTGCCGTATTTTGGGAGCATCGAACGGGGCGAGAAAGCGACGAGCCCTCGGAGACGGTTCCGGTCACGCTGCTTGTCGACGACGACGACATGTCCGACCGCGCTGATGAAGGTGACTACAGATCCGACGAATCCAACTTAACTGTGCGGTTTTCTGCAACCGAAACGCTGCGTCACAAAGACTTCGCCGAATACAGCGAAGACGAGCTCCGCGAGACACAACGACTGATGCATCGGTTACGGCTCGCCGGACAGCCGCGGCGATCGATGCGTTTTCATTCCAGCCGGCGTCGCGCCGGTCAGCATGACCTACGCCGAACGGTACGAGCTTCACTTGCCAATGAGGGTGAGCCAATTCTTCGATATTGGCGCGAACCCGGTGAGCGACTTCGCCGCCTAGTGGTGCTACTTGATGTTTCGGGATCCATGGAACCATACGCGCGGGCACTTCTTCGCTTCATGCATGCGGCCGTGGTCGGAAGGCAGCGCGTCGAGGCGTTCGCATTTGGAACTCGACTCACACGAATCACCAAGGAACTCTCCAATCACGATCCAGACAAAGCACTGTCACTAGCCTCGGCACAGGTACCCGACTGGAGCGGCGGAACCCGACTCGGTGAGAGTCTGCGTCGATTCAACGACACATGGGGTGTTCGGGGTATGGCTCGGGGCGCAATCGTTGTGGTGCTATCGGATGGCTGGGACCGTGGAGATCCTGAAATTTTGGCCGAACAAATGCAGCGACTGAATCGAGTCGCACATCGCGTGGTGTGGGTCAATCCATTGAAAGTGACTCCCGGATATGCGCCCCTAGCCCGCGGCATGGCGGCGGCATTGCCATTTGTCGATCACTTTGTTGAAGGTCACTCGCTTGCGTCGCTGGAGCATCTCACGGAAGTTATATCTGGACGGCACATCGCTGGTACCGAAAACAAAAGGAGAATTGATGCGTGAACTCTTGGATGACCTAGACCGCTGGCGCGCCGCCGGTAAACGGGTGGCGGTGGCCCGTGTGATCAACATCGAGGGCTCCGGACCAAGGGATCCCGGAGCTTCGATGGCGGTGAACGAGGACGGCGAAGTTGTCGGATCCGTAAGTGGTGGTTGCGTTGAGGGAGCGGTCGTCAGCGAGGCGCTCGACATTCTCAACGGTGACAACCAGCCGAGGCTGGTCAAGTTTGGCTACTCGGATGACGAGGCGTATGCGGTGGGACTTACCTGTGGCGGAGTCATCCAGTTATTCATCGCTCCCCTCGACTGGTGAATCGCCGATGACCTCGTTGTTTCCAAAGTTTGCCCAACGAATCAGGGAAAACCTACCGGTGGCGTTACTCACCGTCATCGACGGCCCGAACATTGGTTCTATGTTGTTGGTGACCCAAGACGGACAAGTCGAGGGCACACTCGGGACGAGTGAACTTGATCGGGTGGCGTCTCGAGACGCAATAGGCGAACTCGAAGCCGGACGCACCGGGGTGCGACACTACGGTCCACATGGACAGACGACGCCGGAGGATTTGGGGGACACGCCAACGGTTCGTGTCTTTATCGACTCGTTTGCGCCACCTCCGATCATGTGGATCTTTGGTGCGGTGGACTTCACCGCATCGCTCGCCAGGGTTGCCAAGGTGCTCGGATACTGGGTGGTCGTTTGCGACGCCCGCGAAGTTTTTGCCACGCGACGGCGGTTTCCGATGGCCGACGAAGTGCTCGTGTCCTGGCCCAGTCCGTTGTTCGACGAACGGGGAGCAAACCTCGGGGCGCGGGATGCCGTTTGCATCCTGACACACGATCCAAAATTTGATATTCCCGCAATTATCGGTGCGCTGGCTTCACAAGTTGGCTATATCGGCGTGATGGGTAGCCGCAAGACAAATGCCAAGCGCCTCGAGCGGCTCGCCGAGGTCGGAGTCGTTGACGAGACTCAACTTGCGCGCCTGATGTCGCCAATTGGCCTGGACATCGGCGCCCGAACACCGGAAGAGACGGCTATTTCAATCTGCGCCGAAATTATTGCCCAACGAACGGGTCACAAGGCACCCTCGCTGCGAAATTCTAAAGGACCAATTCACTCCATTGGATCTGCGTAACGAACCCAACTCGAGATGCGTCCGTTCATCAACTGAATTTCCACACCGCGTCCCCAGTCCGGCGCCTGCAACACCGCTCCCGGCACTCCTAGATACATCGCCACATGGCCCGGTCGCCAGACGAGATCGCCGGGCTGCGCCTGCGCCTGTTTGATCCGAGTTGCCCGGAAATACTGAGCACCCGAACTTCGAGCTACATTGATTCCGGCCACTCCCCAGGCATAAAACGTCAGCCCGGAACAGTCAAAACTTTTGAACGCCGCCGCGCTATTGGACCGATACGGAACGCCGAGTTGCGTTAGTCCGGCAATCAGCGCCCGTTGGTGCGGTATGTCGGCACTCGCCCAAGCAAGTTGCAGCTCAACTTCATCTAGCCCAAGAGCTTCCGCAATTGGAACCGCCAAGTTATTGGCATAGACACGATAGAGATCGTACGAGTCTTGGTTTCCGCTGTTCACAAATTGATTGAGTACATCGAGCGCTTGGATCGCCGTCGCCGAGATCATTTTTTCGGTCGACTCAGGAATCCTTTTCGCCGGAACAGAACCGGCAGAGACTGGGCTAGCGCCACCGACGATAAGGACTAGGGCGCCAACACATGCCACCAGTCGGGTCAACCACGCTGGGGTAGTTGAGATACGCAAAGGTCTTGGCATGTTGTCGGGGAATATTGACGGGGCTCAACCGGGGGGCGATTGAGCGACATATGTCAATTGCATGTCAGTTTATGCAACACAACTGTAATATTTGTGTCATTCCCGAATGCCATAGCCAGCATGGAATTTCCCCTATTAGCGGCAAGCCATGATGTCGAACCGGACCGCTTCGGGCAGGCTGAAGAGGTGAAGCCATCCTCGCCAAAGACAATGGCTGTCATTTTGGCCGCCGGCTCCGGAACTCGTTTTGAGGGAGGCGGTCACAAACTACATGCCGTCATCGGGGGCCGTGCCGTGTATCTCTGGGCGCTTCAGGCGGCCATTGACGCAGACATTGGATCGGTCATCGTTGTCACAGGGGCTGTCGAGCTACCGGTTGCTGACTTGGCCGTATCTGTCGTTGCTAATCCCCTGTGGCAAACCGGTATGGCCAGTTCGCTGCAGGTCGGTGTAGGCGTGGCGCGCGAGCAGGGTGCCGAAGCGGTCGTAGTCGGACTTGGGGACCAGCCATTCGTTCGAGCATCCGCATGGCGGGCCGTGGCCGATTCGCGATCGCCGATCGCGGTAGCCACGTATCAGTCCAAACGCGGAAACCCCGTGCGACTACATGCCGAGATCTGGACGACTCTGCCAACGTTTGGCGACGATGGAGCACGATCGATTTTTCAGATATACAGCAATCTTGTCGAGGAAGTACCCTGTGAAGGTTCGTCCAGAGACGTCGACACACTCGAGGACCTGGAACGCATGAACATCGAATTTGGAGAGAGCTACTAATGGAACTTAATCACGAATTCACCGTCAATGTTCCGATCGCCGATGCATGGCTCATCCTTACCGACCTGGCACGAATAGCACCATGCCTTCCGGGTGCCGAACTCACCGATGTCGATGGGGATATTTTCCGGGGACACGTGAAGGTCAAGGTTGGGCCAATTCAGGCCCAGTTCAAAGGGCAGGCGAGTTTTGTGTCTCGCGATGAGCAGGCATTCACTGCCTCACTCAAGGCCGAGGGGCGCGACTCGACCGGCAAGGGAAATGCCGCGGCATTGATTACCGCCCAACTCACGGCCCTGAGTCCGACAAGCACAAGGTGTGCGGTCAAAACAGATCTCACGATTTCCGGCAAGGTTGCCCAATTTGGGCGTGGAGCGTTGGCCGATGTGAGCGACAAATTGCTTGCCCAGTTTTCGGACAACCTCAATCAACTTATTATCTCCGGTGCATCGAAACCGGCAGCCGCCGCAGCGCCGATAAATTTGCTGCAAACCGCCGGCGCACCAATCTTGAAGCGAGCCATACCCGTCGTCGTTGCGATCGCCGTTGTAGTCATTGTGCTCAGTGTCATCTTCTAACCCCATATCACCGGCCGATCGGGAGCGAGTCAACCAGCTTCTCGGTCGGTCCCCTCAGGGCGACTTTGAGATTGTCGTGCGCAATGGATTGGGCGACCCGGTGGTGATTCGAAATGCCCCGTTTCTCGATGATGGAACCCCAATGCCGACTAGATATTGGCTCGTCGGTGCCGCGGAATCCCTTGACGTTGGTCGTCTCGAGGCCCTAGGTGGCGTGGACCAAGCCGAATCCGAGATCGACGCCGACCTCATAGCCAATGCCCATGTTCGCTACGCCGCCGAACGCGACTCGCAGATACCACCTACGCACACCGGTCCGCGACCGCACGGTGGCGTGGGTGGCACACGCGTCGGTGTCAAATGCCTCCACGCTCACTTCGCTTGGTGGCTCACGGGTGGCCAAGATCCGGTCGGCGAATGGGTGGCCAGAAATCTCGGCACCGACATCTCCACTTATATCGTTTCGCCCTCTCCCGGGGCATTGGCGGCGATCGACATCGGCTCCAACTCCACCAATCTATTGATCGTCGACGGCGATGGTCACGAGTTGGCCCGCGAAATTCACATCACTCGGCTCGGGGAAGGACTCGCCAACTCCAGGCGGCTAGGCGATGAGGCCATGGCACGAACGCTGCGACGATTGGGCGAATACAAATCGCTCATTGAGCGCTACCCCGTCAAAGCGGTTCGCGTAGTAGCAACCGCGGCTTGTCGAGACGCGTCAAATGTGGCGGCCTTCTTCGCATCCGTGCACACGATATTCGGGGCGACTCCGGAACTGCTCACAGGCTTCGACGAAGGGAGACTCACCTTCCGAGGAGCGCTCGACGGATTCGAATCCAGCGAAGGGTACACGCTCGTGATCGACATCGGCGGCGGTTCGACCGAAGTCATGCTCGGTACTGCACGGGTCGAGTATGTGGCGAGCATTCCTCTTGGTGCCGTAGTCATCACCGAAAAGGAACTCCTCCATGACCCACCACGTCCGGAGGAACTAACAAACGCCATCGGACTCGCCACCGACTTTATGGAGGACATTCTTCGCCAACGCCCAAACATACAAGATGCGATTCGCGTCGTTGGCGTCGCCGGAACAATCGTCACGGTGGCCGCTGTCGAACTTGGATTGCATTCGTTTGATGCCTCGCAGCTGCACGGCATGGTACTTTCCCGAGGCGCGGTCGAAGATGTGTTTCGCACGCTGGCCACCGAGTCGCTGACCGATCGACTCCACAATCCCGGCTTGCCTTCCCAGCGCGCCGACATCATCGTCGGCGGATGCTGTGTTCTAGTGGCGATCATGCGCAAGCTCCAACTCAATTCGATTACCGTGTCGACTCGCAATATCCTTGACGGCATCGTCGACGAACTTCGATCCGATTCGTTGCTATGACGGGCGCCGCGCGACGCATCATGCATCCGGCCGGAGTTTCGGGCACATCGCTTCGGTTGTATGGCAAGCGGGTCATGCTGCGCCCGCTTAATTCCCATGACTTTGAAGCGTGGAGCGAAGTCCGTAATCGAAATAATTCGTGGTTGCAGCCCTGGGAACCACAGGTTCCACCAAAGACGGTCGATCCAGCCAAAAATCGGGAGGCATTTTCCAATCGCTGCGCGGCCCGAGATCTAGAGCGCACGGCCGGAAATAATTTCTCGTTTGGGGTGTTTGTCGATGGCGTCTTCGCCGGAGAAGTCAACCTGAACAACGTGATTCGTGGCGCGATGCAATGCTGCACGATTGGATACTGGATAGACGAGGCTCGCGCGGGAAACGGCTACATCGCCGAGGCGGTTGTGTTGCTTTCTCGCTTCGCCTTCGATGAGTTGAAACTTCACCGAATCGAGGTGTGCATTATCCCGCGAAATGTGAATAGTCGCCGAGTGATGGAAAAACTTGAGTTTCGTGAAGAGGGAATGGCCCTGAGATATCTAGAAATCAACGGCGTATGGGAGGACCACATCCGTTATGGATTCACTGTCGAAGAGTGGGAAATCCGGGCAGAAGAACTCGCCAATACTTGGCTAATACAAACGAAATAAATTGCTAGGCGATCTCCCGTGGGGTGATTAGTGCCTGGGCACGCTGCTTTCTTGCAACCTTGCGACGCTTCCACGCCTTGGTTTTCCAGTGTCGAAACATCGGTCGATGACTCAACTCACGACCCACCTCGGAGTCGTGATGCCGAATCGGTTTCCAATTTGGGCCGGGTTCGGTGACATCGTCGGGCTCTACTCCATGACTAACGAGATTTGTCACCTCATGTAATTTTGCATTTACGCGGTGACGTTCGCTGTGGGCATGGGCCCGAACTTCAATTTTGGGTGGCAACACCAGTTGGCGATGTTGATGACGCTTGCTCATCTCTGCCTCCGTCCTGTTCAACAGGTAACGAATTCCTATGTGCTAGCTCCCCTTGTTACCAACTTACACCTGCTGCATATTATCGACCTAGTTTTTACGGATTTGAGCCTTCATTTCGGCGATGCGGTCCGGAAACCACGGCTGGGCGAGGCTCCACAATTGCGGACCCAGTTCTCGCTCCACCGCCTCCTCGTGGGTGGTCACAACGGCCATTTCGGCAATCGTGCGCTTGGTGGCGGTAAGCAGACCGCGCGGCACCGTCGCCGCCCGAGCAGCCATCTGGTGCGCGATATCGACGAGTTTGTCGTCGTCCACGCAGCGCCAAGCCAGCCCGAGACGCTCGGCCTCGGAACCGTCGATCACCTCGCCGAACACCACGGACGCCATCGCAGACTGTTGGCCGGCGATCCTGCGCATCATCCATGTGTGTCCACCGCCTGGGTGGATGCCGATGTGGAGAAACCGAGAATCAAATCGGGCCCGACGAGCGGCGATTCGCACATCGCAACCGAGTGCCAGGTTCATGCCGGCACCCACTGCGGCCCCATTCACGGCGGCGATGCTTGGTAGCGGGCTTCGGGCGATGCGTAGAAATCCCTCATATATCTCACCGAGAGATGTCTCGGACGCATTCTCCAGGTCGTCAAGTTTTGCCCCCGCACAAAATGCAGATCCCGCACCCGTCACGACAATCGCGCCAACGTTTTCGTTTGCCTCGATCGCATCCATCGTGTCGAGGATGTCACTCACCATCTGCGACGACAATACATTGCGTTCGTTCGGGTTATTCAAGGTTAATGTAGCCACGCCTTGCCGAATATTGAGTAGCACCAAGCTCATATTTCAATTCTCGCACACGCCGAAGCAACGAAGTCAACCGCCGAGTAAAGTGACCAGCGATGCTTGACCATGTTTTTACCGATGCCATCAGCGCTTTGCGAGATGCTTTCACCAGCGCATTTCTTGAGCGCCAAGCGTTCGAAGAACACTTTCAATCCGACGTCTTGCTTGGTGACTTGGTGTGGGAAACAAGCTACGGCCTGCCGGGGGAAGGTCGCCCGCCGCGCGTCGTCGCCCATGTGACTTTCAACTGGCCAAGCTGGAGCCAAGCAACATATCGCAAGTGGTACGTCGAGGAAGTTTTTTCCGAACACCCGGCAATTGAGATCGAAGTTGTGTATCGAGTGCAGCGGCTGGAGGGTCAGCCAGACCCATCGATTGTCGACGACATCGCGGTTGCCAATAGTCCAAAGATCGGTAGCGATCGCCTCGAACGAGAAAACATCACGATCGAAATCTGTCACTCCAGCGACAGCCCTTACCCAATAGATTTCGCACTCGAAATCACCTACGAGGGAGCTTACGAATTAGCCGAGGAAACCCTCGCGGACGGCACGAGCAAACTATTAGACGAACACTTCGGTGCACTTGGTGGATGGGTAGCTTCGACGCTGGTCAAACTCGGCGACTTACATCTCGGCTACCTGCCGGCCGAAGATGAGTCGGGTCACTAATTCCAGAGTTGGATTAGCCGCTAGCGATTTCGTTCGGCTACTGCGTGCACTTCGATTCCGCCCCGTGGCCGTTGAGTGAGTTCCACCTTTACCCAATGCGGGTTCGCCGTTGTCATCACCTCGTTGGCAATTTCGGCGGCAAGCGCCTCGGCGAACATGGCCATGTCTCGAAATCGCCACAGATATAACTTCAGCGATTTGGATTCAATGCAAAATTGATCCGGTCCATACTCGATGACCACCTTTGCAAAATCGGGTTGCGAGGTGACCGGGCAAATCGACGAAACCTCGTCGGTGGTGAATCGCACCGAGGTGACATGGGCCGGGGCCGAAAATACTTCTACATGATCGATCGGATGGCGAACGGTCGATCCAAGAACGGTCATGCGCTGAAGCGTATTGACAATAGACCCGTGCCGCTACTTCAGACTCGACGAAATCAGGTCGGACAAGGCGACATTCGGACGAGGACCAACATGAGCAATAACTTCGGAAGCCGCAATCGAGGCGATGCGTCCACACTCCTCAATTGACTTGCCCCGAGTAAATCCGTAGAGAAATCCCGCCGCATACATGTCGCCTGCGCCGGTGGCATCCACAACCTGTTTGACCGGTTCGGCTTGGATATATACGAGATCGTCGCCATTGATCACGATCGAGCCGCGCCTTTCCCGAGTGACGGCGGCGAACTCACAATCTCGACGCAGGAATCTCAGGGCGTCATCGAACGATTCGGTCTGATAGAGCGACAGCAGCTCGAGTTCGTTGCTGAACAAAACATCGATTTCGTCGCTGATCAGCGCCAGGAAGTCATCTCGGTGGCGATCGACGCAAAACGAGTCGGAGAGTGTGAGCGAAACCTTGCGTCCTGCGGAATGGGCATACGAAGCGGCGGTGCGGAAAGCCTGCTTGGCCTCGACTCGGTCGAACAGGTATCCCTCAAGAAATAAAACGGCCGCAGCGACAACCGCCTCCTCGGAGATATCTGAAGATTCAAGCAGCGCGGCGGCCCCGAGAAAGGTGCTCATCGTGCGCTGGCCGTCCGGCGTCACGGCGATGATGCAGCGCCCCGTGGGTTCGGAGACACTTGTCTCTCCAGGGAAAAATGTTACCCCGATCGTGTTCATGTCCCGAATAAATGTGGCACCGAGTTTGTCGTCGGCGATCTTGCCAATGAAACCCGCCCGACCGCCCAAACTCGCCAAGCCATAGGCCGTGTTGGCTACAGACCCACCGCTCGATTCGGTCACACCCGTGACCCGGGAATAGAGATGCTGCGACCTGGTGGCGTCGACCAGCATCATCGATCCCTTCACCAGTTGCTCATCGACCAGGAACTTTTCGTCGACCGAGGCAAGAACATCGACCAACGCATTGCCGATTGTTACGGCATCAAATCGAATCCCGCGCTCGGTCGTCAAATTGATTGGAGACACGTGGCTAGACACTAGTTGCCAGCCCCTGTGCTGCATTGTCGGCGAACTAACCTGCCTTCGTGCAACGACGAAGGGCACTTCTTCCGGCCGAAGCGAGCGCCGACGCGAAAGTGCTACTTATCACTCGGGGTGTTCGCGCCTTCGTCGACGGATTGGTATATGTCATGCTGCCGGGCTACCTCGTTTTGCTGGGGTTGAGCGGAATCCAGATTGGAGCGGTCGTGACGGCATCGCTCCTTGGGTCGGCGGTTCTAACAATGGCGGTGGGGCTAGTCGGGCACAACATTGCGCGGCGTCGGTTGCTACAGATTGCTTCGGTATTGATGATTGCCACCGGCATCGCGTTCAGTTTCGCAACCGCTTTTGTGGCTTTGCTGATCATTGCCGCAGTCGGCACGATGAACCCATCGGGCGGCGATGTCAGCGTATTTTTGCCGACCGAACAGGCACTGCTGCCGCTAACCGTCAGCGATCGGCAGCGAACGAGTTTGTTCGGTGCCTACAACCTCATCGGTGCACTGGTCGGATCGATCGGGGCAATCTGCACCGGTCTGCCTGTTTGGTTTGGCGATCGTCTCGGACTAGACGAAGTGGGCAGTATTCGGACAACATTCTGGTTTTACGCGCTGGCCGGAGTTGCAATGTTGGTGCTGTACCGACGTCTATCACCCGCTATCGAAACCGAACCAAGTCAAACCGGAAATGCGCTTGGACCATCGCGAAGGACGATTTACAAGTTGGCGGCGCTGTTTAGTCTTGACTCATTCGGCGGCGGCTTTGCGGTCCCGTCAATTTTTGCATTGTGGGTATTTCACAAATTCAACTTGTCGACTTCCGATCTTGGAATTATCTTCTTTGCTGCTGGAGTTCTGTCCGCGCTGTCGTCGCTGATTGCGGTACGCATCGCCAGGCACATCGGCCTGGTTCGAACGATGGTGTTCACCCACATCCCGGCCAGCGTGTTGCTCATTGCCGTGGTGTTCATGCCCAATGTTTGGCTGGCAATGACATGCTTCATTATCCGCGGGCTGCTCTCGCAGATGGATGTGCCGGTACGGATTAGCTATGTGATGGCCGTTGTGACCCCGTCAGAACGTCCGGCGGCGGCCAGTATCACCAACGTTCCCCGCAGTCTGGCTTCGGCACTGCCGCCGATCGCCGCCGGCTGGATGCTTGATCAATCAAACTTTGGTTGGCCACTGCTTATCTGTGCCGCGATCAAGATCACTTACGATCTGACTCTGCTCTGGCAATTTCGCCACATCCGTCCGCCGGAAGAAATGCTTACCGGTTAAAGGTGCTACCTTTCCGCCATTTTCAAGGTGCCGCATGCCGCTTGTTCTTGAAGTTCACGTTTGACAAATTTGCCGGCCGCATTGCGGGGCAGCGGTTCGGAAACTATCGCCACATGATTCGGGATCTTGAATTTGGCGATCTTGTGATCAAGAAAGTCCCACAACTCCTCCGCTGTTAGCGAGACCCCGGCATTGGGCAACACGGCGACTGCGACCTCTTCGCCGAGTCGTTCATGGGGAACCCCAAAGACGGCGACTTCGTGTACACCCGGGTGTTCATAGATTGCGCTTTCGACCTCGGCCCCATAGACATTCTCGCCGGCCCGCAAAATCATGTCTTTGACCCGATCCTCGACATAAACAAATCCATCTTGGTCAATTCGGCCAATATCGCCCGAGCGCAACCAACCGTTGACGATGACCTCTGCGGTCGCATCGGGTCTGTTCCAGTAGCCACGAATCAACATCGGACCGAAGAACCAAATTTCCCCCGCCGAACCGACCGGAACTGGAATCATTTGCTCGTCTCGCACTTCCACTCTCATCGGCAATACCGCCCTACCCGTGCTCGTCGGATGTGCCAGGTACTCCTTGCCAATAATTCCTGGCCCAAAGGCGTTCGTCTCGGTCATCCCGTAGCCGAGTTGCGGATTTCCGTGTTTCACGCTGTTTGCAACCTTGGTCACAAGAGCCGTTGGCGCTGGAGCACCTCCACCCCCAACCGCGCGCAAGCTGGACGTATCGAACTTCTCAAACGAAGGCGAATTGACGAGATCCCAACTTTGGGTCGGAACTCCAACAAAGTTTGTGATCTGCTCTCGCTCGATCATCTCTAATGCCTTGTCCACATCCCACTTGTACATGATCACAAGCTTCAGTCCGGCGATAAAGCAACTGAGCATGACCGGTACGCAGCCCGTGACATGAAATAGGGGGACAATGAGAATGAAGGACGTTGGTAGGTCGCCCGAACTTGGAGGAGGAGTGCCATACGCCGTGAGAATCGCGTTGCGCGAAGAAAAGGCCATAATCGCGCTGATAATTGCCCGATGGGTTGATACCGCCCCCTTTGGCCGACCGGTCGTACCAGAGGTGTAAAGAATTGTGGCATCGTCGTCCGGCGAGATCTCTGCCCCGGGGTGTGCCTTACCGGGAATCACAACGTCCTCCCACCTGTCTACGCCATCGGGTAACGAAGCTGTTGCCCGCACGACCAATGGCCTGATTCCGTGGGCCCGACAACTCGCTTGGGCCACATCGAATCTCTGTTGATCACAGATCAAGACCCGGGAACCCGAGTCCGTCAACGCAAACTCCATTTCGTCCGAGGTCCACCACGAGTTCATCGACACGGAAATAGCGCCGACGGAGATGATCGCCGCAAACGACACCGCCCATTCTGGATAATTACGCATCGCGATAGCCACGCGATCGCCCTTTTTGATGCCATAGGTATTGACGAGCAAATCGGCCAGGGCATCCACCGTGTCCATCGCCGTTATGAACGACCAGCGCTCGTCTTCGTACACCAGAAACGTCTTTTCGCCATGGGCACGCGCGCCGGCAAAAACCTGTCCCAAATGGGTCGGGGCATTTTTGTAGACCTGAACTTCGATTCCTGAAACTTCTGCCTTTACCAGTTCAAAGACCTGGCCCGGTCCCGTGACGGCGGCGATCGCCTGATCCCATGTCATTGCCATTGCATCCCCATTTTCGTTAGTGCTTGCGTCGGCTAAGTTCCTGTTGCGTGGAGCTGAGGGGAATTGAACCCCTGGCCTGTACATTGCGAACGTACCGCTCTACCAACTGAGCTACAGCCCCGTATTTCTCGACAAACCCTAGCGGCTATTGGGCACGGGATGCCTAGCGGCTACTCGTTTTGGCGCTGGAACCGATCAGGCAACGCGACGAAAGTGCTGAACGTAACGCTCGTTTTCGCGCTTGAGTCGCAACTGCACGAGCACATAGCAATAACCAATGAGCGACAACAGACTCAGAGTAAAGACATACACCATCACGGTCGAACCGGTGGTAAAGGCAAGAAACAGGGAGGCCGCGACAAGAACCGCTAGGCCGACGACTAGATGTTGGCGTCGCTGACGCAAAACAAACTGCGGGCTGTTGTTCATTCCCAGGCGGTGATGGCGAACACCCTCGGGGCGCACAAGAGGAGCCGTCACATGGCTTAGTCGACCCATGGTTTGCCCACGCCGCGGCGCAGGGGCAAGCGGACGCGCCATCCCGCGGAGTTGGCCGCTCGGACGCCGACCGCCGCTGTTTTCGAGCGAATAGAGCTGGCGTCGAAAATTGCTCACCGAGTTTGACGGCGATCCGTTGAGTTTGGCCCGCACGAGAGGTGGGAGGAGCACTGCCATCCATGCCGCACCAACTATCAGCAGGATCAGTTTGCTCATTCGCCTTGCCTCGTTTGCCTAGGGCTAGACGGTCCCCACGACCGCTTGTCAGATTGTATTACAGATTGACTACAGAAACGACCTAAACGGGGATAAATAGACCACCGATGTGACCGAAACCGCTGCCATTTTGACCGCGTTGGTGCTGGGCCGACGATGGCCGGCCGGGGCCCGGTACCAATTTTTCGTCTCAGACGGTCCGGCGATAGGTCCCCTGCCGCCCGCCAGACTTTTCCCACAGCGTGAGTTCGCCAATGACCATGGCCCGGTCGGCACTTTTGCACATGTCATAGATCGTCAACGCGGCCACCGAACAGGCGTGCAGGGCCTCCATCTCGACGCCGGTCCGATCGATGGTGTCGACCTGGGCTTCGATCGCGACGTGATCGTCTCCTATTTCAAAGTTGATGTTTACGGCCCCAATGAGTAGTGGGTGGCACAGCGGAATCATGTCCGAGGTTCGCTTGGCGGCCTGTATTCCGGCGACGCGGGCCACGGCGATGACATCACCCTTTTTAACTTCACGATTGGCGATCGCGGCGGTGGTTTCCGGCTTCATGAACACCTTGCAACGTGCAACGGCCCGACGATGTGTCGGATCCTTGGGCGTCACATCGACCATGCGCGCCCTACCCAGAGGGTCAAGATGCGAAAAACTCACATCGCTCACAACAGTTAGCCCCCGATTTGGCTCATCGAACGGCGAGGACGGACAAAGGTGACGCTGCCGATGTTGTGTCCTGCCCATTTCAAGCCGACCGCACGCTTGATCTCGGCCGCCACGACATCGTCGCTCGCTCCGTTGCGCAGAAGTGCCCGCAGATCGAACTCCGTCGTCGAAAACAGACAAGTGCGGAACTGGCCATCGGCGGTGAGCCTCACCCGGTCGCAGTCGCCACAGAATGGTTTGGTAACCGATGGAATGACCCCAACCGTGCCCTTCCCATCCACATAGCGCCATCTATTTGCAGGGGCCGCGCCGCGTGCCGACATTTGTTGCAAAGGAAATACGGCATGAATCGCGGCGACTATTTCATCTTGTCCCACAACTTGGTTAGTTTCCCACGATCCCTGCGCATCCAGGGGCATAAATTCGATGAACCGCATTTCTACTCCGCGTTCGCGGCCAAAGGCGGCCAGGTCGACAATCTCATCGTCGTTGACATTGCGCTGAACGACCGCGTTGATCTTCACCGGCGAGAAGCCAACATCGATTGCCGTGTCAATTCCAGCCAGAACATGG
>JBKJXI010000133.1:0-4270 GCA_046716325.1 Ilumatobacteraceae bacterium | reverse complement strand
ATCTTGGATTGCCGTACACACTTTCGACGCTCGGAACTCGCAGCATCGAAGAAGTTGCGGCCGTGGCGACCGGGCCGTTGTGGTATCAACTGTATGTTTGGCGAGATCGAGGACTGTCGCGCGAATTGGTCCAGCGAGCCAAAGCATCCGGATATAAGGCGATCATGCTCACTGTCGATACCGCCGTATTCGGTCGACGCGAGCGGGATGTGCGCCGAGGTTTTACTCTGCCGCCGAAAATTGGGCTGGACACCTTCATCGATGGAATCCGGCACCCGCGCTGGACGTGGAACTTTGTGCGCAATGAACCGATTACTTTCTCGGCCGTTGCGGGACGAGGAGCTGTCGACGGGTCGCGGGCCGTCTCGTTGGCCGACTATGTGACGGCGCAATTTGATCCGACGTTGTCATGGAAGGATTTAGAGTGGATCCGCGAGGAATCTGGCTTGCCGCTGATGATCAAGGGAATTCAATGCGGCGAGGATGCCCGCATCGCGGCCGAAATGGGTGTGGACGCAATCGCGTTGTCCAATCACGGAGGTCGTCAATTCGATGGATCACCGGCTCCGATTGCCTTGTTGCCAGAGGTGATGGATCTCGTCGGCGATCGCATCGAAGTACTCATCGATGGTGGTGCGCGACGCGGCGCCGATGTCGTCAAGGCTTGTGCGCTCGGTGCGCGGGGCGTGATGTTTGGACGTCCGTATCTCTACGGACTGGGTGCCGCGGGTGAGGAAGGTGTGAAATGGGCACTCGAGCACATCACGGCTGGAATCACGCGCACATTGGGTCTGATTGGCGAGACTTCGATTCGCAATATGTCACCCGGCGTGGTGCGCCGTATCAGGTAACTACTTTTTTGCTACCGGGGCCTTCTTAACAACGGCCTTTTTACGCGATCCGTAGCGCTTGTTGAAGCGCTCGACACGACCTGCCGAGTCGATGATCTTCATTTGACCGGTGAAGAATGGGTGACTGGCGTTGGAAATATCTAGTTGAACGACGGGATACGTATTGCCGTCATCCCAGACTGTGCTTTTGTTCGGATCGGGGTTCATCGTCGTGCGAGTGAGAAATCGATAGTTGGCCGAGGCGTCTTCAAAGACGACCATGCGCGACTCGGGGTGAATGTCTTTCTTCATAGTGGGAACAGTGTAGCGGGGCTTTTAGACGTCTATACTTGTCCAATGCCAAATCGTTGTGATGTCCTCGACAAGCACCCGTCGACCGGACATACAGTTTCTCATTCCAACATTAAGTCCAAGCGTTGGTGGAAAGTGAATGCCCACAAACGCCGATTTTGGTTACCGTCCGAGAAGCGCTGGATTTCGCTCAATGTGAGTTCCAAAGGTCTGCGCACAATTGACAAAGTAGGCATCGAACGAGTGGTGTCCGACATTCGCGCTACCGGCAAGAAAGTCTGAGCACGAGTCATGGCAGCGAAAAGCAAGGATAAGCGACCGATTATCAAGTTACGTTCAACCGCCGACACGGGTTACGTCTATGTCACGCGCAAGAACAAGATCAATTCACGCGAGCGTCTCGAATTGAAGAAGTATGACCCGGTCGTGCGCAAACACGTCGTGTTCAAGGAAGAGCGCTAGGCCGATAACGCCTGTTCCAAATCGGCGATGATGTCGTCGGTTGCTTCAAGTCCCACCGAAATTCGTACCAGTCCGTCGGTAATTCCGGCAATCTTCTGCGCCTCCGGGTCGATCCCGACGTGAGTGGTCGTCGCCGAGTGGCAGATGAGCGTCTCCGGTCCGCCAAAAGAGGCAGCTGGGCGCACGAGCCGAACGCCGTCGACGACTCGACGAGCCGCATCTTTGCCACCTTTAACTTCAAATGAAAGCACGGAGCCAAACATGCGCATTTGCCGAGCGGCAAGTTGGTGCTGTGAGAATGTGTCAAGACCTGGGTAGTACACGGCATTGACCGCTGGGTTTTTACTTAAGGCAGTGGCAATGCAAGTGGTGCTTTGACATTGATGGGCGAGTCGAACTCCAAGTGTGCGAATGCCGCGCAGACCGTGGAGCGCATCGTGCGGTGAAGCGGTCGCACCATGCATGACCGCATATCCCCAAATTGCATCGATCAAATCCTTGGCCCCAGCGATCACGCCAAGTGTTGCGTCGTTGTGGCCCCCAATTCCTTTGGTGGCGGAGTGCAACACCAATGAGATCCCAAAATCAAGTGGGCGTTGTCCAAGCGGGGTGCCAATCGTGGAGTCGACCATCGTGAACGGCCCTTTGATTGATCCGAGTTCGGCAAAGTCAGATATTTCCATCAGTGGATTTGATGGAGACTCCGCAAGCACGAGCATTGTTTTTCCCGGCTTGATTGCGCCGACAAATGCACCTGGCTGTGTACCGTCCACATAGGTGACTTCGATGCCAAGTCGCTTGCACGGTCCGTTGAGAAATGCGACCGTTCCACCATAAATTTGTCGCTGAGCCACAACGTGGTCACCGGTTGAACAGAGTGCCAAAATGACGCTGGATACCGCGCCCATTCCGGAGGCAAAGGCGAGCGCGTCCTGCGCACCTTCCAGCTCGGCGATCGACTGTTCAAATGCGCGCACGGTCGGGTTGGCATAGCGCGAATAGTTGCCTAAAGAATGTGTCGCAACCGCGTTCCGACTACTTTCTTCGAATCCGTGCGACTGCCAAGTACTCGACGACCACAACGCTGGCGCGAGTGATCCCGAATCGTCGCGTCCCGAAGTTATCGCGGTAGTCTCAGGCTGTTGCTTGGGCACCGACACAGCGTAATGAAGGTGGTGTTCAGCGCGGCGACGTGGCCGAATGGCTTAGGCAAGGGCCTGCAAAGCCCTGTATCCGGGTTCGATTCCCGGCGTCGCCTCAAATAACCATTTATTCTCATAGTCATTTGGTACGACTTTTATACTTACTTAGAACCTAAATAGTTATTGCGTTTGCGTTCGTTCGCATTTATGATCATTCACCTCGAACGCACTCGTAATGCGTAGGTCGTGAGTGTAATTCTCATCTTGTGTTCCAATGGAAAATGGCCACAATATAAATCTGATCATGGCATCCATCCCGCTCACGTTCCCGTTGGGGCTGACTTGAAAGCCGATCTGGCGGACCTCAATGTGATGGACCTTTAGGTGTAGAGCACGAGTACGACAGCCCTTGCTCAGGCTGACGAAAGCGAGTCGCAAAATTTCGTCATGTCGATGTCCATGCTAAAATCCCGCGACTATGCCGAGTGTGCGTATCCAGCGACAGATCGAGCGCCTTCTCGATGAAGCCGAAGCAGCGGTAGTCGAACAAAATTGGCAACTCGTCCGGGAGCGGGTCGCTCATGTTTTGAAACTTGATCCAGACAATGTAGATGCTCAGGCGTTTGCCGCTGCCGCAGATCGTGGGCTGAGTGGCGAAAGTAAATCACCGCCGGAAGTACGACCAACTTCATCAAATTCCGTTGTCCCGACCTCGTTTGGTGGTGGACGCTATGCGGTGAAGCGATTCCTTGGCGAAGGTGGCAAGAAAAAGGTGTATCTCGCACACGATACGAAACTGGATCGCGATGTTGCCTTCGCCTTGATCAAAACTGAAGGTCTTGATGCCGCGGGTCGCACCCGTATCACTCATGAGGCGATGGCGATGGGGCGACTGGGCGGGCACCCACATATTGTCACCGTGTTGGATATTGGCGACGAAGGGGATCAGCCATATCTTGTTGCCGAATTGATGGGTGGCGGTGACGTGGAGGGATTGATCGAAAAGGCAGAGTCGCATCGGCTACCACTTGATCGCACATTGCGCATCGCCGATGAAGTGTGCCGAGCACTGGAACACGCCCATGCCAACAGCATCGTCCATCGCGATCTCAAACCAGGAAATGTTTGGTTGACTACCGATGGCACCGTCAAGCTGGGAGATTTCGGCTTGGCGATTGCCCTCGACCGTTCACGAATGACATTGGCGGGAACAATGGTCGGCACGGTTGCCTATATGCCACCCGAGCAAGCGATGGGTGGGAACCCGGATTCTCGCGCCGACCTGTATTCCCTTGGAGCGATGTTGTACGAGATGATGACAGGTCGACCGCCATTCATGGGCGACGACACAGTGTCAGTGATCGGCCAGCATCTGAACACTCCACCGATTGCACCGACGTGGCATAACCAGGAGTGTCCGACGGCGATGGAATCGTTGATACTGCAATTGTTGGCAAAATCGCCAACTGATCGACCGGCGAGTGCGTCTGATGTGCGCGAACGCTTGCGTTTGATCGCCGAGGC
>JBKJXI010000132.1:0-2863 GCA_046716325.1 Ilumatobacteraceae bacterium | reverse complement strand
TCGCTGATGAGTTGCTTGGAGAAATCCACCAGCAGCGAATCGCCACCCAATTCGATTTCCCGCGTAAAGCGCTTCGCTCTGCCAGGATCCCGATTGAAAGCATTTGCAAGGTTCATCGTCGCGGCTGGCTCGCCCAATCCGACGAGCCTCGCCCACTCGGGACTTGCAGTGTCATTCACTTCGTTCAGGTTATCTGCGCGACCCCGATCGCTCTTGGCTCGTCGGTAGTCTCATTGAACGTGATTAACCCATGACCGTGACTCCCTCAACTACATCAATTGACCGCGGTCGGTCGCGACTAGGAATTTTGTTTGGTTTCAGCGCGTATGCGATCTGGGGCCTGCTCACGATGTACTGGAAGGCGCTCAAATCGTTCGACGCGCTGGAACTCATCGGGTGGCGGATCACGTTGTCGACCGTGATGCTTGTGGCATTTGCTCTCGCCACGCGACGATTGATTCCACTTGTGCGGTCGCTGCGTAACCGACATTTGCTAGGGCGAGTCGTTTTGGCCAGCGTCTTACTAACTATTAACTGGTACACGTATGTTTGGGCGGTCGTACACGGACATGTCATCGAAACCGCGCTGGGTTACTTCATTGCACCGATATTCACCCTTGTGATCGGGGTATTCGGACTTCATGAACGCCTGCAACCGATTCAGCGGGTCGCCGTGGGCTTCGCGGTTGCCGGTGTCGTTGTGCTCACCGTCGGCTATGCAAGCGTGCCATTCATTGGCCTCACGCTTGCGGGTTCGTGGTCGATATACGGACTATTGAAAAAGCAGGTCACCTTGGCTCCGTTGGAAAGTCTCACCGCCGAAGTCCTTGCCCTGTGCATCCCAGCGGGATTGCTTGTTGCGATTTCGTGGCAGCGGGTAGAGAGCATTCCCGCCACGGCCAGTGGGGCCCAGTGGGTCATTGTGTTATTGCTGGGAGTCGCTACGGCGGTACCTCTGTTGCTGTTCGCCGGTGCGGCTCATCGGACTCCGCTTACAGTTTTGGGACCGATGCAATATCTCGTTCCAACGATCAATTTTATTCTTGGCTGGTTGTTATACAGCGAAGACGTTTCGGCGACGAAACTCGTTGGCTTTGGATTGATTTGGGTGTGCCTGGTTCTGGTAATTACCAACTCGCTAATGGTCAACGGTTCGGGCGAGTCGCGGCAACGAAATTAGATCTCGGCCGGCGCGCGAACCGCGGTGCCAGAGACAAGATGCTTCAGCGCCGTAATCGCGGCCATTCCACGTTCGTTGTCGCTTGTCACCGTGGAGAAACGCGCCAGGCCGGAGAGCAGCACATCAATGAGGTCTTGCAGTGCTTCGACGCTAATGTCATCGTGGATCTGACCTTGAGCCACGGCATCTGCGCAAAGCTGATGCAAAAAGTGGGCGTTACGTTGGCGAAATGGCTTGATCGCCGCCATTAGTTCGGGATGGCGTTGAGATTCCGCGGCCACACCCACAACGAAGCAGGTCAGCGATGGGTCGGCGACATTGAGCGCAACGAGGGAATCGAGAATCGCTGAGAATCTGTCAACAAATGAGAGGTGCACATCGGACGCGTGCTCAAAAGCCGTGTACACGAGATCCTGCACCTCTGCGTACACCGCGACATACATATCAAGTTTGGATGGAAAGTAATGGTAAATCGCCCCGGTCGTGATTCCGACGGCATCGGCAATCGCGCGATTGGTGGTGGCGTCGTAGCCAACATTGGCAAACGAGCGTCGAGCTTCCAACAGCAGTCTTGTCCGAGTCTCCAATGCGTCGCATGCGGTCGGCCTTCCCAGTTTCTTTGGTGACTGATTACTTGACTTGGGGTCGACTGCCATATGTACGACGCTATTCATCGGGGACGCAATCAATCGAAGCGGCGCAGCAGTTCGGCAAGTTCGATCGGCCGATCACCCTGAATGCTGTGCCCCGCATTTTCGACAACCACAATCTCCGCCGATGCCTTACGCCGTTTGACTTCGGCGACATCGGCCTCGTCCACAACCGGCGAAAGCCCGCCACGTACCACTAACAGCGGACATGTCAGGTGCGACATCGCCTCCCACAATTCTGCCAACCCTGTTGGCCCATTATCCTCGCTAGACGATCGGGCATGATTGCGCCGGTCGTAGCGCCACCGCCACGAACCGTCGGCGAGTTGAATCGCGTTGTGCAAAATACCGCGGCGCAGCGATGACTCCGAGCGTGTCGGATTATGTTGCTTCGTGCGGTTCAAGAGTTCGTCGAAACTGGCAAAGCTCTGTGGTCCGTTGACGAAATCAAGGACGGCCTTGGCCTTTTGCGCATTGACACCCGGAGTGATGTCGACAAGCACCAGATGTCGGACAAGGTGAGGCGCGCGGTGGGCAACCGCCAGCGCCGTGAGCCCGCCAAGGGACATCCCGACTACCGCTCTCGCAGTGGGGGCCAATTGTTCGATCGCAGTTACTACATCGCTAGCCAAGTTGTCGTGACCGTACATTCCATCTTCTCGCCAGTCCGAGTGTCCGTGTCCGGCAAGGTCGATTGCCACCAATGGCTTACCGAGCGCGAGTGCAACCGTGTCCCAGGTGTGCGCATTTTGTGCGCCCCCGTGAATGAGCACGAGTTGCGGAGTGGAATCGCCCCATACGAGCGCACTCAGTTTTCGTCCATCGCCTAGCCCAACCTGCACGCGCTTGACGGCCGGAGTTGCGCTGGCATCAATACCAAACTCGGCAATGTTTTCGGCAAACAAGCCGAACTCGTCGTAATCATTACTCATCGGCAATGTCACGGCAAGGTTGTGGTCGTAACGCTGACGGTCGTCGTCGTGCTGGCGATGGTCGTGGTGGTCGCAGCGGCGAGAGTCGTCGCCACAATTGT
>JBKJXI010000131.1:0-6231 GCA_046716325.1 Ilumatobacteraceae bacterium | reverse complement strand
TGGGTGCCATCTTTCTTCTAGGTCGCTCTAAGCCTGCCAGACCAAACCAGCCAATTGTCGTTCGGGTTGACAATCGGATGACACCTCTATATAAGGCACCAAATCAGCAACGACGTTTCATAGCCAGCTCTGCTCTCGCGGCAGGTGCGGTTGTCATCGGAGCCTTACTTAGCGTCATCGTCTCAGTCGTCATTGCCTATGCGGTCACAACCGTGACCGGGCTACTCCGCTGACCGAACGGCGGCGAATTTTGACAACCTCGGACCAACGTCAAATAAAGATTGCGGGTCGGCTCGTCGGAGACATCCATCCACCGTTGGTGATTCCAGAAATTGGTATCAACCACGGCGGCAGCATTGATCGGGCGATTCGAATGATTGAAGATGTAGCCAGAGTCGGTGGCGAATGTGTCAAATTTCAGGCCCACGGCGTCGATGACGAAATGATTCCCAATAATGTCATTCCCGCAAACTCAACTCGTTCCATTTGGGACATTATTGAAGAATGCACGCTCACTCCCGACGAGGAGCTCAAATGCAAGCTGCACGCCGAATCCCTTGGATTGATCTATCTTTCGACACCTTTTTCACGCGAAGCCGCGGATCGATTGGCGAGTTTCGGAGTTGAAGCATTCAAGATCGGCTCGGGCGAGTGCAACAATCTTCCGCTTCTTCGTCACATCGCCAAGTTTCACAAGCCAATGATTGTCAGCACCGGAATGAACGACGCTTCATCAATAGCGCGAACGGTTGAGACTCTCGAGGATGTAGGCGCGGAATTTGCACTCCTTCATTGCACCAGTATGTATCCGACTCCATTTGAATCTGTTCGACTTGGCTGTATCTCGGAGTTGCGGGAAACTTATCCAGACACGGTGATCGGAATATCGGATCACTCGCTGTCCAATTTGCCGGCTATGGCGGCTGTCGCCCTCGGAGCTTCAATTATTGAGAGACACTTCACCAGCGACAAAACTTGGAAGGGCGAAGACATTGACATCTCTATCGATCCGACCGGCCTACAGGAATTACTTGAAGGCTCCAAGATCGTCCATGCGGCAAGTGGAGGATCCAAGGCAGTTCTCTCCGGCGAACAGCCGACAATTGACTTTGCTTACGCGTCGGTCGTCTCGATTGCATCGATCGCCATCGGCGAAACTCTGACCGACGAGAACATCTGGGTGAAGCGACCGGGTACCGGTGAAATTCTTGCATTCGAATTCAATCAAGTGGTCGGCAAACGTGCGACTCGATCTATTGATCGGGGTGAGCAATTGAAGTGGTCCGATGTCGATTAAGCGTCACATTGCATTCATTACGGGGACGCGTGCCGATTTTGGAAAATTAAAGCCGCTAATACTCATTTCAAGTCAACATGGCTGCAGGGTTTCCGTCATTGCCACCGGAATGCACATGCAGAAACGATTTGGCTCGACGGTGACGGAGGTAAAACTTCTCCCCGCCGAGATCGAGATATTTTCGTTTGTGAACCAGCAAGATGGCGACACGATGGATCGGGTTGTTTCCAACACGATTTCAGGGATTTCCAATTTTCTCGATGATCACCTACCCGATGCTCTAGTGGTTCATGGTGATCGTCCCGAGGCACTTGCCGGCGCGATCACTGGCGCTCTGCGTAATACACCTGTCATTCACATCGAAGGCGGAGAGCTGTCCGGAACGATTGACGGAGTAATTCGACATGCAGTGAGCAAGCTTTCACATATTCATCTGGTGGCAAATATTGACGCCCAATCGCGACTAATCCAACTCGGCGAGCAGTCGACCTCAATTCATGTCATTGGATCACCCGACATCGACATTATGTTGTCGCCGACATTGCCTGACCTCGAGACTGCGAAGCAACGATACGACATAAAATTTGAGTCATACATCATCGCCATTTTTCACCCTGTAACCACTGAGCAGACCGAAAACAGAACAGCGGCGGAGCAATTTGTGGATGCTCTTCTTGCCAGCCAAAGAAACTTTGTTGTGATTCATCCGAACAATGACACCGGTTACGAAGACATTGTTGGCCAATATTCTCGACTAGACGAGAATCCATCTCGATTTCGATGTTTTGAATCATTGAGATTCGAATACTTCCTTACTCTTCTTCGCAATGCATCGGCCATAGTCGGTAATTCGAGTGCCGGAATTCGCGAGGCCCCATTTTACGGAGTTCCAACCGTCGATGTTGGATCCCGTCAACGTGGACGACATGCCGATGAAAACATCATTTCCGTGCCTGCCGAATCTTCCGCCATTCTTGAGGCAATTCTGCGCGCAGACTCGATGCAACATGCTCAGCCGCAGTCGACATTCGGAGACGGCCAATCTGCCAAGCGATTCGCCTCCCTAATTGACTCGGACGTTCTTTTTTCCACTCCGATCGACAAAACATTCGTAGATCTGAAGGACCTGATGTGACCGGATGTATCGCAGTTATCCCTGCCCGTGGTGGATCGAAGGGGATTCCAAACAAGAACCTCGAGACGGTTGCTAGTCAAACGCTTGTGGCACGTGCAATCTCAGCGGCCATTAAATGTCCGTCTATTACTCGGATTGTCGTTAGCAGCGACGATCAGTTAATTCTTGACGAAGCGAACCGATTCGATGTTGAAACGGTCCGACGGCCAAAGGAGTTAGCGACTGACGATGCGCCGATCGAACTTTCCATCTTGCATGCGCTCGCCGAGGTCGAGCGCACATCCCCTCTTCCAGGAAATCTTGTGCTCTTGCAACCCACTTCACCTCTGCGGGACCCGGTAAAGCTCGAGAGCGCAATTCGATTCTTTGCTCAATCGGGTGAATTTGGCTCGATGTTTGGTGTTACTCACGCCACTCATCACCCGTCAAAAATGTTGATTCGCAGCGGATCAACTGTCGAACCTTTCACCACCGTTGGCGATCTCTCGAGCCCTCGGCAGCAGCTTCCGGATGTGGTTCGACAAAGTGGAAGTCTCTACATTGCAAACCTCGAACGATTCCGAACCGAGGAATCTTTGTTTCTCCCACCGGTTGGATGGATTGAGGTTGACGATTCCGAAGCAATCGATATTGACCAACCGGACGACCTAGCACGAGCACGAGAAACCGCGCGAAAATTGGATCGATAGGACCGTGCAATTTAGTTGGCGACTTCCGAAAGCATCTGAAATTATCATCCTTGACGCGGCCGGTTCCGACATCATCCGAGAACTCTGCGGGACTTGGCCGCCGCCGTTTCTCGCTCGTGAAAATTGGCGATTCATTGAGTAGGTATCTCATCACCACAGGAGACGAGTCGACGTGGAAATTCGATCGTCCCGTCATCTTTCTTGGCAAATGGTGTCTGAACGAAAATCGGAGGGAGATTTGGAACTCAATGGACTATTCAATCGTTGACCCAGGTCCCATAGGTCAAGCGCTACCAGAACTCTACGAGAAAACCCAACAACTTCATTCTCATCTGTCTGTGGATTTAGCATCGGCACTCAATTCATTCCATGGACTCACTTTTTCGAACCGATATTGGAATTTGATAACCGGTCCTTGGCTGAGATCTCTCTGCGACAATTTGGTACTTCGCTGGGCTTACATAAATCAAGCAATCAGTGAATTTAATGCGAGTGATAGTTACTCGAGTACCGATAACGCTGATCTTGGCAACCATCCGCGTAACTTTTTGGAATACCGCAACTCTCAGAAGAGCCAAGCGTGGAACCAATATATGTACTCCAGACTGTGGAGTCTGATGTCAAGCTCACAACTTTCAAAACCATCAGAAACTCGATTCAGCGAATTGAGTCCGTTTCCAGAACATCTAGTTGCAAATGAAAACTCGGTTTCTGGTAAACGGGTTGTTTTACTCAGCACCTATCTGCCACGGTCATCTCAATTTATCCTCACAATTCTGATGGGATCACGACCAACCAGGGGTCGCCATATTGCCCCACCCACCGCAATGTTTGATGTAGGAGTTCGGTCTCAACTTCAGTTTCCTGGTGCACCTGTTGATCGCCTACATGCAATAGCCCGAGAAATGGTTCGAGATCAAATACTTACTGCGTACCTCGAAGGATTCCCAGCATTGCTTGAGTCGACCCGTCGGCTCCGACTTCCAGAGTCCCCCAGTTTAGTTTTCACTTCAAATAGACATCTCTATGACGACGTGTTCAATACGTGGGTGGCACTGGCGACTGAGCGCGGATCGAAATATGCCATCGGCCAACACGGCAGCAATTATGGGACGTCAAGATTTCCAACTTTTTCAGAACTCCACGAGCTGGATGTATCGAATGTGCATTTCACCTGGGGTTGGAAAAATTCGAGGAAGCAACTGCCTGGACCAGCGCTTACCACAGTTGGCAGAAAGTATCGCCCACTCGCAAAGGCAAGTCATTTGTTAATCGTGTGTGACCAAATCTGGAAGTATCCAAGATCATTATTCTTTGACATCTCCGAACACGCGGGTTACTTGGAATATATTGCCAAATGTGTTGCCGGTCTTCCTAAAGCAATCGGCAACGATGTTCTAGTACGCCTCAACCACGCCCATGCCGATTCAGGCCCATCCCAGATTGAGTGGTGGCAAAATCATGATCCGGCAGTCGCAGTTGATCCGGGAATAAGCAACATGAGAAATCTCATTCGTAATTCTCGATTAGTTGTCACCACATACAACGGCACAACATTTCTGGAGACTCTAAATCTCAACATTCCCACCCTCATCACTTGGAATAAAAGTTATGTTCAATTGCGGCCCGAAGCGTTTCCCTATTTCCAGCAGTTGGAAGAAGCTGGAATCTTTCACCCTAACTATCAGTCATTTGTTGATCATGTGACGAGGTATTGGGACGACATAGAGTCGTGGTGGGCTGGCGACACAGTACAGTCAGCACGATTGCTGTTTTGTAACGAATTCTCTAGAATCGAGGAACACCCACTGTTGTTCTTGCGTAAGTCCCTGCGTACTGCGAAAACGACGAAATTCCCTTAACAATGAACCCAAAAATCCTTATCACGACATCCTCGTTCGATCTCACAAATTTTTTTCAATTAGATGACCTAACCGCAGCTGGATTTGAAATCATTCTCAATCCATTCAAGCGCCGGCTGAATGAGCACGAAGTCGCCGTTCTCTTGACTAGCGATGTAATCGGCATGATCGCAGGACTTGAGCCGCTGACTGCAGAAGTTTTGAAGAATTCCCGACAACTCAAAGTAATCGCCCGTTGCGGTACTGGACTGGACAGTGTGGATGTACAGGCTGCACGTGAACATGGAATTTTGGTTTTCAACACCCCCGACGCTCCAACCACGGCCGTCGCCGAACTCACTCTCGCTCACATTCTCGGGCTACTCCGCCGAGTCGCTGAATCCGATCGAAACATTCGCGCCGGACAGTGGGTCGGCCTTATGGGTTCGCTGCTTCAAGGTAAGACGGTTGGGCTTGTTGGATTCGGTCGGATTGGTCAAGCGGTTGCCAAATTGGTCTCCGCGTTTGAGGCAACAGTGACCGTCTATGACATAGAAACCATCTCATACCCAAGCATCACACAATTACCTCTGGAGGAATTGTGCGCGATAAGTGATGTCATTTCACTTCATGTCCCATATTCACAGGAATCGCATCACCTCATCAATCGTGGTGCGTTCAACAGAATGAAACCGACTGCGATACTTGTCAATGTCTCACGAGGCGGACTCATCGATGAACAGGCGCTGCATGAAGCGCTACAAAGTGCTCGCATTGCTGGGGCGGCACTTGACTGCTTCGAAGTTGAACCATACTCAGGTCCTCTTTTGAAAATCGACAATGTTCACGTCACCGCACACATGGGCTCCTATGCACGTGAATCTCGAAAACAAATGGAACTTGACGCCAGTACAGCATTAGTTCGCAGTCTCAGAGAACAAGGAATCCTGTAGCCCCTACAATATGAGCATGATCTGCGCACTGATGATCGGACGCGCAGGAAGCACGGGGTTTCCGGGTAAAAATGTGCACAAAGTCTTGGGACGGCCCCTTTGCGCCTATCCGTTGATGGCTGCTAAAGCCTCGCGCCTAGTTGACCGTATTTTTGTTTCCACCGATTCTGAGGAAATCAAACAAATTGCGGCTCACTTCAATGCCGAGTGCATTCATCGTCCGGCAGAACTTGCCACGTCAACAACATTGTCTGACGAAGTGTTTCTCAGTGCCTATGGAGAAATGAAACGACGTTTAACAACCGAAGGAAATGGC
>JBKJXI010000130.1:0-5580 GCA_046716325.1 Ilumatobacteraceae bacterium | reverse complement strand
CCATCACACCAACCGAGCGAATATCGGCGAGCACGGCAAACGCCTGCCAGATTTCCCTCTCCAGACCCGCGAGACGAATCTCTTCCCGCACGATCGCGTCGGCGTCCTGCAAGATCGCGACCTTGTCTGGCGTCACTTCGCCGATAATTCGCACCCCCAACCCTGGACCCGGAAACGGCTGGCGCCATACGATTTCGTCGGGCAGACCCAACTCGGTGCCAACCCGGCGAACCTCGTCCTTAAACAGATTGCGCAGAGGTTCGACGAGAGTCAGGGTCATGTCCTCCGGCAGTCCACCCACATTGTGATGACTCTTGATCACCGCGGCGGTTCCGTCGACCCCGCCGCTTTCAATGACATCGGGATACAGCGTGCCTTGGACCAAGAATTTCGCATCGGTGATTCCACCGGTGTGTTGTTCGAATATGCGCACGAAGAGTTCGCCGATCGCCTTGCGTTTCGTCTCGGGCTCGTCGATGCCCTTCAAGCATTCGAAGAACTGCGCCCCCGCATCGACGTGAATCAGGTCTATCCCGAGATGGCTATGGAAGGTGTCGACCACCTGCGCGCTTTCGTTTTTGCGCATCAAACCGGTATCGACGTACACGCAGGTGAGCTGTCCCCCGATTGCCCTGTTCACCAGTGCGGCCGCCACCGCCGAATCGACACCGCCGGAAATCCCACAGATTGCACGCTCGCCGCCAACCTGCTGTCGAATTGCCTCAATTTGAGTATCGACAATCGATGTCATCGTCCAGTTGCGTTTGGCGCCCACTAATCGGTGGAGGAACTGCTCGATGATCTCCTGGCCAAACTGGGTATGGCCGACCTCGGGATGAAATTGGGCGCCCCAGATCTTTTGGGAGCTATTTTCAATCACCGCCATTTTGGCATCATTGGTTGATGCGGTGGCGGTGAATCCTGGCGGCAATTCGGAAACCGCGTCGAAATGACTCATCCACACATCCAAACTTGCGGGCACGCTATCCGGTAGCAGAGACGAATTCGAGCCCTGAACCCGTGTCAGCGAAGTGCGTCCAAATTCGCCACGGCCACCCCGCCCGACCGATCCACCGAGTTGTTGAGCGATCAGCTGACATCCGTAACAAATTCCAAGAATCGGGATACCGAGCCGATAGATCTCCGGATCTAGCTGCGGCGCACCATCAATATGCACGCTCTTTGGACCACCCGACAGGATGATTGCGATCGGCGAGCGTTTGGCTACCTCGGCCGCACCGATGTGGTGCGGCACAATCTCCGAGTACACCTGCGCCTCTCGAACTCGACGGGCAATTAGCTGGGCGTACTGGGCGCCAAAGTCGACGACCAAAACGGTCTCACCGCGAATCGGTGCCGGTGATGGCGTCGGTGGCGATGGCGAATTTGTCGTCATTGTGACAACCGACTGTAGTTGGCGAGTGGCGTTTGGCTTCGAAAGATGTGACGATGGGAAGATGCGATTTCTCAGTGCAGGCGATTGTGTGGGGCTTTACCCCAAACCAAATTGTGGTGCCGAGCCTGTACTGTCGGGCGACCGCGGGGGCATCATGCAATACGTCACCCTTGGGGTGATCGTCGTTGGCCTCCTCATTATTATGACAGTGATCGTGCGAGGTGTCATGCGCGCCGATCGCATCAGGAATGACAACTAGCCTCGCCGTGTGAAAACTCGCGGTCGGCTAATCGGAGTCGCGTTTGCGCTTGCCAGCGCATCGTTGTACGGCATCACTCCCTACTTCGTGAACATCGCATTCGATCACGGCACCGACCCCTTTGGGCTGATGACCGCTCGCTACCTCATTGCTTCCGCTGTGCTCCTCGCCATCAGGAGAATTCGGCTTCCCCATACACCGTGGCCATCCCGTCGCACCTTCATACATCTCTTTTTGCTCGGTGCGATTGGGCTGTATCTCAACAGCGTCTGCGTATTCAGCGCACTAGACCTGATGGACAGCGGACTCGTGATGGTGCTCTTTTATTTCTATCCCATTGTTGTTGTGCTGCTGTCGTGGTCGATGCACGGTCACAAGCCCGACGGCATCATCTGGTTATGTCTGGCGATGACAGTCGGCGGCGTGGCGCTTAGTGCCAGCGATGTCTCGGGGGGCGCGGTTGGCGGCGTGATACTGATCATCGTTGGCGCAGTCACCTACGCGATTTATTCCGTGATCGGATCTCGTGTGATGCCGGAGACAAATGTGATAACGGGATTGCTGATCGTGCTGTTTGGCGCGGCTTGTTCGTTCACCGCCGTGTGGCTGATCAATCCGCCCGGAATGCCAACAACTTTGCCCAGCAATCTTGCCAGTTGGTTAAGTGTCGCCGAGATCGCGCTATTCGGAACCGTCGCCGCGATGGGATTATTTTTTGCCGGAATGAATCGAATCGGCGCCGGCAAGAGCGCCGTTACGCAGACGTTCGAAGTGCTGGTCACGGTATCGATGGGATTGATGTTTCTGAGCGAGTCGCTGACCCTGCGACAAGTCATCGGCGCCGTGCTTATCTTGAGTGGCGTCATCCTTTTAGCGATGCGGGAAGCCAGACGGTCCGATCTGCCGACAACGCAATTGCACGTATAGGATTGAATTAGCAATACATAACTTCTTGCAGGGTTGGGTGAAATCCCCTACCGGCGGTCACAGCCCGCGACCCTCACGAGCAATCGTGAGGCTGATCTGGTGAAACTCCAGGGCCGACGGTCAGAGTCCGGATGGGAGCAAGAAGACGTGGGTAACGCCTCCTTGAGAGGTGTTGCTTTCGTCGTCCCCGCTTTCATTGCCGCTGCGGAATTAGGACGACAGGAGAGCGAACAGCAGTGACCACGATCGACGAACAGGCAATGCAACTGGCGGTGGCAACCGCCGCTCAGGCGCGCCTGCGTAGTCGTCCCAACCCTTGGGTTGGCGCGGTAATCACGAACTCGAGCGGAGTCATCGCAGCCGGGGCAACCGAAGCTGTGGGTGGCGCCCACGCCGAAATTGTCGCCTTGCGCGCAGCCGGTGATCGGGCTCGCGGCGCAACCCTGTACACCACCCTTGAACCCTGTCACCACACCGGCCGCACTGGTCCGTGTACAAAGGCGATCATTGACGCCGGAATTTCCCGCGTCGTCGTCGGAGTCGTCGATCCCGACGAGCAGGTCTCCGAGCGCGGAATCGGTTTTCTACGCGAGGCGGGAATTTTGGTTGAAGTTGGGGTTGGTGCCCATGACGTGACCGCCCAACTCGCGCCCTACCTCTACCATCGTCGCACCAAGCGACCCTTTGTCGTTTTGAAAATGGCAAGCACGATCGACGGACGCACGTCTGCCGCCGATGGCACCAGCAAGTGGATCACCGGCCAAGACGCTCGGAAGCGCGTGCACGAACTTCGCGCCGAAAGCGACGCAATTCTTGTTGGCGCCGGCACCGTGCGCGCCGACGATCCATACCTCGACGTTCGCGATGCCGCCGGCTCATCGCCTCGACGAATCGTGTTGGGCAAAATTGACTCTGGCGCGCATGTGCATCCGTGCTTGGAATACAGCGGCGAGCTCTCGCCGCTCCTCGACACCCTCGGCGGCGAGGGAATCATTCAACTGCTCGTTGAAGGCGGCCCAAGGGTCGCGGCCTCATTTCATAATCAGGGACTGGTGAATCGCTACGTCATGCATGTTGCCCCGGCCATTGCCGGTGGCGATGACGCGTATCCGATGTTTCGCGGACCCGCCGCCGGCACGATGGCCGACATGTGGCGCGGGCGTATCGTCGCCACGACTCGACTCGGCGATGACCTAGAGATTGTTCTGGAACCGCTCCAACTTGATTCACTCGCGTCTACCTAAGGATGGTCATGTCCACTCATCAGACTCCGATGGCACCAATTGAAGACGTCATAGCCGCAATTGGCCGCGGCGAAATGGTGGTGCTCGTCGACGACGAAGATCGAGAGAATGAAGGCGACCTGATCATGGCAGCCGAATTCGCCACGCCGGAGAAAATTGCCTTCGTGGTGCGTCATACCTCGGGCGTCATCGTCACGCCGCTCACCGCCGAGCGGTGCGACGAATTGCGCTTGCCGTTGATGGTCGACAACAACACCGAGAGCCACCGCACCGCCTTTACCATTTCGGTCGACCTGCGAAAAGGAACCACGACTGGAATTTCGGCCGCGGATCGGGCCGCTACCCTGCGTGCCCTTGCCGACCCGACCGTTCCACACAGCGCGTTTTCGCGACCGGGCCATGTCTTTCCATTGCGTTCACGCGATGGCGGCGTGCTCAAGCGGGCCGGACACACCGAGGCCGCGGTTGATCTGGCCAGACTCGCGGGTTGTCAGCCGGCCGGCGTTATCTGCGAGATCCAAAACGACGACGGCACGATGGCGCGACTGCCCGATCTGCAAAAGTTCTGTCAACAGCACG
Organism: Ilumatobacteraceae bacterium; assembly: GCA_046716325.1. Lineage (GTDB taxonomy): Bacteria > Actinomycetota > Acidimicrobiia > Acidimicrobiales > Ilumatobacteraceae > UBA3006. Next base: position 1,175 of record JBKJXI010000130.1, on the reverse strand, counting down.
GCCTGCTGCTTTCGTCGATCGCCGAGCTGATCAGTTATCGCCGTCGGCACGAGAGGTTGGTCGAGCGAATGGGCTCGGCAAGTGTTCCGACCAGTTGGGGAGTCTTTACATGTATCGCCTATCGCAGCACCGTGGATGGGATCGAGCACCTTGCATTTGTCAAGGGCGACCTGAGCGACGGCGCACCAGTGCTCACACGTGTGCACAGCGAATGCCTCACCGGGGACGTGTTCGGAAGTAAGCGCTGCGACTGCGGCTCGCAACTGGCCGTGGCAATGCAAAGGATTAACGCCGAAGGCCGCGGTGTCGTTGTCTACCTGCGTGGCCACGAGGGTCGCGGTATCGGAATCGGCCACAAGATCCGCGCTTATTCACTACAGGACGAGGGACTCGACACCGTGGACGCCAATACCAGACTCGGGTTCCCTGTTGACAGTCGCGAATACGGAATTGGGGCTCAGATATTGGCCGACCTCGGGGCTCACGAACTTCGGCTGATCACCAACAATCCGGCAAAATATGGCGGCATTGCCGGTTACGGACTGAAGATTGTAGAGCGAGTTGCGATCGACACCGGTACGACTCCCGAAAACGAGTCGTATATGCGCACCAAGCGCGATCGGATGGGCCATGTGTTTGACGGTTCGGATATTCACCAAGATCCCCAAGGAGTGCAACAATGACGATCGTTAACGGAGATCACATAGGCGCGTCGATGTGCGTCGGAATCGTCTGCTCGCGCTTCAATGAATTTATCGTCACCGGATTACTGGAGGGGGCAAAGCGCGGTCTGCGCAACTGTGGGGTGAGCGATGCGAGTATCGATGTGGTCTGGGTTCCCGGCGCGTACGAGATTCCACTTGCCGCTCGAACGATGGCTCTCAGCGGTCACTACGACGCCCTGATCGCCCTCGGTGCGGTTATTCGGGGCGAAACCGCTCACTTCGAATACGTGGCCGGCCCGTGCGCAGATGGCGTGGCCAAGATTCAACTCGAAACGGGAATACCGAACGGATTCGCGGTACTGACCACCGAAAATGTTGAGCAGGCGGTCGAACGCTCGGGTCCGGCTGCCGGAAACAAGGGCGAAGAGGCGGCCATCGGGGCGATCGAGATGGTCAATGTCTTGAAAGCGATTCGCGACAAGAAATAGTCACCCAGGCGAAGTCTTGCCG
>JBKJXI010000129.1:0-12242 GCA_046716325.1 Ilumatobacteraceae bacterium | reverse complement strand
GGGGTACGCAGTGGGGTGGAGGTCGAATTTTTCGGCGAACGAACGACTGTGCCGGCCGGGCCCGCATTTTTCGCCCTACGCACCGGAGCGCCGCTGATTCCGGCCGCCGCATACTTCACCAAGCGCGTCGACGGACATCACACTGTGGTGCGACCCCCGATCACGGTGGAACGACAGGGCTCGCTGCGGGAAGACGTGAGCCGAATTACTCAGGTGCTCATCGCCGAGATGGAGGTGTTGATCAAACGGGCGCCCGAGCAGTGGCATTTGTTTGCACCGAATTGGCCAAGCGATCCCGGTTACTAATGCGGGTTAGGTTGCCGATCTAACCAAGTATCGATTGCAACTCGGCGAGTCGCTGGGGATCGGCGCGGTACCACACCCATGTTCCGCGTTTCGTGCTGGTGATCAACCCGGCTTCGCGCAACACCTTGAGATGATGGCTAACGGTTGGCTGGGAGCGACCGGTCGGCTTGACCAACGCACATGCGCATGTCTCTGCTTCTCCGCAGGCGGCGATGAGACTGAACAGTCGCAAGCGAACCGGGTCGCCGAGCGCCGCAAATGCCGTGGCTAAACGCGCGGCGTTGTTCCGATTCAGCGGTGCCTCCGAGACGGCGGGGCAACACACCTGGGCAGTTTTGGCGGCCGGAGAAATTTTCGAAGAAAGACTTGCAATATCGATAACCATCAATATATCATATCTCTATGACCTCACGCATACAACTAGCCCTCAATGTGTCAAATCTTGACCAGGCGGTGGAGTTCTACAGCAAAATGTTCTCCACCAAGCCGGCCAAACTTCGAGAGGGCTACGCGAACTTCGCGATAGCCGAGCCACCGCTCAAACTGGTGCTCATCGAGACGCCAAAGACCGACGACGGCGAATACACGCGAATTAATCATCTCGGCGTCGAGGTGATGTCGACCGAAGACGTCGACGCCGCAATCAACCACTTCCAAGATTTGGGTTGGGTGGATTCAATCGAGAAGGACGCGACTTGTTGCTACGCGGTGCAGGACAAGGTATGGGTCCACGATCCGGACGGGGCGCCTTGGGAGTTTTACACGGTATTGGCCGATGCAGAGGCGATGCACGAGCCTGCAGATCCAGTCGCTACCGCCAGCGCATGCTGTTCGACCGAGGGCGCCATCGCCTGTTGTTGAGCCCGTCGTTAAGTCGTAGGCTCGCCGCCGGAGCACTCGGCATGTGATAATTCGGCATACTCTTTTCGCTAAGGGAGGTTGCGATGGAAAATGATCTTGGAACTGCAAATGTAAGGCGATTCTACGAAGAGGTTCTCAACAAAGGCGATCTTGTTGTTGCCGAGGAAATCCTCGCTCCCGATTATTTCGATCATGGATCCCCACCCGACTCCCCACGCGGAATCGAGGGGTTCAGACAGTTATTCGCGATGGTGTCCGGCGTTTTTCCTGATGTCAAAGTTTCGATCGAGGACATGGTCGTCGGCGAGGGAAAGGTTGCTATTCGCCTAACGATTGCGGGCACTCAAAAGGGTCCATTCAGAGGGTTTCCGGCGACCGGTAGACATGTCAGGTGGACAGGCATCGACATAATGCGCCTGTCCGAGGGAAAGATTTCAGAGCGTTGGGGCGAGAGAGATTTTTTTGGCATGCTCGTGCAATTAGGGCACGTATCTCCCCTTGAATGAAGCGAGAGAATTGTTCAGGCGTAGACGGAAAACAACTCCTGAATCGCTGTGGCCTGCCCGCCCGAAGTCGATGACATCACAGCGATCGGCACGACACCGGCACTAGTCCAGTCTTCAAGTTGGTCGCGCACCTGAGACGCGGATCCCGACACAGTGCAGTCATCCAACCATTCGTCGCTCATGATCGAAGAGAGTTTTTCGCCGAGTAGTTCCTTTGGCGTGTTTGCCAATACTTCTTCGATGGCGTTCATTTCGGTTTCGTAACCAGCTAGACGCCAATAGTTGCGATAATTCGGCAACGAAACATAGCCGGTAAGCGTCTTGCGATGCGCCTTACGCGCCGCATTGCGGTCGTCGCTAACGACAGTTGGAACCATGTTGGCGACGAAGAAATCGGATCGTTGCTCGGTCGGAATTGTCACCAATTGTGACGACATGTGCCGACGCGACGCGTTGGCCCAAATCGCGCCTTGCCCAATTTCGACGGCCAGGTTGAGCATCTTGTCGCGCAGTGTGGCGAGATAGATCGGCGGCAGTTCGCCGCCAAATCGTTCGTTGGCTCGCATCGTCGCAACATACTGGCGGACATCGTCGAGCGGCTTGCCCGTCTCGACTTTGAGACGTTGCGTCACCGGGCCGTGACTGACGCCAAGACCAAGTGCAAATCGACCAGCCGAAATTTCATGAATATGCGCGGCGGTGTTTCCGGTTTCCACCGCGTGGCTGTAATAGATCGGCTGAATTGACGTCCAAAATCGAATTGAATGCGTGACATGGGCGAGCGAGACGCAAAGCCCAAGAGTTGCCCCAAGGCTTGGACACGCGAGGCCTCGGAAGCCGCGCCGTTCGGCCTCAACCGCGAGTTCCAAGATGGCAGATCGTTTGTTGGGGGTCACAACAATTGATAGAGCAGGCATTGCTCCCATGCCGCCCGACTCTGTCATGGCGGCAAACCTACATCCCTTCGCGCAATTAATTAACTTTGTGTACTCGGCACGTTCGGGTCGTACGGTATATGGCGTGACTGACTCTTCGTCTCGGTCGGGTAACGACATGTTGCGCATTGCGATGGTCAGCCCGTACAGCGTGTCGGTGCCGGGTGGCGTGCAGTCTCAAGTCCTTGGTTTGGCTCGCGAGATGCGACGACTTGGTCACGAAGTTCGTGTCCTGGCGCCGTGTGACGGACCTCCACCGGAGAGTTTTGTCACGCCGCTCGGCAATAGTTTGCCAACTGCGGCAAATGGATCCGTCGCCTCACTTGCTCCAGATCCGTCTGCCGCGTTGCGCACGATCCGAGCCCTCAACGATGAGGCATTCGACGTTGTTCACCTGCACGAACCGCTCGTGCCCGGGCCCACCGTCACCGCGCTGCTAATGCGAATGGCGCCCACTGTCGGTACATTTCACGCCGCCGGCGACTCAACCTCGTATCGCGTGTTGAATCGCACGGCACGGTGGGCGGCAAGCCGAATTGATGTGCGAGTCGCGGTTTCGGAACAGGCGCGCGAACTCGCCGCTCGTTATCTGGATGGCGACTATCAGGTGTTGTTCAATGGCATCGAAGTAAGCCGTTACCGTCGCCCGGAAATTGACCGAGTGCCGCAACCCACGATCTTTTTCTGCGGTCGGTTCGAACCAAGGAAGGGTCTCGAAGTGCTGCTCGAGGCGCTCGAATCGGTGCCTCGCGGCGTTCGTCTATGGGTTGCCTCCGACGGGCCGGGAATTGATGCACTTCGCAAGCGATATTCCACTGATGATCGAGTCGAATGGCTAGGCAGGATTACCGAGGAAGACAAGATCAAGCGGCTCGCGTCCTGCACCGTTTTCTGCGCGCCTTCGCTACACAGTGAGTCGTTTGGAATCGTGTTGCTCGAGGCAATGGCGGCCAACGCCCCGCTCGTCGCCAGCGCACTCGATGGGTACTGCAACGTGGCAACGCACGATGTCGATGCGCTACTTGTTCAACCCGGCGACGCGGTATCTCTCGCCGAAGCGCTGAATCGAATCATCACCGACACTGCGCTCACCAGTCGTCTTGTCGAGGGAGGCGCGCGCCGAGCCGAACATTTTTCGATGTATGCCTTGGCTCAGGAATATTTTGCGATCTATCGACGACTACTGGATGACGAAGCAAATTTGGCGCTCACCGTCGCCCCCAGCCGATTGCTTTCCTTTTTCAATGGTCGATCTCTTAGGCGCTCGTATCTGTCGCGTTCGGCGTAGAATAGGGACATGAACTCCCTTGTAATTATTCTGATCGTCGCCGTGCTGTTAGCCGGCTTCGTGATCGTGATCTATAACGGACTGGTCCGTCGTCGCAACAACGTCGACAATTCGTGGTCGCAAATTGATGTCCAATTGAAGCGACGATTGGATCTGATCCCCAATCTCGTCGAAACCGTAAAGGGCTATGTAGCCCATGAGAGATCGACCCTCGAGGCGGTCATCACGGCGCGCAACTCGGCAATGGCAGCACCGGCAACCCCGCACGCCCAAGCCGTCGCCGACAATGCGATCACCGGTGCGCTACGACAACTGTTTGCCTTATCGGAGGCGTATCCCGACCTGAAGGCCAATCAAGGCTTCGTCTCGCTGCAAGAAGAGCTTGCCAATACCGAAAGTCGCATCGCCTACGCGCGACAGTTTTACGGCGATTCGGTTTTCCAATACAACACTGCCATCCAGAAGTTTCCGGCAGTTGTTATTGCCAGAATGTTTGGATTCAGCGCCAGAGAGTTTTTCGAAGCCGAAGAGACGGCTCGAACTGCTCCTCAGGTGAAGTTCTAACGCTTCACAGATGAACGATCTCATTGCCTCAAACAAGCGTCGTACCGTTGCCTTAATCATCGGATTCGTATTTATTGTGGTCCTTGTTGGGGCCGCGGTTGGCACTTTGGTGGGTAACGGAACGACCGGAACGATTCTTGCCGTCGTCTTGTCGGGAACTTTCGCCTTTATTTCGTACTGGAAGTCCGACTCGATTGCCCTGCGAGTGAGCCGAGCGGTACCGGCCGACCCCACCGAGTACATGCGACTGCACAATCTGGTAGAGGGGCTGTGTATAGCCAGCGGTTTGCCCAAGCCTCGCGTGTATGTCATCGTCGACGAGGCTCCAAATGCCTTCGCCACGGGTCGCAATCCCCGCCATGCTGCGCTGGCAGTTACCACCGGGCTACTCGAAAAGATGAACCGGGTGGAACTCGAGGGAGTGTTGGCACACGAGCTTTCACACATCCGCAACTACGACATTTTGGTCTCGACCTTGGCTGTCACGCTCGTCGGATCGGTGGCGATCATCACCGACATCGCAATACGGATGATGTGGTGGAACGGGGGGCGCGCACATCGGGGCGGCGATCGACAAAACGGATCAAATCCGCTCGCCCTGATTGGTTTCGCCTTACTTATTTTTGCGCCAATTTTGGCCAGACTGATGCAGGCTGCAATCAGCCGCAGGCGCGAGACCCTTGCCGATGTGTCGGCTTGTCAAATTACTCGTTATCCACCGGGGCTGATCGCGGCGCTAGAAAAGTTGCAGGCCGACACGACGACCACCCATTCGGCCAGCATGGCGACCGCGCATATGTGGATTGAACAACCACTTTCCGGGGTAAAAGACACAGGACGACTCGGGTCGTTACATAAACTCTTTAATACCCATCCGCCACTGGCCGAGCGCATTGCTTTGCTCAGGGAAATGTAAGAGGAGCCCACTTCAATGTCACCCCTCAATTCAACTCGTCTCAAATTCGTCATTGCCGGTGGCATGATCGCCGTGCTTGGAGCATGTGGCGGATCGTCTCCTTCTGTAACCACTGACAGTGTCTCGACCGAGACAACGGCAGTCGAAGCCGAAACTACGACAACGGTTCCACCAGTAATAGTCAACCCACTTACCGGTGAGCCAGCCGAAGATACTTCCATCCTCAGTCGCCCGGCAATGGTGGTCAAGATCGATAATCATCCCAAGTCAATGCCGCAGTTTGGAATTAATCAGGCCGACATCATTTTCGAGGAAAATGTTGAGAAGTTAACAAGGTTCGCCGCCGTGTTTCACAGCCAGGGGAGCGATCCGGTTGGACCAATTCGTAGCGGACGGTTCCAAGACATCAATTTGGTTGGATCGCTAAACAAGCCGCTGTTTGTCTGGAGCGGAGGAAATCCGCAGGTGAGCGCGGCAATTCGAAGGTCCGATCTTGTCGATCTCAGCTACACGGTCGTCAACAAGGACGGCGGATACCATCGCGACGAAAGTCGGCCAGCGCCGCACGATGTGTTCGCCGAGACATCAAAGCTGTGGACTCTTGCGCCGGATGGTTCGGGGCCGCCGCCGGCTCAGTTCGCCTATCGCACCGTGAGTGATGCCATTCCGTCTTCGGCCCAAAAGGTAGATGGAGTCAAGATCTCGATGGATGGGGTGAAGGTCAGATGGGATTGGAGCGCCAACGACCAAAGATTCCTGCGACTGCAAAACGAAAAATCGCATGTTGATCCAGAAGATGTGCCGCTCAACGTCACCAATGTTGTCATTCTCGAAGTCGAGTACACCAACAGCTACAGCCCAACTTCCAAGACACTTGGCAGCGGTAAAGTCACGGTATTTACCGCGGGAGTCGCAATTAGTGGGACATGGGAACGAAGTAATCGACTGATTCCGTTCACCCTGACCGACTCCAGCGGGGCGATCATTAAGTTGACACCCGGTCGCACATTTGTCGAGGTTGCTCGCGCAGACAAGATGGCAATCGTGGGCGTTGGCATCGATCCGGACGAGGTTAAGTACCCGTAAAAGTCTGTCTGGCTTGGCGTCATGGGATGGCATTGATTGTCTCGGTACGATGAGTCCATGAGTTCAGCATCACAGACGCCCCGCCGCCCATCTAGTTCGTCGGCGACTGGCTCCCTGCGCGTCAAGCGTGGGCTGGCCGAAATGCTCAAGGGCGGCGTGATTATGGATGTCGTCACGCCGGTCGAGGCAAAAATTGCCGAAGACGCCGGTGCAGTTGCTGTGATGGCGCTCGAGCGAGTTCCCGCCGATATTCGTCGAGACGGTGGTGTTGCGCGCATGAGCGATCCGGAGATGATCGAAGGAATCAAAGCCGCCGTTTCGATTCCAGTTATGGCGAAGGCTCGGATCGGGCACTTTGTCGAGGCCCAGGTTCTGGAGGCACTCGGTGTCGACTTTGTCGACGAGTCCGAAGTTCTCACGCCGGCCGATGAGACTCACCACATTGACAAATTTGCGTTTACCGTTCCGTTTGTGTGTGGAGCCACAAATCTCGGCGAAGCGTTGCGTCGTATCAGCGAGGGTGCCGCGCTCATCCGATCCAAGGGCGAAGCCGGAACCGGCAATATTGTCGAGGCGGTCCGCCACCTGCGCAGCATCACGGGTGACATTCGCAGAATTACCCAGGCGGATTCCGCAGAATTGTTTGACTGGGCCAAAAAACTGTCGGCTCCACTTCAGCTGGTGCAAGAAATTGCCGAAACGGGAGAACTTCAGGTTCCGTTATTTTGCGCCGGCGGCATAGCGACACCCGCCGATGCCGCACTGGCCATGCAGCTGGGTGCCCAAAGCGTATTTGTCGGCTCCGGGATCTTCAAAAGTGAAGATCCATCGTTGCGAACAAAGGCGATCGTCGAAGCGACCACCCACTTTCGCGATCCGCAAATTATTGCCAAGGTCAGCCGCAATCTTGGCGCCCCGATGACGGGGATCGGAATGGATCAGGTCCACGAGCGATACTCCGAGCGGGGCTGGTGAACGACTCGAGGCCCCCGGGTGGCTCCGCTAGTCGGAGTGTTGGCGCTGCAGGGTGGATTTGCCGCACACGAAATTGCACTCGCTGATTTAGGAGCCAGTACTCGACACGTTCGTACGGTCGAAGACCTGGACGGACTCGATGCGCTGGTTCTTCCCGGCGGAGAGTCCACGACAATGTCGATGCTGCTCGAGTCTTCCAAGTTGTTTAACCCCATTGCGGAGATCATCTCTAAGGGGCTCCCGATCTTCGGAACATGTGCAGGCATGATCTTGCTGGCGACAAATGTTCACGACGCTCGACCCGATCAGCGATCGTTTGGCGCAATAAATATAGATGTGCGCCGCAATGCATATGGCAGGCAGGTAGACAGCTTCGAAGCCGATATTGAGGTCGAGTCATTGCTCACTCGGTTTCATGCGGTGTTCATTCGAGCCCCGCAGGTTGTTGGCGCGTCCGAATCGGTCGAGGTGTTGGCGCGGCACGACGACAACATCGTGCTGGCCCGCGAAAAAGCGATCACAGTGGCTTCCTTTCATCCAGAACTAACCGCCGACACCCGAATCCACGAAATATTTATCAACAGCCTGTGAAGGAGTTATAGGAAATGTCTGGTCACTCAAAATGGGCAACCATAAAACATAAAAAGGCCGCGGTAGACAAGGCACGCGGAAAGATCTTTGCCAAACTCTCCCGACAGCTTGAGGTTGCTGCCAAGGAGCACGGCGGAGATGTATCTACGAATGCGGCACTGCGGACAATCGTGTTGAAGGCCAAGGCGGCACAAATGACGAATGATGCCATCGATCGGGCGATAAAGCGAGGAATCGGCGTAGGCAGCGGTGCCGTGTATGAGTCCATTACCTATGAGGCATACGCGCCAGGCGGCGTGGCGATGCTCATCGACGTTCTCACCGACAATCGCAATCGAACCGCCGCCGACGTGCGTATTATTTTCAGCAAACTTGGTGGCTCAATGGCCGAGCCAGGCGCCGTCGCGTGGCAGTTTTCCCGCAAGGGAGTTCTCCATGTTGCACGATCGGTGAACGAAGACGATCTCATGTCGGTGGCACTCGACGCGGGTGCGCAAGATATTTCGGACGACGGTGATTCGTGGCTCGTGCTGTGCGACTCCGCTCTGGTCGAAGCGCTGAAGGCTGCCCTGATCAAGAGCGGGATGTCTGTGTTGTCCGCTACCTCCACAATGATCTCGTCGCTCGTCGTACCGGTTACCAAGATGAGCGATGCCAAGGCAGTGCTTCACATCATGGACGAGCTTGACGAAAATGATGATGTTCAAGATGTTTATGCAAATTTTGACATTGCCGAAGAAATCCTCACCGCGGTAGCGCAGTGACTGTCTCGCTCGGCGATACGGCGCCAGCGTTCACACTCCCGGGCACCGGAGGCCGCAATTATTCGTTGGCGGAATATCTTGGGACGCCCGTGGTCCTCGTGTTTTATCCCGGTGACAACACCGCGGTGTGTACCAAACAATTGTGTTCGTATACAAGGTCAATCGATGAGTTCAAAAGTGTCGGGGCGCAGGTACTTGGAATTTCGCCCCAAAGTGTTGATAGCCACGAGCAGTTTTCTGATAAATATGGGTTTGGTTTTCCCTTGCTCGCGGACATCAACAAGGAAGTTGCGGGCCGTTATGGCGTCGTGGGTCTACTCGGATTTTGGCGCCGAAGCGTGTTTGTCGTCGATGGCAAGGGGATAATTAGCTACGCGAATAGTGCCCAAGCGGGGCTTTAGTTACGTCCCCCGGGCGAGCTTGTTGCCGCCGTCAGGGCCGCGGTCGACGGCTCGTAATCCGCGCAGGTAGTGCACGAAATGACTAGGATCGAACTTATGTTCGCCCCAGGTAGAGGCACGGGAACTCCCACCAGCGGCGAGCACAATCCAGTCACGGTTCTTGGCATCGATCCAGGTCTCACTCGTTGTGGCTACGCGGTGCTCCAACAAGTCGGTGCTCAGAAACCCGTCGTCGTCTCGCTGGGTGTGATTACTACGGTCGCAACAAATGAACTTCCGCACCGCCTGGCCGAGCTGCACCACGAGTTGGTCAAGTTGTTCGATGAGTTTTCGCCTGCGGCGGTAGCGGTCGAACAAGTATTTTTTCAGGCCAATGTTCGCACCGCAATGAGTGTCGGACAGGTGAGCGGACTTGCCCTGGCAATTGCGGCCGAGCGTCGCTGCGACGTGATGCAGTTCACGCCTAAGCAGGTGAAGAGCGCAATTGCGGGATGGGGCGGCGCCGACAAATTACAGGTGCAACGAATGGTCCAAAAGCGACTCGGTTTGGCAAAACTTCCCAAGCCGGCCGATGCCGCGGATGCGGCCGCGTTGGCGCTGTGTTATTTGGCAATGTTGCCGCTGCGACAAAGCATTACGGCGGCAGAATCGAGAATCGAATCAGCATGATCGGATCGCTGCGCGGCAAGGTGTTGGAGCGAAATACCAACGGTACGGCACTTATCGAAGTAGGCGGTATCGGTTATCTCGTGCATGTCACGCCGCGCACGCTTGCCGAGCTTGAACCCACATCGAGCGCATTCATGTATGTGTACGAACATTTGCGCGAAGACGCCCACACGCTGTACGCATTTCTTGAACGCGATGAGAGGAATTCATTTGAGACCCTCATTGCCACGCACGGGATCGGCCCGTCGATGGCGATGGCGATTCTCGCCGTTCACTCGCCGCGTTCGCTCGTAGACATTGTGGCCACGGGGGATCTTGCTTCGCTTACATTGGTTGCCGGGGTGGGCCGCAAGACTGCCGAGCGACTTCTTGTCGAACTCAAGGGTCGGCTAACTATGCCGATGCTTGATGACAGCCGAGAGCAACTGGGCGTATCGGCGGCGGCAACCGCACATGTGGTGGCAGACGTACGCGAAGCGCTCGCCGGGCTCGGGTACGGTCACGATGAAATTCGTGATGTCCTTCGACAACTTCCGGTCTCGGAATCCGCCGAACAATTGCTTCGACTAGCACTAAATTCACTCGGGGTGCGACGTGCGTGAGGAATTCCTAGATCCAAATGTTGGCGACGAGATCGACTCGGTCGAGGAAAGCGGTCTCCGTCCCCACAGATTGGTCGATTTCGTTGGGCAGCGCGAACTTAAGGAACATCTGGGCATTGTTTTGGAAGCCGCCCGGATGCGCCAGCAGCCGGCCGATCACATATTGCTTGCCGGTCCACCGGGGTTGGGCAAAACAACAATGGCCGGAATTGTTGCCGCCGAAATGTCGGCAACGTTGCACGTTACATCCGGCCCGGCGTTGGAACGCGCGGGAGACTTGGCCGCAATTCTCACCAAGCTGGGTGAGCACGATGTGTTGTTCATCGACGAGATTCATCGCCTATCAAGAAATGTCGAGGAAATCTTGTATCCGGCAATGGAGGATTTCCAGATCGACATTGTCGTTGGCAAGGGACCGGCGGCATCGTCAATTCGCCTCACCCTTCCGCAATTCACACTGATCGGGGCGACCACGCGAACTGGCATGATCACGGGCCCGTTGCGGGATCGCTTTGGACTTGTGGCCCGACTTGACTATTACGAAGTTGACGAACTCGAACTAATTGTCGGGCGCACGGCAGGAATACTGAGCGTCGACATCGATGCGCACGGCGCACACGAGATCGCTCGGCGATCGCGGGGCACTCCTCGAATTGCTAATCGCCTTCTTCGACGGGTCCGAGATTTTGCCCAGGTTCGTGGTGATGGAACGGTCAATCAACACACCGCCCAAAGCGCGTTGGCGGTGTTCGGGGTCGACGATCGTGGCCTCGATAAAGTCGATCGGGCAATTCTGTCGGCGATCTGCGGACAGTTTGCCGGTGGTCCCGTCGGGCTCTCCACGCTGGCGATCAGCGTGAGCGAACAAACCGAAACCATCGAAGATGTCTACGAACCGTTTCTGATTCAGCAGGGAATGATCGCCCGCACACCGCGTGGACGAGTAGCTATGCCAAGCGCCTGGCATCACATTGGTTTAGAAGCACCCGATACGCCGCCCGAATTGTTCTAGCCGGAGTGCACATCGATGAGATTGACTATGACCTACCCGAGGAACTGGTAGCGCAAAGCCCAATCGAGCCTCGGGATTCCGCCCGACTATTGGTGGATCAAGGAGGTCGCCAGGCACAGCACCGGCAGGTGTCAGACATCGGCGAATTGTTAGAACCGGGAGATCTGCTCGTGGTGAACAACACGCGGGTGCTACCGGCCAGACTGCGCCTTCGAAGGTCCACGGGTGGCGCCGTCGAGGTGTTGTTGCTCGAACCCGTCGCCGCGCATCACCGTGAATGGGAGGCTCTCATCCGACCCGGCGGAAAGTTGCGAGTTGGCGAACCGCTGTATGGAGACGACGGAGTGCCGGTACTCGAAGTGGGAAATCGTTCCGAATCTGGCGACACATTTTCCGTAGCGATGTTGGTCGACGATGTCATAGAGATGCTGAAGATTCGTGGCGAGATGCCGTTGCCGCCGTACATCACCGAGTCGCTCCTGGATCCCGAGCGCTATCAAACCGTATATGCGCGCCATGCTGGCTCCGCCGCAGCGCCTACCGCCGGTTTGCATTTCACAAATCGGCTGTTGGCCGAACTGCGTGAGGCGGGAATACAGATCGCAACGGTCGATCTCACCGTGGGCTTAGACACGTTTGCTCCAATTAATGCAGCAAATCCGATCGAGCACAAGATTCACACGGAGTCGTATTCCGTACCCGCCGAAACGCTAGAGAGTTGCCGTATCGCTAAACGTGTGGTCGCCGTCGGCACGACGACCACACG
>JBKJXI010000128.1:0-3192 GCA_046716325.1 Ilumatobacteraceae bacterium | reverse complement strand
ATACCAAACACCCGACATGTGCATGGATCCGCATCCAACGGACCGTATTAAGTAAGTTATGGCTATGAGAAAATATCGGCAAGCCTGCCTGTGGGTAGTCGCGATCCATACCGCCGTGGCCTTCGTCCATAATCAGGCACATCGACAAATTGACGTGACCCTCTCCAATTTTCAAAGCACATATGCCCTAATGGTCATAGTTATCGCCCCGGCTGTAGCGGCCGGGATTATCTGGCGTGGTCATCCGCGACGAGGTGCGACGGTATTGGTCCTGGCGTTGTTGGCATCGCTGATTTTTGGAGTCGTCAATCACTTCACGATTGACAGCCCGGATCAGCTTGCGCATATACCGAACGATGGCTGGGGACAGATATTTACGATCACTGCTTACGCACTGGCTCTCACCGAATTGGTCGGAATTGCAGCGGGACTAGCGCTCCGTCGTACCTCTACTCGTTGAACCCCTGTCTGGTCATCGTGCCCCAGACCTGCTTCTTGCCGCGCATGCTTGCCCACCAGCCCTCTAGGCGCCACCACGCCGTGGCCTGCCGAAAGCCGATATTTTCGAGCACGGATGCCAGGATTAGCGCACCCAATTCCGACCAGCGAGAATACTTGTGAAAGGTCAGTTCTTCCATCGCCAAGGCAAACAAGGTAACTAAAATTGCATAGCCGTAGGCCACGGCCATGAACATCAGAACATAGTTTGCGCTCGTTACTCCAAGAGAGATGCCAAGGGCAATGACCACGAGCCCAACCAGTTCCAGAAGCGGTGCGATCAGCTCAAACAGCCAGAAATACGGCAAGGCCACCATCCCAATCCTGCCGTAGCGAGGGTTGAACAACATGCCACGGTACTTCCACAACGTTTCCCATAGGCCGCGATGCCACCTTTTGCGTTGCACCCTTAACACCTTCATGCTTATCGGCACCTCTGTCCACGACACCGGTTCCGCAACGAACTGGACGCGATAGTCGCGATGATTGTCGATCATGTATCGATGGATACGCATCACGATTTCAAAGTCTTCGCCGATGCTGTCCGGGTCGAGTCCGCCAACCTCGACTAAAATATCGCGGCGAAATACGGCGAATGCGCCGCTGATGAGAATTAAAGCTCCAAACCCCGACCAACCGGCGCGTCCAAATAGGAATGCCCGCAGATATTCGACAGCTTGGATACGTACGAGCCAACGCTTGTCCAGGTTCACCTCGACAATTCGACCGGCAATGACTTTGCAACCGTTGGCGGCGCTAATGACACCGCCGGTTGCGACGACTCGAATGGGATCATCGGCAAATGGTTTTGTGACAACGATTAAGGAACTCGGATCGAGGATTGAGTCGGCGTCGACACATACCACCAGTGGCTCAACCGCGGCGTTGATACCTACACTGACCGAATCGGTTTTTCCAGAGTTTTCCTTGCGAACCACGACCAATCGAGTGCGTCCGTTTCGAGGTATGTGCACGTCGATGATCGTGCCCCTAGTCGGTATGTCGGACGGAAGCTCGCGCTCGACGAGCACGAGATCGAATGCCACTTGCAATTTTTGGAACGTTTCGTCCGTGCTGCCATCGTCGACGACGATGACTTCGTGCCGTGGGTACTCGAGCGACAACATTGCCTGTACCGACGAGACAATCACGGCCCCCTCGTTGTACGACGGAACGACGATCGAGACACCCTGTAGAACTTGACTGGTCATGGTTTCTTCGCGTCCGGCAAAGTCCTTGCGGCGTTGGTGGCTCGCAAAGCCCCAAGCCGCCACGCCAATCAGCAAAATCAATGAGGTGTTGGTGATCACGAAATAGACGAGCACTGGGATGGCCACAAACTCAAGCCCAGCGGAAAGGCTTTGTCGCGCGAAGTCAAGAATGTCGGTCCAAAACATTACGGACCGCCATCCAATGGCACGATCTGTCCGCGTAATCCGGCCAGATCAATTGCACCGCGGGCGGCACGAGCAGTTGGCGAGTCGCCGACCGCAACAGATGCGAGTCTGGCAACTCCAATCTCACCAAATTGAACGAGCGAGTCGGCTGCCAATTGCGCGAGTCGGCGGTCGGCATCTCCTAGAAGCTCCACCAAAGTGTCCAGACTCTCCTGTCGTCCCAGGTCGCCGAGGGCGATAGCGCAGGACCGTCTCAGCTCCGCCATCTCAGACGCATTCGTATACCGCGCCAAAGCGACGGCCTCACTGGCGCCACCGACTCGACCAAGTGCCATTGCCGCACTTACCCTGACTTCACTCTCGCTCGCCGTTGCGAGCAGGACGGAAAGCTGAGGTGCCGTGGAGAAAATCGTGCCATGTCCCGCGACTTGGGCGCACACATTTCTAACTGCCGCGTCATTGGAAGTCAGTCCGGTTTCGATCGCGGACGCGATCTCTACCCCCATGCCCAACAGGGCATCAACTGCAACCCAGGCCGGCAGTCCAATTCGTCGGCGAGTTGTGCGCAGTGCCTGAAGAATGCCATCGGCCGCCGATGTCGCTCCAATGACGCCGAGCGAGCGGGCCGCCACCAAACGAACATCCGGGTCACGGTCCGCGAGCAGCGGAATGAGAAGCGAGGCAAGATTTCGATCCCGAATTAATCCAAGCAGATACGCTCCGCGAGCGCGCCGAACTCCGGACCGCGAGGTCAGCATTTTTGTGGCCCGTTTTATCTCGCCGCGAGAACGCAAGATCTCACTCAGGTCTTCTGCCGCAGTACCGCGAACCTTGGGCAAAAAAGCGATCACGCTCGGTCGGAGTCGCTCCCAGATCGGCATCGGCACCGCGTTCAACACCGACTTGGCTTCTCCGTCCTTGTCTTCGTCGGATGCGATTGCTAAGAGCTCGTGTCGATAGGCCAAAAGCAAGTACGTAGATTTGTCACCGGCCCGCCGACGATGAGTCTTGGCAATGACAATCACGGCAACCGCCAAGACACAAAAAATAATTACAGCGAAGATGGTTAGCGTGAGGAGTCGACCGACGCTCACTTGTTGCCGCGGGCGAGTAGCGCATTAACCCGGTGCAACAGTTCGCGCGGGCTAACGGGCTTCGTAATGTAATCGTTGGCTCCGGTAGCAAACGCGGCATCGACGTCGGAGTCGCCCGTTCGGCCGGTAAGCAAAATCACATCCAGGTCTTTGGTCGCCTCGTTTGCCCGTACCTTGCGCAACACATCCAATCCCGATAACCC
>JBKJXI010000127.1:0-5342 GCA_046716325.1 Ilumatobacteraceae bacterium | reverse complement strand
GTTCAAGAGCCCGAGTACTACTCCTATACGGAGCCAATTCCTGACGGGCCCACCACCAAGAGATTCCAATCGGTGGCAAAGGAATTGGGAATGGTGATGGTGATTCCGATGTATGAGATCGTGCAGCCTGGCATGTACTACAACACGGCGGCCGTCATTGACGCCGACGGTCGATACCTGGGGAAATACCGCAAGCAACACATTCCCCAGGTGAAAGGTTTTTGGGAGAAGTACTACTTCACACCCGGCACTGACGGCTATCCAGTATTTGACACCGCGGTCGGAAAAGTCGGGGTGTACATCTGTTACGACCGCCACTTTCCGGAAGGGTGGCGCGCGTTGGGGTTGAATGGTGCCGAAATCGTATTCAACCCATCGGCCACGAGTAGAGGACTGTCCGAATACATTTGGCGCATCGAACAACCGGCCGCTGCGGTGGCGAACATGTATTACGTCGGTGCGATCAATCGCGTCGGTATCGAGCCACTCGGGGACGACGACTTCTATGGGCAGAGTTATTTTGTCGACCCTGAAGGAAAATTCGTGGGAAATGTGGGCGACGCCTACAAGCCCGAATTAATCGTTCGCGATCTCGACATCGACAAAATCAAAGTGGTCCGCGACCGTTGGGCCTTCTATCGCGATCGTCGACCGGACGCATACGATGAATTGGTACGGCGCTAGAAAGCGGGGACTATCGTGACTCGGATACTGATTACGAACGGCACGGTCGTCAGTTCGACCGGCCAACACCAACAAGACGTCCTCATCGACGGGGAAAAGATTGTCGCCGTCCTGGATCGCGGTCAGTCACTGAACCTGGACATCGTTGCCGATCGAGTCATCGATGCCGCCGGAAAATATGTGGTGCCAGGAGGTATCGATGTACACACGCATATGGAACTTCCCTTCGGCGGCACGGCAGCCAGCGACACATTTGAGACGGGCACGATCGCGGCCGCATGGGGAGGCGTCACGACCATCGTTGACATGGCGCTACAACGCTATGGCGAGAATGTCCACGAGGGCCTAGCGGAGTGGCATCGCAAGGCGGGCGGCAATTGTGCGGTGGATTACGCATTCCATCAGATTCTCGGAGGTATCGACGAGCAGGCGCTGAAGGACATGACCTATCTGGTCGACCACGAAGGAGTCACCAGTTTTAAGTTGTTTATGGCCTATCCCGGTGTGTTTTACAGTGATGACGCACAGATATTGCGAGCGATGCAAACGGCAGGTGAAAACGGCGCAACCATCATGATGCATGCTGAAAACGGAATCGCAATTGATGTCCTGGTACAACAACATATTGCCCGCGGCGAAACCGACCCGAGGTTTCACGGCATAAGTCGACCAAGCCTGTTGGAGGGTGAAGCAACAAATCGGGCCATCGTCCTGTCGCAAGTGGCGGGAAATGTACCTTTATATATAGTCCATATGTCGGCATCGGAAGCGCTCAACGCGGTAGCCGAGGCTCGACACGAGGGGCTGAACGTTTTTGCCGAAACTTGCCCGCAGTACTTATATATGACGCTGGAGGATCACCTCGCCCGCCCGGGCTTTGAGGGGGCCAAGTTCGTCTGTAGCCCCCCGATACGCAGTAAGTATGACAAGCATCATCATCACGCCGACCTGTGGAAAGGCTTGCGGATGAATGAACTAGCGGTCGTAAGTACCGACCATTGTCCGTTCTGTTACAAGGATCAGAAGGAACTTGGGCTGGGAAACTTCTCCAAGATTCCCAACGGAATGGGTGGAGTCGAGCATCGTATGGAGCTCATCTACCAGGGAGTCGTGCAGGGCGAGCTCTCACTTGAGCGATGGGTCGAGACATGTAGCACCACTCCGGCCCGGATGTTTGGGATGTACCCGCAGAAAGGTGTTATTGCCGCTGGGTCGGATGCCGACATTCTTGTATGGGATCCGAATAAGAAAACGAAGATTGGGATCAACGACAAACACCACATGAACATGGATCACTCTTCGTGGGAGGGGTTCGTTGTCGATGGCAAGGTTGACACCGTTCTGTCCAGGGGCATGATTGTGATCGACAATGACAAATTCACGGGTCGCAAAGGTCACGGTCAATTCGTCAGGCGTGGCTTGTGCCAGTACCTGAATTAATCAGTTTTGCAATTAATAGAGTCGATGACAGGCGGGAGTAGTTATGAAGCGCATCAGTCACTGGATTAACAATAAAATTGTGGCCGGCACGTCGGGCAACACGGCAAAGATATGGAATCCGGCCACGGGTGAACATCAGGCCGACGTAGACCTAGCGAGCGCCGCGGAGGTAAATGTCGCAGTAGCGGCTGCCATGGCCTCATTTCCAGAGTGGCGTGCGGCCAACTTGTCGCGCCGCGCCGAAGTCATGTTCCATATTCGTGAATTGGTGGATGCCAATCGCAAGGAAATCGCTTCGTTGCTGACCCTGGAACACGGCAAAGTACCGAGCGACGCGCTCGGTGAAGTCGCACGCGGTCTGGAAAATATTGAATTCGCCTGTGGCATTCCAGCCCTGATGAAGGGCGGATACTCGGAACAGGCGTCGAGCGGCATCGATGTTTACTCAATTCGCCAACCGCTTGGCGTGGTCGCCGGTATCACGCCTTTCAACTTTCCCGCCATGGTGCCGATGTGGATGTTTGCCAACGCACTTGTGTGTGGCAACACATTTGTCCTCAAACCAAGCGAGAAGGATCCCTCGGCGTCGATGTTTATCGCCGATTTGTTGCGTCAGGCCGGGGTACCCGATGGCGTGTTCAATGTCGTGCACGGTGACAAAGTGGCTGTCGATCGTATTCTTGGGCACCCAGACATTGCCGCGGTGAGTTTTGTCGGTTCAACTCCGATCGCTAGATATGTATACGAAACCGGAACAAGAAACGGTAAGCGCGTCCAGGCCCTCGGTGGGGCAAAGAATCACATGCTTGTGCTCCCCGATGCCGACCTCGATATGGCCGCCGATGCCGCAGTAAGCGCGGCCTACGGTTCCGCGGGCGAAAGATGCATGGCGGTTTCCGTGGTACTCGCGGTCGAAAGTATCGCCGACGCTCTGGTGGAACGAATTACGACCCGCGTGCCGAACATCAAGGTTGGATCTGGTGCCGACTCGGCCAGTGAAATGGGACCGCTCATCAGTCGCGAACATCGCGACAAAGTTGCCAGCTATGTCTCCAATGCCGAACAAGAAGGCGCAAAGGTCGTCATCGATGGAACGACATCGGTGCCGGACGGCGGCTTCTTTCTCAATCCCAGCCTGATCGACAATGTCAGGCCGGGAATGAGATGTTATGACGAAGAAATCTTTGGGCCGGTGTTGACGATCATGCGGGTAAAAAGCTACGAGGAAGGACTCAAAACCATCAACGACAATCCGTATGGAAACGGAACGGCAATTTTCACCCGCGACGGAGGAGTTGCCAGGCAGTTTCAATACGAGGTAAATGTCGGAATGGTCGGAATTAACGTGCCGGTCCCTGTTCCAGTGTCGTACTACAGTTTCGGCGGCTGGAAGGCGAGTTTATTTGGTGATCAGCACATGTACGGACCGGAAGGCGTCAATTTCTTTACCCGTGGAAAAGTAGTGACATCGCGTTGGCCCGATCCGCGGACTTCACGAGTCGATCTGGGTTTTCCGCAAAACCGATAGTTGTCTAGGTTGTAATCAGGCGAAAGGTTGGGGGATAAATATGGACATCGGCGTCGTTCTGCAAACCACGCCGCCGGCAAGTCGCGTGGTCGATCTGGCAAAAAAGGCCGAAATGCACGGGTTTTCGCATGTGTGGACATTTGACAGCCATATTTTGTGGGAAGAACCGTATGTCATTTTCAGCGCGATTCTGGCCGAGACACGGAAAGTGATCGTCGGTCCGATGGTCACGAACCCGGCCACCCGCGATTGGACCGTGACGGCGAGCCTGTTCGCCACGCTCAACGAGATGTACGGAAATCGAACAATTTGTGGAATCGGACGCGGAGATTCTGCGGTGCGCGTGACCAACGGTCGGCCGTCAAACTTGGCAACCTTACGCGACTGCATTCACGTCGTTCGCGAATTGACCAATGGCCGGGGTGTTGATTACAACGGCTCGACAATTCGCTTTCCGTGGGCGGCGCAGAGCAACTGTGAAGTGTGGGTTGCCGCTTACGGCCCAAAAGCGCTGAAACTAACCGGTGAGGTTGGCGATGGCTTCATTTTGCAACTCGCCGATATCGACATCGTGGCCTGGACAATTGAAGAGGTTCGCAGGGCCGCCAAGGATGCCGGACGCAATCCCAAGTCCGTCAAGATTTGCGTCGCGGCACCCGCCTACGTCGGTAATAATTTTGCTCACATGCGCGACCAATGTCGATGGTTCGGCGGCATGGTCGGCAATCACGTTGCCGACATCGTTGCCCGGTACGGCGACGACAGTTCCGTGCCGAAGGCGCTCACCGAGTACATCAAAAGCAGGGAAGGTTACGACTACAACCTGCATGGCCAGGTGGGAAACACACACACCGCATTTGTACCGGATGAGATTATTGATCGGTTCTGCATCCTTGGCGACTCCGCCGAGCATATTAAGCGACTCACGCAGTTGAAGCAATTGGGTGTCGATCAGTTTGCCGTATATCTCCAACACGATGGAAAAGAGCAAACGCTACAAGAGTACGGCGAGACGGTATTGCCTGCAATTGCGGAGTTGGCAAAAGCAAAGCAATGAAACCACTCGTTCGTCGAAGTTTGTACCGCGCCTCCATGTTCGTTTTGTCAATTGCATTGGTGGCGGCGTTGTGGGAGTTGTACAAAATCATTGGGCCACAAGACGGCGGCACCTTGCTTGGTGGAAAGATTTTGCCTCGCGCGAACGATCGAGCGATGCCACATGTGTGGGACATGTTGAGCCGCTATGGTCGACCCGAGGTTCGTGGTTCCGATCGCAAAGTGTGGTCGGTCGTACTCGCTGGCGGTTGGTTCTCTTTCCGTCTGGTCGTTGCCGGTTTTGTGATGGGTGCCGTGGTCGGAGTGGGATTGGCAATTCTGATGGCCCGATACAGGGTCGTCGAGCGCGGACTTTTGCCGTATCTCGTCGTATCGCAAACAGTCCCTCTGATCGCGCTTGCTCCGCTTGTGGTGAGCTGGAGTGGCAAACTTCATTTGGCGGGGTTCGAGTGGCCCAGGTGGATGTCGGTATCGGTGCTCGGAGCTTTCTTGGCCTTCTTCCCCGTGTCGGTTGGCACACTCAAAGGACTCACTTCCGCGCCCGCCTCGGCTCTCGAACTGATGAACAGCTACGCGTCTTCGTGGCGACAGACGCTGGTCAAGCTCAGATTTCCTGCCGCCGTTCCTTTTATGG
>JBKJXI010000126.1:0-3863 GCA_046716325.1 Ilumatobacteraceae bacterium | reverse complement strand
ACATCGACGAATCCAATCGCCTCGATTTTTGCCTGGACACGTGGGCTAGAACACCGCGGCAAGCTCGACAACACGCCGGAACTGAGCAAATTTGCCCAAACTCTGGAAAAGGTGTGTGTAGACACGGTCGAGGGGGGCCAGATGACCAAAGATCTCTCCTCACTCATCGGATCAGACGAGCCATGCCTGACCACGGAAGAATTTCTCGAGGCCCTGGATGTACGTCTGAACGCGAAGATGGACGCTTAATCGTCGCGAACGTGGTGATTCGACCGCTTACTCGCGGTGACGACTTTCGAAGCGCCGGCGAGGTAGTTCAGCGTGGATACTTTGCCCTGGCTGGATACCCCCACGACGAGGTGTACGACCATTACATCGCCGATATTACCAGCCGACTCGACGATTCCTTGGTTGTCGGAGCCTTCATAGATGAACAAATAGTTGGCTGCCTCACCTACGTTTCCTCCAACGACAGCGTGCATGCCGAGCACAATGACCCTGGCGCAGCGAGTTTTCGTTATTTCGCCGTCGATCCCTCGGCACAGGGCAGAGGCATTGGTGGAGCAATGATTCAGTGGGTGATTGAGCGCGCCCGAGCGGAAGGTAAGCAACGCATATTTATCCACACGTTGACGATGATGGCGGCGGCGATGCGCCTGTACGAGCGAGTCGGATTCGTGCGTGCGCCTGAAAAGGACGAAAGCTGGGACGGCATCGCCGGCCTCGCCTATGTGTTGACGCTGTGAAACCTGGCAATGTAGATCGTATGCGCGCGGTTGTGCTTCGATCTCACGGCGGACCCGAAGTTCTCCAGATTGAAGACATCGCAGCCCCAGTTCCCGGAGCCGACGAAATACTTGTTCGGGTACGGGCAACAAGTTTGAATCGTGCCGACCTTCTGCAGCGAATGGGATTTTACCCCGACCCATTCCCCGATGAAATCGAGGTTCCGGGGTTAGAGTTCGCCGGCACAGTGACCGGGGTAGGTGAGCGAGTGCGCCAATGGCGCATCGGCGACGAAGTGATGGGAATAGTTAGCGGTGGTGCGTATGCCGAGCAACTCGTGATTCACGAACGCCAAGCAATGCCTGTACCGGCACAAGTTGGGTTGACTAATGCGGCGGCGATTCCGGAAGCGTTCATCACCACCTGGGATGCAGTTGTCGTCCAGGGCGGTCTGACATCGGGTAGGTGGGCGTTGGTCCATGCCGGCGCGTCCGGCGTCGGCTCGGCGGCGATACAAGTTTGCAAAGCAATTGGCGCCCGCGTGATCGTGACCTGCTCAACGGGCAAAGTAGCGGCCTGTCGCGCGCTCGGTGCCGATGTGGCCGTTGACTACACGAGCGGTGACTTCGTTGAGTCCGTGGCGGAGGCGACCGGTGGTCAGGGAGTCGATGCCGTCCTTGATGTCATCGGTGGCGAATATCTGAACCGCAATGTCGCGGCACTTGCACTCAAGGGTCACATCGTGCAGGTTGGCGTCATGGCCGGCGGCACCACTTCCTTTAATGTGGCGGCGTTGATGGCGAAACGCGGCAAGTTGACTGGGACATTGTTACGGGCCCGGCCGCTGGAAGAAAAGATTGCCATTACCCAGCGATTCGTCAACGAGATGTTGCCGTTGTTCGATGCCAAGTTGCTCAAACCGGTGATCGACCGTCGATTTACACTTGATCAGATCGCCGAGGCGCACATATATATGGAATCAAATGCCAGCATTGGCAAGATCGTGGTCGATTTCAGCGAGTGACGATCGGCGCATAATCGCGCGCGTCTTGGCCGATATACCACTGTCTTGGACGGCTGATTTTTTGTTCCTTGTCGTTGAGTAATTCGCTCATGTGAGCAAGCCAACCGACCGTTCGCGGTATGGCAAAAAGCACCGTAAACATCTCGACGGGGAATCCAAGGGCCTGGTAGATCAGCCCAGAGTAGAAATCGACATTGGGATACAACTTGCGGGAAACGAAGTAGTCGTCGCTGAGGGCAACCTCCTCCATTTTAAGTGCGATATCGAGCAACGGATTATTTCCGGTCACGGCAAAAACGTCATACGCCGTTTTCTTGATGATCGTCGCCCGGGGATCGAAATTCTTGTACACGCGATGGCCAAAACCAATGAGTCGACCTTCGCCGCGCTTAACCGACTCGATAAAGGCGGGTACGTTTTTAATGTCGCCAATTTCGCGCAGCATGCGCACGACTTGCTCATTGGCGCCGCCGTGCAGGGGACCGTACAACGCAGCCGCCGCGGCCGCGGTAGCCGAATACGGATCGGCGTGCGACGAGCTGACAATACGCATGGCCGTTGTTCCGCAATTTTGCTCATGATCGGCGTGCAAAATGAACAACACGTCCATAGCCCTGGCAAGGACGGGGTCGACCGCGAAGTCATCGCCGATTCGATACATCATGTTGAGAAAGTTCTGGGCGTAGCTCATCGAGTTGTTGGGCAATACGAACGGCAATCCGGAACTGAATCGATAGGTCATGGCCGCGATCGTCGGAACCTTGGCCACGAGACGAAGAATTTGCTTATTGAGAATTTCCGCATCGAAAATGTTCTTGGAGTCCTCGTAGAAGGTTCCTAGCGCCGCGATCGCCGAAATGAACATGCCCATCGGATGAGCGTTGTAGTGAAATCCATCCACGAATCGCTTGCGCATGTTCTCATGGACCATCGTGTGATGGGTGACATCAAACGACCATGCATCGAGCTGCTCTTTATTTGGCAGTTCGCCGTTCAACAGGAGGTATGCCACCTCCAGAAACGTGGACATTTCGGCGAGCTGCTCAATGGGATAGCCGCGGTAGCGCATCACACCGGCCTCGCCATCGACGTAAGTTATTGCCGACGCGCAGGCGGCAGTCGACAAGAATGCAGGGTCATACATTCGTAGATTCGGGTCGAGTTCGCGCAACGCCGTGGATGCAAAAACGCCGTCTCGGACCGGAACAGTGACTTTCTTTCCCGAGCGATCGTCAGTGATGGTGATTGTTTCAGCCACCGTGACTCCCTTCAACTTGTAGGTCTGGAGAGCTCCTCTCCGCATTCAGTCTAGAGGTCGGTGCTCTAGAGCGGAGTGTTGTCGTGCTTGCGAGAGATCAGTCGCTCGCGCTTGTCGCGCAACATGACAAATGCGGCGGCGATCTCGCGACGAGTATCAGCGGGATCGATGACGGCGTCGATGTAGCCGCGTTCGGCCGC
Organism: Ilumatobacteraceae bacterium; assembly: GCA_046716325.1. Lineage (GTDB taxonomy): Bacteria > Actinomycetota > Acidimicrobiia > Acidimicrobiales > Ilumatobacteraceae > UBA3006. Next base: position 655 of record JBKJXI010000126.1, on the reverse strand, counting down.
AATATAGGGGTTGAGAAGTCTGGCGCTGTAGTCAGATTCGAAGGCTAGACGTTCCTCGGGTGTGGATCGCCGCTGCAAAATAGCCGCTGCCTGTCCGGCACCCATGACGGCCAGTTCTGCGGTTGGCCACGCCAGGCAAAGGTCGTTGCCCATTGTCTTTGAATCCATGACGATGTAGGCGCCGCCGTAGCTCTTGCGCAGTATCACGCACACTCGAGGCACGGTGGCGCGGGCGTAGGCAAACACGAGTTGCCCGCCGTGGCGGATCATTCCCCGCCATTCCAGATCCTTGCCGGGGTAAAAACCCGGCGTGTCGACCAGGGTAAGCAATGGAATATTGAATGAATCGCAAAAACTTACAAATCGCGCGGCCTTTTGCGAGGCCGCAATATCTAATGTCCCGGCCAGCGCCATCGGTTGATTGGCAACCACCCCGATCGATTCGCCGCCAACGGTGATGAATGCGGTAATCACGTTGGGAGCCCAACGCTCGCGCAGTTCAAACATTTCCTCGTCGTCGGCCAGGATGCGGATCACCTTGCGTACGTCGTAGCCCCCCGTCGAGCTATCGGGGATCGCCTTTCCAGCCTCCGGGGTCGGCCGATCTACTGGGTCGTCGGTGTCAACATGAATCGCGAGTTGATCGACATTGCTC
>JBKJXI010000125.1:0-3780 GCA_046716325.1 Ilumatobacteraceae bacterium | reverse complement strand
AAATGTATTTGCGTGCATTGGGTCACAAGCCCAAACAACCGGATGCCCGGAGTCTCGGATGCAGCGGATCAACGGTCGCAGCGATGCTTCGACGCTGTCCGCCCCCATCCGCGAGATAAGCGTCAGTCGTCCCGGAATCCGTGCCGGATTAAGCACTTCGCACAGCGAGATCAAATAGTCCACATCAGTTGACTTGCTGATCTTGCAGCCGATCGGATTTCCCACGCCGCGCAAGAATTCGACATGGGCACCATCGAGTTGTCGCGTGCGATCGCCGATCCACAACATGTGCGCGCTGCAGTCGTACCACCCGCCGGTGAGCGAGTCCTGCCGAGTGAGCGCCTCTTCGTAGCCGAGGATTAGGGCTTCGTGGCTGGTGTACACATCGACTTGGTGTAACGCGCTATTGGTCTCGGTATCGACTCCGCATGCCCGCATAAACGCAAGTGCCCGCTCGATCTCGGCGGCGACCTGCTCATAGCGCTGCCCCTCGGCGCTGGAGGCAACGAATTCTTGATTCCAGGCATGCACACGACTGAGGTCGGCAAACCCACCCTTGGTGAACGCCCGGAGTAAATTGAGAGTGCTGGCCGCCTGGTGGTACGCCTGAATCAGCCGATCGGGGTTTGGCCGACGGGCCTCGAAATGCGGCGCAGGATCATTGACCATGTGTCCGCGGAATACCGGTAGCTCGTCGCTCCCTATGTACTCGGTTTCGCTCGTGCGCGGTTTGGCGAACTGACCGGCGATTCGCCCGACCTTAACCACGGGAACCCCCATGGAATAGGTGAGCATGACGGCCATCTGCAAAATCACGCGGAGCTTTTCCCGGATGTTGACGGCGGTGAACTCGTCGAAGCTTTCGGCACAATCGCCCGCCTGTAATAAAAATGCGTTTCCGCTGGCGACCTGTCCCAACGCCGTCTGTAGCGATCTGGCTTCGCCGGCAAATACCAATGGCGGATACGAGGCGATTTGTTTGAGCGCCCGATCTAGGTGGCCGCTATCCGGCCACTCCGGTTGCTGGGCGGCTGGAAATGTCTGCCACGAAGAAGGGGTCCAACGTCGCGCCATGATCATTCAGTATGGCCGAACCCGCGAGGGTTTAGACGGTGAGGAAATCGCCTGCGTCTTCGCGAAGCGAATCTACGGCGCGGCTCACCAAGCGTCGGGCGGCCTCGGCGGTAACGCCAAGCTCTTCGCCAACTTGACGAAAGCTCTTGCGCTCACCGTCATGCATGCCAAATCGCGCCTCAACTGCATAGCGAGCGCGATCATCGAGCGTATTGAGCAAGTCATTGAGCAGATCGTTGTCGACGAGCGACATCACCGCGTCTTCCGGGCTGATGTCGTCATTTGGCACGAGATCGCCAAGCGTGGCATCGCCGTCATCGCCGATTGTTTTGTCGAGAGATACCGGGGTAGTGAGCCGGTGCAGTTCGGCATTGAGCGAGTCGAGCCCTTCGGCGTCGCCCGAACCCTGACGGAGCGCGGCACGAAGTGTGGCCGAACGATCGCCGGGGATGCGAATGAGACTTGCCTTTTGGTCCAGCGCCCGACCGATTGCCTGGCGGATCCAAAACGTGGCGTATGTAGAAAACTTGAAACCGCGACGCCAGTCAAATTTGTCGACCGCATGCTCGAGGCCCAAATTTCCCTCTTGAATCAGATCCAAGAGATCCATGCCTTGTGGCAACGGGTAGCGACGAGCAATCGAGACAACGAGTCGAAGGTTTGACCGGATAAAGCGATCCTTGGCTTTTGCCGCCCCGCGAAGGTCGGCACGCAGCGCTGCACCTCGTTCGCCGGATTCGAGGCGAGTGGCCGCGTCGCGACCCTTTTCGATGGCTTTTGACAGGTTGCGCTCATCTTCTGCATTGAGCAGGGCAACCTTGCCGATTTCGTTTAGATAGAGACCTATTGCATCAGACATATTCTTTACAACCATTTTCTGTGGGCGAATGTTCCATGCTTGGCGGTGATATTTGGCATAGTGCGCGCCAAAAGTCGCCAAGCAACTATGAGACGCACATTTGGTCGGAAACTGCGGCCGAGCGACGCACTTTCGCAACTACTAGAAGGGGTGGGGGTTTGGGGGTTTTACTTGTTTTCAGGGGGATTTATTGGTATTGGACGAAAACAAGACATTAGTTCATCGGCAGGAATAATGAAAGACCTTAAACAAAATATTCTTTAAATTTATTTCCCAATGCACGTATGGGTTTGATCGACGGCGAGGGAGTCGGCGGGTGGGAATCGGCCCGAGAGTGGGTAGAAGCAGCCTTTCGTAGACTGCGGGGGTGCTTCAACGAATCGGGCTCTTTGGCGGCACTTTTGACCCGCCCCATATCGGTCATCTCGTGGCCGCAATTAATGTGCGCCATTCTCTCGGTCTAGATCAAGTGATCTTGATGGTGGCCAACGACCCGTGGCAGAAGCAAGGCACACGCGCTATCTCGCCGGCCTCCGATCGAATCGCGCTAGTCAGGGCCGCGGTGTCTGGGGTCGACGGACTCATTGCCGGAGACGACGAGATTCGCCGTGGTGGTCCGAGTTTCACCGCCGATACCCTTGCACAATTGGCCGCAAAGTATCCCGATGCAGAGTTGTTTACGATTCTTGGTGATGATGCGGCTAGCGGGCTCTCAACTTGGTCACGAATAGGTGAGGTTATTGCCCAGTCCCAACTCGTCGTCGTTGATCGACCCGGAGCACCCGTGACCCCGCCCTCGGAATTTAATTGGCTCCGGGTGGAGTCACCACGACTCGAAATCAGTAGCACCGACCTGAGGGCCCGATTTAGCGATGGGCGGCCGTTGAATTATTTGCTGAGTAAACCGGTGCTTGATGAAATTTACGCGCGTCGCTTGTACGGCGCAATTAGAGCTGTCCATCAATGACGGCAATTCCTGCCCGGCAGCGACGGCGATTACTTGGGGCTCTGTTCAGTGGACTGGCGGCGGCCTGCGCCTTGCCACTTGGCGTTGTGGCCGGGGCAAATCTATTGCTCAATTCTTCGGGAGGGCGAAGCGTGGATGCTAACTCGCAGCTCAAGATTCCGAACACGCCGACGGCATTACTGGCGACGGTAAATGACGACAACGAAGTGACCACGCTCACGGTCTTTGTCCTGTCGCCGCACGGTGTAGGTGGCACGATCATCTCGCTGGCGGTAAATACGCGGGCCGAGGCCCTCGGAAGCGAAACTCCGAGGCGACTCGCGGACAGTTTTTTGCAAGGTGGAATCGCCGCGATGGCGCTGGACACGGAGGGAGCTTTGGATGTGACGTTTGCCAGCGTCGGTGCATTTGGCGCCGGCGAAATTGCCGCGATGTTGTCGATCACTCCATCGATTCATGCGCAATTTGATGTACCCGTCGTGAACACGAAGATGAGCATGCCTGATCCGGTTACAACTACCACTCTGAAGTCGAAAACGAATGTCACCGCTCCGCCAGTGCCAATCGCGGTCGACACCGAACTATTTCCGGCTGGAGAAATTGATCTGACTCCCGATCAGGTTGCAGCAGTCCTGACTGCAACCCGCGACGGCGAGCTCGAGAGTGCTCGACTTGCGCGTACGAAGTCGATCTGGACAGGTGTGGCCGCGGCGGTGAGTGGCGGAATAGCGATTGATCCAATCCAGTCAACCGAGTCAACGGTTCCCGATCTAGTACCAACCGAACTCGCCAATTTTATTCGCCTGGTGTTTGCCGGACCGGTCCAGGTGTGGCAACTCAACGCGGAGCCAGTCGCCGAAATCGAAAATCCGCTTGGGAT
>JBKJXI010000124.1:0-2591 GCA_046716325.1 Ilumatobacteraceae bacterium | reverse complement strand
CAACCGTGAGCCGCAAGGTCGCACGGGGCCAATTCACCGCAGCCCGGCAACAGAAGCGGGGAATGACGACAGGAAAGACTGTTGACGTTGGGAAAGACCGATGACCGCACGAAAAGACGTGCCGCGACTTACGCACTTTGTGCGTGGGTAGTCGACCCGCCGATGGTGCTGCGTAGCGCCGATGTTGGGAATGGTCGTATCACGGGCGTTCAACGGCTGATGGACGGGGGTTCGATTCCCCCCAGCTCCACAAAAAATTAGCGCAATTTCTACGTTGGGAGTCGCGATGACCGGGGATACGAGGCGACGCCGTGAGTGATGTCGCTCGCCACTATGCGATCGGCAGCCCGTTGGAGAAGGTCAGCGCGGCGCTGGAGGTGCTAGCGCCCGGCGGCGGCCCGCTGACAATTGACCAACTGGCCGGCTTCGATGACTTCCATACCGCGGGCCGAATGGCGACCGTACGAATGGCGGAGCGGTTGGCGCCGGCCGCGGGCGATGTCGTGCTCGACGCCGGTGCCGGACTCGGCGGACCTGCACGGTACATCGCCGATCGCTTCGGTTGTCGGGTGATCGGGCTCGATCTGACGCCTGAGTTCGTCGCGATTGGTCATCTGCTGAATGAGCGGACGGGCATGGGAGACCGGGTCGAGCTTCGGGTCGGAGACATCACGGCCATCGACTTGCCTGATGAGTCGGTCGACCATTGCTGGACGCAACATGTGGCGATGAATATCCAGAATCGGAAGGGCCTCTACGGTGAAATCCGGCGGGTATTGCGCGCGGGCGGGCGCTTTGCACTGTTCGACGTGATCGACGGCGGTGGCGGCGAGCTCTTGCTTCCCGTTCCGTGGGCAACGAAGCCGGAGCACAGCCACCTCGTGACTCGGGATGACCTGCGGGGGCTCGTCGAGAACGCCGGCTTCCGCGTCGATGTGTGGGACGACCCCACCGACGAAATGGTCGAGATTCTGCGGGGGATGCTGGCGGGTCCGCCGCCCGGGGCCGCACCGCCTGTACTTCACCCTTCGCTGATTATCGACGATCTGCCGACTAAGGGAGCAAGGTACTTCGCCAACATGGAGCAGGGGCGCACAGCGCTAGCGCTTGCGGTCTGCACCGCAATTTGAACTCGAGTGCCGCACGGAACATTCATTTAATTTTTGCCAAAATCTTGCCGACAAGGCCATTTAATACGTTGGCCCGAGGATCGGAGCCGCACGAAAAAAAATCAAGTGCCGTCTTAGTTCGCATATAAGTGACAATTAGGTTTTGCGAGGGAAAACCGGCCCCAACCTGACCGCAGGCCCCACTAGCCCAGAAAAGATCAGGTGGACCGGATTTATGTGGCGGTCCAGGAAACTGCTTCGCGCTTCCCGGCTTCATCCAAGTTCCGGCTTGGTTCAGCCACCATAGGTAGCCATACGCGGAATTTAATCCAGTGGAAGATGTGACTGCCTCGCGGACGAATGCCTCAGACACAACCTGCACATCATTCCATTTGCCATTCTGCATATATAACTGCACAAGTTTGGCAAGATCACGACAAGATGTTTGCCAAAACGCAAACGCATACAAATTTCCTGCCAAATCAGTGGCCAATTCGGACTTCATGCCTAGTGGCCCTAGGAGATGCGTCTGCGCAAACACCTTTACGGAGCCCTTGATCGCTCTGTCCAAAATTGTCTCGAGCACCTGAATAGCCGTGTTGTTGTATTCCCACTTGGTTCCGGGCGGCGCTTCTTGACCGCGGGCCAGGACATAGGGCTCGGCATCGTATTCGATGGCCAGAGAGAGGGTGTCTATGTCAGCGAATGCTCGTCCCGAACTGTTCGAGAGTATTTGCTTGATTGTTATCGACTCGCTTGAAGTTCCCTTCCATTCTGTAATGAAATCCGAAGCTTTCTGGTTGATGTTCAGTTTTCCTTGAGTTTGCGCTATGCCTATCAATGTTGCCGCCACCGACTTCATTGTCGAAAATCCTTCGCTCAACGTCGAAGGGGTGCGTCCATTCCAATACCACTCGCCAACAATTGATCCGCCTTCTTGCACCACCATGCACGATCCTTCATTGGCAGCTACATCGGCTGCTAACAACTCGTACTTCGTGTTAGGACCGACAGAAGCGACTTCCGTAGTCTTCACCGCCACCGCGATCCACATCTTCTTTTTCTTTACCTGCGTGCATACAACCTGAATTGACTTACCGTTGACAGTGATCTTGGTTTTGTTCCCGACCTTTGTACAACTTCCACCGATATTCGCTGCAGAAGCAACTCCATTCGAAGCAAGTAGAACGACCATCACTAATGCGACGACCCGATTACCAAGATGCGACACTTCTAGCCTCTCGAAAGTGAGTCCAATTAGCCTCGAGAGCAGACTAAGTTGTTTCACCTCTTGTTCGCACTCTATTTACCAAGCGACGACGAATGGCACACCAGCGCCACAAGTCCTAACACCATGTAGACAGAATTCAGCCTCGTGCTCGCGGTCCGTGGTGGTTACCGACGCCAGAACAGGAGGTGTGTGACGCCACTAGGTCTCGGCACGGACTCGAGATGGAACCGGTCGAGCAGGTAATCGGGGGA
>JBKJXI010000123.1:0-3595 GCA_046716325.1 Ilumatobacteraceae bacterium | reverse complement strand
TCCGGGCGACCCGGGTAATTGGAGTAATCGACCCTTTTCATACTCGCCGCCGCCCCCACCAATCCCTGTTCGTCCCCAACGCAAGCGTGCCCAGTTGGCCGTTGCATTGCTGTGCGGTTTCGTCGGTGGAGTCCTCGGATTTGTGGTTGCCGATAATTTGGATCTAGGTAACGGCTCTACTTCGGCGACGAATTCCTTGTCCAGCCCATTAGTTACCAGCGCGGTGAGACCCGATGATTCGGAGCTTGGTCAGAGCATTGTCGCCCAGATCACCAACGCGCTCGCCAACAGCGTGGTGACCATTTCAAGCGACGTAAGCGACGACAGCGGTAGCGGCGAAGCAGTCGGAACCGGTGTTGTGATCACCGCGGATGGTGAAATTCTTACCAATGCCCATGTCGTCGAGGGCGCGACTGCGGTGCGAGTTCGATTCGCCGGTGAATCCGAACCCCGCGTGGCCGAGGTTCTGGCCATGGATCCGGGCAACGATCTGGCATTACTCAAGATAAATGCCACCGGCCTGATTCCAGTCGTCTTTGCACAACCCGGCAGCGTTCGTGTTGGCGATTCTGTGGTGGCAATTGGTTACGCCCTCGCATTGGACGGCGGTCCGACAGTGTCGACGGGAATTGTCTCGGCGATGAAGCGGACAATCATTACCGATTCCGGCGCTCTCAACGGTCTCATCCAGACCGACGCTGCAATATCCTCTGGAAACTCGGGCGGTCCGCTCGTTAATCTGCGCGGTGAAGTGATTGGCATTAACACCGCCGTCGCTCGCGGCGACGCCACCTCCGCGGCGAACAATATCGGGTTTTCCATTTCGGTAGATGAAATCCTTCCCGAGATCGACCAATTGCGGCTGCTCGCAGGTGGCGCAGTCCGCGAAGAGGGATTCCTTGGAGTTGGGTTGGCGGGTCGCCAAGATGGCGGTCAAGGAGCGATCATCACCAGTGTTCAGGCCAACTCGCCGGCCTCGATTGCCGGCATCAAGGAAGGCGACATCGTGCTCTCGGTAGACGGGGAGCCAATCGATGGCCAGGCCGCATTGGTTGCAGCGATACGCGACTCGGCGCCCGGGGCAACCGTAACCATTGAAATTCTGCGCGATTCGACGCGCCTGACGGTCACGGCAACTTTGGTTACTCGCGCATCCGACTAATTTTGGCTAAATCCGCATAAGTCTGCCGTTTGTCGTTGGCGGGCGGCGCCGATAGAGTGACACACCCGTATCCACGACAGAACCGATTCACATCGGCGAAGTCCCTAATAGGCAAGATGACGTCACAACTGGCGTCTGTAAGCGCCCCATTTCGGTGGGGAACCTTACAGCGAAAACGATTTTGGTGCTCCGCCGGCCTTGCCGCGCGGAGCATTTGCGTGATTACGAACTTTTAGTACTTCACGAACGGAAATTAGTACTACACGAACAGAAAAGGGTCGCCTTCATGGCACAGAAAGCAATCGTCGGCGAAAAGGTCGGCATGACACAGATTTGGGGCGACGATCAGCGCGTCATCCCCGTCACTGTGCTGCGTGTCGAACCGGCGCGTGTGGTCCAAGTAAAAACCGGAGAGCGCGACGGATACTCGGCTCTACAGGTGACATACGGACAGAAAGATCCGCGAAAGTTGAGCAAGCCCGAGGCCGGACATTTTGCCAAGGCCGATGTCGTTGGCGGTCGTCGCGTCGTTGAGTTGCGACTGGATTCGGTCGATGGATTTCAAGTCGGACAGGAAATAACCGTCGACACACTTATTGCGGGCGAGCGGGTGGATGTCATTGCGGTAAGTCGCGGTAAAGGTTTTGCCGGCAGTATGAAGCGCCACAATTTCCGCGGGCAAGGTGCGTCGCACGGCAATCACAAACATCACCGCGCTCCGGGTTCGATTGGTTCGTGTTCGTTTCCTGGTCGAGTACTCAAGGGGCTGCGCATGGCGGGTCACATGGGTCATCAGCAAACCACCACCCTCAACCTTGAGGTTGTACAGGCAGATCTAGAGCGCGGGTTACTTCTTGTCAGGGGATCGGTACCCGGTCCAAATGGCGGAGTAGTCATCGTGCGCAACGCGGCCAAGGGAAAGAAGTAACCGATGGCCACGTCCAAGCCAAAGAAAGTGGTCAAGAAGGCGGCGCCAAAGAAGGCCGTCAAGAAGGTCGCCCCCAAGAAAGTAATCAAGAAGGCCGCGCCAAAGAAAGCCGCCGCCAACCGATCAGCGTCGCCAAAGACCGGAAACACCGCCGCGCTTCCCGCAAGTTATTTCGGAATCGAACCCAATGTTTCGGTGATGCACCAAGTTGTCACCGCTCAGTTGGCCCACCGTCGCTCCGGCACTCAGAGCACTAAGACGCGAGCCGAAGTACGCGGTGGAGGATCCAAACCATTCAGTCAAAAGGGAACGGGTAATGCCCGTCAGGGATCAATTCGTGCGCCGCACTTCAGCGGGGGCGGAGTTGCACTCGGACCAAAACCTCGCAAGTACTCTCAGCGCACCCCCAAGAAAATGATTCAACTCGCGCTGCGCTCGGCTCTTTCCGATCGGGCCTCTGACAACAAAGTTGTTGTGGTCGACGAGTTCACGTTCGATGCTCCGAGTACCAAGTCCGCATCAGGATTGCTCGATGCGCTCGGTTTAGAAGGCAAGGTCATGGTGGTTGTGGAGCACGAGGACGTTGTCAGTTCCAAGAGCTTTCGCAACATATCAAATGTGCAGGTGGTCACCACAAACGAGCTCAACGCATATGACGTGTTGTCAAACGACTGGATCTTGTTCACGCAGGCAAGTCTTCCCAAGACCGTGGAGGTGGCAAAGTGAAAGACCCACGCGACATCATTTTGCGTCCAATTGTTTCGGAGAAGAGCTACTCGCTCATTGATAAGGGCACGTACACGTTCGAAGTTCACCCGGAAGCCAGCAAGCCGGAAATCGGGGATGCGGTCGAGTCCATTTGGGGAGTCAAGGTTCGTCGTGTCAACACACTCAACCGCCGTGGCAAGGTGCGTATGACTCGCGGAACCAACCGCACCGGTCAGCGTCCAAACACCAAGCGGGCCATAGTCACTCTCGAAGCGGGACACGAAATCCCGCTCTTTGAGAACTAATCGGGCCGAAAGAGAACCACTATGGGAATTCGTAAACGCAAACCAACGAGCGCGGGTCGCCGTTTTCAGACGGTGTCCGATTTTGCGGACATCACCAAGTCGACTCCGGAGCGCACCCTGCTGGTGTCCAACCCCAAGGCCGGCGGACGAAACGCGCAAGGTCGGATGACATCGCGTCACCAGGGCGGTGGCCACAAGCAGCAATACCGATTAATCGACTTCAAACGCAATACGGACACCTACGAGGCCAAGGTTGCGGCTATTGAATACGATCCCAACCGCACCTGTCGGATCGCGCTTCTCCATTATGACGACGGATCAAAGAGCTACATCTTGGCGCCAAAGGGCCTCGAGGTTGGCGCGCGAGTTCAAAGTGGTCCAAAGGCCGACATCAAAGTCGGCAACGCGCTGCCGCTTCGGTTCATGCCGGTTGGCACCGTCGTGCACAATATCGAGCTTCGTCCGGGCCAGGGCGGCAAGGTTGCTAGGTCG
>JBKJXI010000122.1:0-7072 GCA_046716325.1 Ilumatobacteraceae bacterium | reverse complement strand
CTCGGGCGACTCCGAACACATCGACATAAGTGTCACGGTCGGGATCGATTCAAGCTTCGATCGAATTGAGCGGGTGCCGCTGGGTGCCTCCGTCCGCGTGACACTTACCAATCCCGATGCAGTAGATAGGTTTCACCTGGATGGCTACGACATCGTCAGCGGCGATATCGCGCCAGGGCAAGCGGCCATCTTTGAATTTGAGGCAACTCAGCCCGGATTATTCCGAATCGAAAGTCACAGTACAGAACAAGTGCTCGTCGTACTCCAGATTTCTTAGTTGCGGATGGGAAACTTGCTCGATCGTGTCGTGACCCCGCGAGATGCGAAGACCGGCGTCAGTCGTGGCAGTCATGAATAATGATCAGGTGAATCTTCGCCAACTATTAGATCTGGTCGCTCGCGACAACGATGTTTATGTTGGCCAAGGTCGTGAATATCCTTGGGGCGGTCTGTACGGGGGTCACATTGTCGCTCAGGCTTTACGCGCGGCGGCATTGACGGTGGATGACGACATGGTCCCGCATTCAATTCGCGCGTATTTTATCCGTCGCGGAGATCACCAACAGCCCGTGCGGTACGAGGTCGACCGAATACGCGACGGCAGAAGCTTCACCACGCGTCGAGTAGTCGCCAAGCAAGGCGACAATGCAATTCTCAACCTTGAATCATCGTTCCAGCGAGACGAGAATTCGGCCGATGTCTCGACGGTTGAGTTTCAGCAAAACCTCCCCAGTCCAGAGACCATCGAAGAGTCTTCTCACATCGCGCTCTTGGAGCGTCGAATGGTTGACTTCGATGCGTTTTCACGCCAGCATCGCGATGGTTCGGGTCGGGTCGGTGCCTGGATGCGGGCGAAAGATTCGCTGGGCGAAAGCGAGCTGCTTAATCGATGTGCTCTCGCCTATATTTCAGATGACCTGCCCACCGAGAGTGTGATTCGCGCGATTCCGGAATTTCAACAGGCGGCCGACGAGGACCGTTGGTACGGAGCAAGTCTTGATCACACGGTGTGGTTCCATCGTCCCGTTCGTGCACACGAATGGCACTTTTACGAAATGACTTGTCACACCTTTGTTGGTGCGCGTGGATTGACATTCGGATATGTGTTTGACGCAGGAGGAATTCATGTTGCGACTGTCGCGCAGGAAGTTCTCTTCCGAGTGACGCCAAAGTTGGGCTAGCCAAAAGTCGGCAGCGCCACCTGTACCGATTGGAATCACCTTCACATTTGTGGTCGGGACCGGCGTCGATCCGGTGACCCTGCGCTTTTCAGGCGCATGCTCTGCCTACTGAGCTACCCGACCGAGAAAAGTGCATGCACTCTCTCAGCGGTCCCGACGGGACTCGAACCCGCGACCTCCGGCTTGACAGGCCGGCGTGAACTCCAACTTCACCACGGGACCAAAATGTCAGAACCGCAAATCTTGCGACACTGCTGTTTTGATCTTTGTTGCTGATCTTGACTCTATTTTCTATTTGAACTGCCCTTGTAACCTACATTCCTAAATGGCACCCCCAACGGGATTCGAACCCGTGCCGCCACCTTGAAAGGGTGGTGTCCTAGGCCACTAGACGATGGGGGCATGGACGAATATTCAGTTGAGAGAGCCATAGAAATCTAGCAGTGGCACTCCTTGAATCCCCTCGGCGTTTTTTGATCTCCATCACGATTTGTATTTAGTCGGCTTGAAGTGCCCCAGTTTGTGCGGTCACCGCCCAGTCGAGGAGCCATCCAAGATATGAATACAGGTGAAAGTGGATGCGAGCGGGATCGTCGCTGTCCTCATCGGGATCGTCACTCTCCTGAACATCAAGCATCGTGCCAAGTACGAGACGCAGGTTGTTGATTGAACGAGTGAAGACATCGAGTTCGTGCGGTGTCAAGATGAGCGTGTCATCGTCTGGCGTTCGTTCGAGTGCCGCTCGTGCAGCGGAAATCGAATCAAGTCGCGAAGCCATGAGCTCACCTCTCATCAGTCGCTGATACTCGATATCGGACTCTGGGTCATCGTGGTAGGCGGTCGGAAAGAGGCGCCGGAACTTATCTGTGCCTTTGTCGGTCGGTTCGCTTTCGTCCAAAAGAGTGTCGCGCAATTCGCCAAGTAGTCGAAGTAGTGAGCGGCGATCCTCGGTATCGATGCATAGAAGGTATGTATCATCTCGACCCACCCGAATCGGACCACGTTCCCTACGGGACATCAGGAACTCGAATCCTTTTGCATGGTTGCCCACAGCCCATGTTCGTGAAGTCTGTACACGTCGATCTCGGCCCGCTCCCGTGGACCGGACGATACGACTGCACGACCTTTGTGATGGACATCGAGCATTAGCCCGGTCGCTTTCTCCAAGCTGTACCCAAACAGTTTTTGAAAAACGAAAGTGACATACGACATTAAGTTGATCGGATCGTTCCACACGAGGACAATCCACGGCCGATCGGTGACAGTTGTCTCGGTTGTTCCTGGTTCGTCGACCACGACAGGACGAACATCGGTATTCGCATTCATACCCAGATTCAGGGTGGTGGGAATGATCTGCAGATTCGCCACGACTCCATTGTGCCTAATTTGGCACCTAATTGGTGATGGTTCAACGACTGCCGTAGTCTGACTGCGTGGCATTAGGAGTCCGACCTGTCGTACCGTCGCGACTCACCACCAAATTGTTTAGTCATGGTCCCGGTAATGGTCGAAATAGGCATTCAAAGAATCGACTGGGCGCGTACGTGGCGCTCACAAAGCCTCGCATCATTGAACTACTTCTTGTGACCACCATTCCGACGATGGTGCTTGCCGAGGGAAGATGGCCGGCATTTTCGCTTTTGACCGTGACCCTTGTGGGGGGAACCTTGGCGGCGGGCGGGGCCAATGCGATCAACATGTATGTTGACCGGGACATCGATCGTTTGATGCTTCGTACACAAAATCGGCCATTGGTAACCGGTGTAATCACACCGAAATCGGCTCTCGCATTTGCAATTTCACTCGAAGTTGGTGCGTTTTTTGTGCTTGCAATCGGCGCAAATTTGCTGGCAGCGTCATTAGCGCTAGGTGCAACCCTATTTTATGTTTTTGTCTACTCGATATGGCTAAAGCGCACCAGCAAACACAACATCGTGATCGGGGGCGCGGCCGGTGCAGTGCCGATCCTTGTCGGCTGGGCGGCGGTCACAAATTCCCTGTCGTGGACGCCAGTGGTGTTGTTCCTCGTCATTTTTTTCTGGACCCCGCCTCACTTTTGGGCGTTGGCGATCCGCCACGCCGATGACTATCGAGCGGCGGGAGTTCCAATGCTTCCGGTTGTCGCAACTTTGCAAGAAACCGTTCGCAGCATGGTGACATATTCCGTGGTCCTTGTGCTCACGACGATCGTGCTGATTCCAGTGGCGGGGATGGGTTGGATATACGGAATAACTGCGGTTGTGATTGGGGTCGGATTTCTCGTCGCCACACTTCGTCTCGCTAGTGACCCCAGCGAAGCACGATCTATGCGGTTGTTCTCGTACTCAATTAGTTATGTGACGGTGCTGTTTGTGGCGCTCACCGTAGATGTGTTGCTCCGCTGAGATTGCCGAAAACGGGGCGAAGTTCGGGATGGATACCTCCATATTGTTAGTGTCATAAGCGACTATGACAGCCCTAGATGCGAGTTCAACCTTGAACTCCAGTTCTTCCCAGACACGGGGTTCCCGAGATCTTGTTGGTGAGTTTTCGGCATGGATTACAACGACCGAACACAATCGCATCGGTCGGCTCTTTCTGCGCGGGGGCTTCGTATGGCTGATAAGCGTGATCGGGGTTGGCGCAGCGCTTGGACTGGAGCGAATCGATTCAGGATCTGCTCTTTTTCCAAGAGACAGCATTGTTCAGCTATTTTCGTTTTTCCGCACAGGACTTGCCCTTGGGGTATTGGCACCACTGTTCATTGGGTTGAGCATTGCGATCGTTCCGCACCAAGTTGGGGCCAGAACAATTTCATTTGCCCGAATGTCACTTTTTGGGTTCTACCTATGGATGATCGGGAGCATCGTCGTAGCGGTTTCGATCATTGGCAACGGCGGCCCATCCGGCGGAAGTATGCAGATGGTGGATGCCTATTTGGTTGGGGTCGGACTTGTCCTGCTCGGGTTACTGGCAGCGGCGACTTCGATCGCCACGACGGTTATCGGGGGTCGCGCATCGGGACTAATCCTGTCGGAGATTCCGGTGTTTGCCTGGTCTGCATTCGTTGGAGCAGTCGGACTTGTCCTTACTCTTCCTATTCATCTTGGTTCGGTGATCTATGCCGCCGTGGATCACCATTACGAGCGCTTGGCGTTCGGTGGAAATTACGGAATCGACAAATGGATAGGTGGCGCCTTTGGCCAACCGCAAACTCTGATCTACCTCATTCCGGCACTGGGGGTATTGGCCGAAGTCGTTGGTGCGAACGGTCCATTGCGACATGTGATCCGGACCGGTGGATTCGTCGGAGTCGGTATTTTGTCCACGGCCATGTTGGCCGTCGTGACTCGTACGCAACACCTGTTCGAATGGTCGGGCTCGTTGGGCGACAAGATCACCAGTGCAATTCCATACGCGTTGTTCAATCTTTTGCCAATTCTTGGGGTTCTCATCGCGCTGGCTGTGTCCTTGTTAGCGTTAAATAGCAACTCGCTTCGATTTGGTGCTCCGTTTGTACCCACGCTTCTTGGAGTCGCAATGGTGTTGACGGGAATGGTCGGACATGCCATTCAGATGATTTCTCCCGCGGATCTGTCAGGAACCGTATTTGAAGAGGGCGTGTTCGTTTATATCGCTTACGGTGCTGTGCTTGTTGCCATCGGAGCAATTGCTCATTGGAGTGGTGAGCTGCGCGGCGTAAACGTGCCGAGCGCAATCGTCGTCGGCCTTGGAGTGGCGGGATTTGTGGCCACCGTTTTGGCATCGCTTCCGTATTACATCGTTGGGTTCGCCAACCAGGAAGCGAGTTCCGTGACAGATTTTGACTACGGCGGTCCACAAGCGCTGTGGAATGTTTTGGTTACGGCTGGACATCTATTGATGGCCATTGTGGTTGTATGTTTTTCGGTCGTCATTCTGAGACCTCAACACCTGGCCGCAAAGCCGACATCATGACTTTGGCAGCTATTGCACCACCACGATCGACGGCGAAACACCAGGTGTTAGTCGCCACGGCGATTGCGGGTAGCGCGGCATTGATGTTGATGTTCGGGATGCTCTCGATTTGGATGCGGTTTCGAGACGCATCCCCTCTTCGCGAATCAACTAGCGGGGCAAAGTTGATTCACGATTGGCTTCCGGCCGACATCGTGATTCCCGAAGTCGCCACAAATACAATCATGATCACCCTGGTATTGACATGTGTGATCGCTCAGTGGGCCGTATATGCGACCCGTCGAGCCGATTCCTCGCACGCCTATCTTGCGTTGGCAATTGTGGCCGCGCTAGGGATAGCGGCAATCAACGCTCAAGTTGCGGTCTACATCCAAATGGAAATCGGAATTGGCGATGGCGCATATCAAACAATGTTCTATGCCATCACCGGGACAATGCTGGTCCTGTTGGTCAGCGGCGTGGTGTTTAGTTTGGTTGCACTCTTTCGCGCAATGGCTGGACGTCTAGGCGACCGGCAAGTGATAAGCGCCCATGCGCTGTACTGGTATGTCCTCACCACTGCGTTTAGCGCAATGTGGTTTATCGTGTACGTGCAGAAATAGGGATTCAGATGTTCACGACAGGCTCAAAATATTTTCTCGGATTTTCCCTGTTGGCAGGTGTATCGATTGCGGTCTCGATCCTATTTGTCAACCCTTCGGCACTTGCCGCGACCGCCCTGATCGGCCTCTTAGGTGCGGCAGGCTTGCTGGCGGGAATCCTGTTATTTGTCCGAGACGGCGATATTCAAAGTGGCGAATCGTCCTCCTCAAGCCTTCCAGCACCAACCAAAAGTATGTGGCCGCTGGTGACAGCCGTTGGTGCCGCGATGGTCTTGATCGGAACGATCACCCAGCCGGTCTTCTTCCTGCTTGGAATCGTGGTATTGGCTGCCGCATTGGTGGAATGGACCGTTCTTGCTTGGAGCGAGGGCGCGTCATCGGACCCTGACTACAACACCGCAGCCCGTAAACGATTGCTGAATCCGATTGAATTTCCCATTCTTGCAGCCGTCGGATTGGGCGCGTTGATATATAGTTTCTCTCGCGTCATGCTCGCGGTCGACGCCCAAGTCGGGGTGGCACTGTTCATTGTCATTGGTGCGCTAGTGCTAGCTGGTGGAGTCGTGTTAGCGATCCGCCCGACACTGAAGCTAGGTGTTGTGAGTGTGATCTGTGTCTTTGCGGCGATCGCCATTGTGGCAGCCGGTATCTCGTCGGCCCGAAGCGGGATGCGATCCGATCTTGTCGCGGCCCAATACGAAAGCGATCATGGGGTTGCCCGCGAATGCAGTTCCGAAGCATCAGCACATGGCGACAGCGGGGCAACGGAGACGATTTCAGCGAAGAGCGGTGTCATCGCAACTGTGGAGTTCTCCAATGGTCAGTTGATTGCCCATGTTGAGGGTGTCAAAGGAGTGCAACGCTCGATAACTATCTCGAAATCGAATCCATCGAACATCATCTTTCGCAATCTTGATGCGGGTAGTTTCAGATTGATCGCCAACCTTGGGTCGAAGCAAGTGACCGAAGGAGTTGTTGAAGAGGTCGTGGCGTGCACCCAGATGATCGAGCGTGGCGCGGAACAATTGCTGACTCTCGTTATACCAAAATCGTCGGTCGCCAATGGCCCCTATAGTCTGTCGGTGGCGGGAGATGGCGGAAACGAATTCGAGTCCCCGATCATCGAATTGATAGTGCCGTGAATCACTTCCGCACACCACGGCTCTTGTTTGTCGTCATGAATATGATTGCCTCCGTGCTACGACGATTCCGAAGGTGGCTTCCAGCCGGTGGCATCGCGATAGCGCTGTCGGGCTGTGCCACAAATGCGTCTCAAGACACGTGGAAGCCAATGGGACCAAATGCGACCAAGATCGACAATCTCCAAAAGCCGATCTTTGCGGTAGCCGGAGT
>JBKJXI010000121.1:0-2763 GCA_046716325.1 Ilumatobacteraceae bacterium | reverse complement strand
TGGGGAATTTCCTGGCACCTCGGCGTTGACGGCATTTCGCTCTTTTTAGTAGTGCTCACAGGTGTGATCTTCCCACTAGTAATCGTCGGAGTCGATGTTCACCACAATGAAAAGCCCTATCTCGCCTGGCTGCTACTACTCGAGGCAGGGCTAATGGGAAGTTTTCTTAGTTTGGACCTCTTCTTATTCTTCGTCTTCTTCGAAATCGTTCTGGTGCCGATGTATTTCCTCATCGGAGGATGGGGTTATGACCGACGGGTGTATGCCGCAACGAAATTCTTCATTTACACGATGGCCGGTTCGGCGTTCATGCTCGTGGGAATCATCGCCACGGCGGTGCTCGCCCGTGGCGATGTTGGTTCGCTCACATTCAACGTCGTTGAAATTGCCGAGAAGGCGAACTTTTCGATCGCCACCGGTCGTTGGTTATTTGTTGCCTTCGCCCTTGCGTTTGCCATCAAGATTCCGCTTTTCCCACTGCATACGTGGTTACCAGATGCCCACACCGAAGCACCAACTGCAGGCTCGGTCATACTCGCCGCTGTGTTACTAAAAATGGGAACTTACGGATTGCTGCGCTTTGGTATTTATCTGTTTCCTGAAGCATCCGTTTGGGCCCGCCCGGTGATCTTCACACTTGCAGTAATCGGGATCCTGTATGGCGCAATTGTTGCGGCGATGCAGACCGACTTGAAACGTCTTGTTGCCTATTCATCGGTGGCCCACATGGGATTCATCGTGCTGGGAATCTTTGCCCTGACTCAGCAATCCGTGAGCGGTGGCGTCATCCAGATGGTGAATCACGGAGTATCTACCGGTGCGCTATTCCTACTTGTGGGCCTGATTTACGAGCGCCGCCATACGCGCCAGATCGACGAACTCCGTGGCATTCAACATGTAGCGCCAATTTTCGCCGGGTTTTTCATGGTTGTCATGCTCTCGTCAATCGGTTTGCCCGGACTCAATGGGTTTGTCGGTGAGTTCCTGATCTTGGTCGGTTCATTTTCGACTGCTCGATGGTGGGTGGTGGTAGCCACTTCCGGAGTAGTCCTTGCCGCGCTGTACCTGTTGTGGGCGTACCAGCGGGTGTTCCACGGGGAGCCCGACGAAGCCAATCAATCTTTCCGCGATGTCGGATTGCGCGAGGGTGCTCTTTTGTCTACATTCGTCGCAGTCATCGTGTTTACGGGGGTGTATCCAAAACCAATCCTGGATCGGATCGAACCAAGCGTGAAGCAATTGCTTGAACATGTAGAGCAAAACACGACATATCGCCAGCCACAAGCAGTTGGAGAGGCATCCGAATGAGTTCCGAAACTGCACCATTTGTCGGTCCGGCAATTCAATGGTTTGATATCTCGCCGTTGCTTGCTCTTTTGGCGGGCGCGCTTCTCCTCTTGCTTGGCGGAGCACTAACTCCGCAATGGCGCCGTGGTTGGTATGCCGGGGTTTCTTGCGCAACCGCCGGTGTGGCGGGGGCTTTGTCCTACATATTGTGGGGCGATGTTGCCGGCGACAAGCAGGTAACTCTCGTCGGTGGTGCGATTGCGCTCGATCGCTTTGCGTTATTTGCGACTATGACGATTTGTGGGTCACTTGTCCTCGTGTCTCTGATAACCAATGATCACCTGAATCGACAAGGCGAGGATGCTCCCGAGGTATATGGGCTGTACCTCATTGCCGCGATTGGTGGAGTCATCATGGTTTCGGCCAACGATTTGATCGTTTTGTTTCTGGGGCTTGAGACGCTGAGTCTTTCGCTGTATGTTCTTGCCGCCAGCAACCGACGCCGCGGCGAAAGCGAAGAGGCTGGCCTCAAGTACTTCATTCTCGGTGGGTTTTCTTCGGCGTTCTTTCTTTATGGAGTGGCACTTGTGTTTGGTTCAGTTGGCACCACCAATCTCGGCAAGATCGCCGAAGTACTTGCCGGCGAGCAAACTATTCCGGGCAACGATGCATTGCTTCTCGTTGGGATCGCGCTCCTGCTCGTTGGCCTAGCGTTTAAGGTCTCGCTTGTTCCGTTTCAGATGTGGGCACCCGACGTGTATCAGGGAGCACCCACGCCGGTAACCGCTTACCTGGCATCGATTGGAAAAGTTGCCGCACTTGGCGCGATGATTCGGGTATTCGTTGTCGCGTTTCCATCGCGCATGGACGACTGGCGTCCGGCGATCACCGTGCTGGCGGTGCTCACGTTGCTGGTTGGATCTGTCCTTGCCGTGGTCCAGACAAATGTCAAACGGATGCTTGCCTATTCCTCGATCAGTCATGCGGGATTCATGCTCGTGGGTCTAGAAGCCGCGTCGCATC
Organism: Ilumatobacteraceae bacterium; assembly: GCA_046716325.1. Lineage (GTDB taxonomy): Bacteria > Actinomycetota > Acidimicrobiia > Acidimicrobiales > Ilumatobacteraceae > UBA3006. The sequence goes on along the minus strand of JBKJXI010000121.1, from coordinate 453 downwards.
GTAACTCGCTGGATCCGAACACAGGTGTGTCGGCGTCGCTCACGTATTTACTGTTGTATTCGGTGATCGTTATTGGCACTTTTGGTGTGGTGAGTCTTGTCGCGGGCGTTGGCGATTCGGCGCCATCGCTCGACGACATGCGCGGCCTTTCTCAGCGGCGTCCAGTCCTGGCCCTTGGACTCACTGTGTTATTACTTGCCCAGGCGGGGGTTCCATTGACCAGCGGATTTGTCGCCAAATTTGGTGTCATCCAATCCGCCGTCTCATCCGGCAGTTATGTTTTGGCCACCGTGGCCATGGCGTCGGCGGTAATCGCCGCGTTTTTGTACCTGCGAATGATGGTCAGTATGTGGCTGAGTGAGCCGGTCGATGATTCTCGATTGAGAATTCCATTTGCATCCGGTCTGGCGATTGGATTTGCCGTATTGTTCACTCTTGTAGTTGGTGTAGCAC
>JBKJXI010000120.1:0-6342 GCA_046716325.1 Ilumatobacteraceae bacterium | reverse complement strand
GTTCGGCCACATCGATTGTCGTCGCGCTGACACCGGAACCGAATATCACGTCCGCACCTGGGGCGACTGTTGCACACCCTACAGTTCAATTGGCATACAGCATTCCGGGTGTCGGGATCATCACTCTCAAGCAAGATGACACAAGCCTCAAGATCATCTCAGTGAATCCCGTTTCTGGTTGGACGTATGAAGCCGAGTACATAACCGCAACTCGCGTCGAAGTTGAATTCGAAAACGACAGCCGGAGTGTTGTATTCCGCGCCGAGCTTCTTGATGGTCGTGTAATCGCAGCGGTGAGCGCGGACGATGGGGACGAAAGCGACAATGCGACTAACGATGCGGAGACAACCGCAAAAATAGTAGCTGACGCCGCCGAGAGGTTGGCGAAGGCAACATACGATGCGACCGTGATAGCCGTAAAGGCAACATACGATGCGACCGTGATAGCCGTAAAGGCAACATACGATGCGACCGAAAGAACCGCAAAGGCAACATACGATGCGACCGAAAGAACCGCAAAAGAAGTGTTCGAATCTGCCGAGAGAGAGGCAGAGCAAAGGTCAGATGATGCTGCCCTAACGGCGGCGAAGGACGCGTACGAGTCCGCGCTAAGTACAGCGAAGCAAACATTCGAGAACACGCTCAGAACTGCAAAGGCAACTTTCGAGACGTCCCTAAGGACTGCAATCGAAACATTCGAGAACGCCTTGAGCACTGCAAAAGAAACTCTTGAATCTGCCGACGACTAAAGGTCACCCGTCACCTCCCCATCACTAACGGTCGTGAACGCTCAGCTAATTCATGCATGGGCTCAATTCTTGAAGCAATAGTCAGATCTTGGACAGATCTTGGATGTTCCTTGGACTTCTCTTAGATCAGCCCCCCATATGGTTAGAGACATGAAAACATCCTTTGTTACAACAGTTTCATTAGTCGGAATTCTTGCCACAGGTGGAGCCGCCTTTGCTGCGAATAACTCCGCACTTGACTCACTCGTAAGCGATGTGACGTCCTCGACAACGATTCCACCGACATCGACGACGACCGTGGCACCCACACAAACTCAATCGGTCTATGACATTCCTGGTGTCGGGATCATTACTCTAAACCAGGATGCCGCCGGCATCGAGATCCTCTCCGTGAATCTTGCTTCTGGGTGGACATACGACGCAGAGAACGATCATGCGACTGAGATAGAAGTTGAGTTCGAGAACGGCGACCAGAACGTTAAGTTTCGTGCAGAACTCATCGATGGACTTGTGGTCATCGCAGTGGAAGCAGACGAGCATGATGCCGATGAAAACGAAGCCGACGACGATGCTGACGAAGCCGACGACGACGATGCTGACGAAGCCGACGACGACGATGATGAAGAAGCCGACGACGACGATGATGATAACGATGATGACGATGATGATGACGATGATGATGACGAAGCCGACGACGAAGCCGACGAAGTCGACAACGACTAATAATTACACGGAACCTGGGCGCCGTCGCGCCTAGGTTCGGCTGAGATCCTTGCGATTTTTAACCTTGGCTTGAAAGTAGTCCTTGTTCATCATCGCGATGACGTCAAGAGATATTTCTTTCGGACAAGCGGCTGAGCACTCCCCATGATTTGTGCACGAGCCGAAGTACTGGTCCATTACTTCCACCATCGTCTCGGTACGTTTTAGCCGTTCGGGTTGTCCCTGGGGCAGCAAATTGAGATGAGCCAGCTTGGCACCGGTAAACAGGCTGGCCGCTCCATTTGGACATGCAGCAACGCACGCACCACATCCGATGCACTCGGCCGAATCCATCGCTGCATCTGCGACCGGTTTGGGTACGGGGATGAGATTTGCCTCTGGGGCACCTCCGGTTGGTGCGGTAATAAAGCCCCCAACTTCGATGACTCGATCGAGCGCCGAGCGATCGACCATCAAGTCCTTGATGATCGGAAACGCCCTGGCTCGCCACGGCTCAACCACGATTGTGTCGTTGCTACTGAACGATCGCATATGTAACTGGCACGCAGTTGTGGCTCGTTGTGGACCATGGGCGATGCCATTGATCATCAGCGAACAAGTCCCACAGATTCCTTCCCGACAGTCGGAGTCAAATACAACCGCCTCGTTGCCGGCGGCAATGATTCCTTCATTCAAGACGTCCAACATTTCAAGAAATGATGAGTCATCACGGACCTCGGGAAGCACATGGGTTTCAAAACGACCCGAATCAATCGGTCCGTTTTGGCGCCAGATCTTGAGGGTGATGTTCGTCAGGAAACTCACTTGTAACTCCGGGTGGCAAGGTGGGCGTTTTCAAACTCGAGATCTTCGAGATTGAGGCGCGGACGCATCGGGTCGCCCGTCCACTCCCATGCCGCGACATGGCTGAATTTGCTGTCGTCGCGCAACGCCTCGCCGTCTGCGGTCTGATGCTCGGTTCGGAAGTGGGCTCCACAGCTCTCTTCGCGGGCCAATGCGTCTGTGCACATCACCATGCCAAGTTGAAAGAAGTCATCAATGCGGGCGGCCTTTTCCAGAGTTTGGTTTACCGACTCACCGCTGCCGGTAACTCGTAGGTCGGACTTAAATTCTTGGTACAGAATCGGAATGTCCGACAAAGCCTGTTCCAGACCGATACGCGTGCGCTCCATCCCGCAATGGTCCCAGATGATCTTCCCCAGTTGGCGGTGAAACCAGTCCGGCGAACGCTTGCCCTTGATCGCCAAAAATCCGTCGAAACGGGACTTGGCTTCGACCTCGGCAGCCCTGAACGCTGGATGATCGATACCCGGTATTGACTTGTTCAGCAAGGGTGCAAGTTCATTATTGATGGTGTACGGCAAGATGAAATAGCCGTCAGCCAATCCCTGCATCAGGGCCGAGGCTCCAAGCCGATTTGCGCCGTGATCTGAAAAGTTCGCCTCGCCAATTGAATACAAGCTTGGAATTGTCGTTTGTAATTCGTAATCGACCCACAACCCACCCATCGTGTAATGCGAAGCAGGATAAATTCGCATTGGCATCGTGTACGGATCCTCTCCAGAAATGCGCTCATACATCTGGAACAAGTTGCCGTAACGCTCTTCCACCACATCGTGGCCAAGCCGTTCGAGAGCATCGGTAAAGTCGAGAAACACGCCATTTTTTAGCGGACCTACTCCGAGTCCCTTATCCACCAATCGTTTGGCTGCTCGCGAGGAAATGTCGCGCGGGGCCAAATTTCCGTATTGCGGATACAGGCGTTCAAGAAAATAGTCGCGTTCCGATTCTGGAATTTCGCGCGCGGTGCGTTTCTCGTTTTCCCTTATCGGCACCCACATTCTTCCGTCGTTGCGCAATGACTCGCTCATCAGGGTCAATTTTGATTGTTCGTCACTGCTTTGCGGGATACACGTTGGGTGAATCTGAGTGAAACACGGATTGGCAAACATTGCTCCTCGACGATGTGCCCTCCATGCGGCGGTGACATTGCAATTCATTGCATTCGTGGAAAGGAAAAACACATTGCCATAACCCCCGGTGGCAAGCACTACGGCGTGGGCCGCATGCGACTCGATCTCGCCGGTGAGCAGGTCACGAACGAGAATTCCGGCGCAACGACCGTCTATGACGACTGTGTCGACAAGTTCGGTGCGATTAAACAGGCGCACGCCGCCCAGCCCGATTTGGCGCGACATCTGTTGATACGCCCCCAGCAGAAGTTGTTGCCCGGTTTGTCCTCTGGAGTAAAAGGTCCGACTTACTTGGGATCCACCAAAGCTTCTGTTGTCGAGTAATCCGCCGTATTCACGGGCAAACGGCACACCTTGGGCAACCATTTGATCAATAATGTCGACCGACACTTGAGCAAGTCGATAAACATTTGCCTCGCGCGAACGAAAGTCGCCACCCTTGATGGTGTCCATAAACAGTCTGTTAGTCGAGTCACCATCACCCCGATAATTCTTGGCCGCGTTGATCCCACCCTGGGCGGCAATCGAATGGGCCTGACGTGCCGAGTCGTGAAAGGTAAAGGCATCTACTTGAAACCCGAGTTCGGCCAGCGTCGCCGCCGCCGACGCACCCGCAAGTCCAGTCCCCACGACGATGATCTTGAACTTCCGCTTGTTGCTGGGATTGACCAACTTGACGCTTTCCTTATAATTATCCCACTTCCTAGCTAGCGCACCAGTCGGAATCTTGGCATTGAATGTGCTCATTTCACTACTCCGGCGAGGACGGCAATAGGGAACGACACGTTTCCAACCACGATAATTGTGGCAAACGCGGTGGCGAATCCGCGACGCCACGTGTTGAATCGTGGATTACTCCAACCGAGTGACTGGAAAATACTCCAGGCACCGTGAAATAGATGAATGCCGAGCAAGATATTCGCCACGACATAGAACACGGATACTGGCCAACGGTCCAGGCTTCGAACGGTATTGTTGAAAACTTCTCCACGGACAAAAGTGGAGTCGGTACCGGTGGCATTGACGACACCAAATGTGAGATCCAGCAGGTGCCAGACAATGAACGCCAACACGATGATCCCTGTCCAACGCATGGTGCGACTCGCGAAGTTGGCGGCCTGGTAGTCGCGCGAGCTCTGGTACTTAACCGGCCGAGCCCGACGGTTTAGACGCGTGAGTGACCATGCCGCATGCAGGTGGGCGACCAACATGACGATGAGCCCGCCCCGGAGAATCCACAACACCACACCCTTCGGTGCGATCGGAGACAGCAACTCCCATAGGAACTCCGAATAGTGATCTAAATCGGCGGCGCCGAGATACATCTTCAGATTGCCGATCATGTGGAATAGGACGAATCCCATCATCGCTATTCCACTGATGGCCATGACGTACTTCTTGCCGACCGCCGTGGAATATAGGTCAAGGAAAAATGGTCGTTTGCGTCGCACTGCGAGTGCGGTACCGCTAACAGGGACTCGGCTAGAGGAAATAGTCTTGGCCATAGGCAACCGACTTCACGCTAGTTCTTGTCCCTATATATAGGTCACATTTCGGGTGGTGTGATTGACGTCTCATCCAAGCCAGCAAAGCGAATTTCGCTTGTTACCCACTGGATTCTCTACACTTTGCGAGACACATTCCATAGGGACGCCAACAGGCCATCCCCCATCAAATAGTTGGAGAGAACACTCGTGACGTCAATACTCGCATCCGAAGGCGGCTGGCAGGAATTCACCCTCAAGGGCGGTGAGTGGCTCATTCTTGCATTGTCTGGATTTGCGGCCGTGCTGGCCCTCGCCGTGGGCTGGTTTCTTGCCGTCAGAGTGCTCCGAGAAGATCAGGGCACGGACAAGATGAAGGAGATTTCTCGTGCTATCCAAGTCGGCGCATGGGCATATCTCAAGCGACAGTTCCGCACAATTGGAATTATTCTCATCCCAGTCTCGGCGGTGGTGTTTCTCACAAGCGTGACAATCACGAAGACCAACGGCGAGGAGGCGCTCGGATTCGTCTCATCGGGAATATTCCGAACGATCTCGTTTCTTCTCGGAGGTGTTGCCTCCGGGCTCACCGGCTATATCGGGATGACGTTGGCGACTCGCGGAAACGTCCGCACAGCTGCCGCGGCTCGCCGCGGCTCGTTGCCACAGGCTCTGCAAATTGCGTTTCGCACCGGTGGGGTGGCCGGTATGTTCACCGTCGGGCTTGGATTGCTCGGCGCAACAATTATTATCGCTATCTTTCAAAACACGAGTTCGGCAATGCTGATTGGATTTGGTTTTGGTGGCTCACTCCTGGCGCTGTTCCTGCGAGTTGGTGGAGGAATCTTTACCAAGGCCGCCGATGTGGGCGCTGACTTGGTGGGCAAGATCGAGGCAGGTATTCCGGAAGACGATCCGCGCAACCCGGCCGTCATTGCTGACAATGTCGGAGACAATGTAGGCGACTGTGCCGGAATGGCTGCCGACCTGTTCGAGAGTTACGAGGTCACTCTCGTTGCCTCAATCATTTTGGGTGTTGCTGCGTTCAAGTCGATTGATGCAAATCCCGCACTCGGATTGGTGTTCCCACTCGCCGCTCGCGCCATTGGTGTCATCGCTTCCATCGCCGGCGTATTTGCCGTGCGCGCGAGAGAGGGCGAAACTAACGCCCTTAAACCGATCAACCGAGGCTTTGCCGTGGCCGGATTAATTACGGTTGTCGGCACGCTCGCGCTTGCTCTTTGGTATGTCGGCAATGATCACTTCAATGCGGGCTGGCGAGTATTTGGTGCTGTCGTCGTGGGATTGGTTATCGCCCAAGTGTTGATTCGACTTACCGAATACTTCACCGGAACCGAATACGGCCCAGTTCAAGAGATTGCCGACTCCACGGAAACCGGTCCGGCGCCGGTG
>JBKJXI010000119.1:0-4139 GCA_046716325.1 Ilumatobacteraceae bacterium | reverse complement strand
TGGACTTGGAATCCAAGGTGCTCCACGAAGGAGTAGTTGGTCCCGCCCTAACGCTTTTGGGAGGAAACTCAAAGTTCGCCAGCTCAGAAAAGGCATACCACGATGCATTGCGCGAGATACACAACGGATCTCCCGAGAATGCAATTACCGATGCCACCACTGCATTGCAAGAGGCACTTGGGGCTCTTGGCATGCAAGGGAACACGGTCTCGAAGCGCATTGAATCGGCAGTTAATGCTGGTCACCTGACGCCATACGATCGAAAGATAGGTGAATGGCTGGAAGCCGACAGGAGCAACAAGGGAGACGCTCACAATGCCCGGAGTGCGGCAGTTGAGGATGCTTGGTTAGTAGTCCACATCGTCGGTGCCATAATTGTCCGCCTTGCTGGGCCAACACAGCGAGGATCTAATTAGTATCTAGCCCGAGCTATCCACTCTCCGCAAGATTGCGTTGCAAAATGTGTAGAAAGAAGCGCTACGGTAGGTAGCGCACGACAGTCACAACGGGGTCACCTTCCCTTTCACTTTCATATGGTGGCCGCAGTTGGTCGAGCGCTGGCAAGCAGATTTACGTAGAAACCCTGGGAGGGTCACGTTGTCATTACGCCAGCACGTACTTACGTCATCGCTGCAAACTTTGATGAACGATGCCAGGGATATCCGAGATCGTGTTCACGGTAGTCGAATCACGTATTCGCCCAAAGTGTTTATTCCACTCACAATGTTGTGTCGCGATAAGTGTGGCTATTGCACATTTGCCCAACCACCGGCGCGACTGGAACAGCCGTATCTTTCACCCGAACAGGTGTTGGCGATCGCTGCTCAAGGAACAAGGGTTGGCTGTCACGAGGCGTTGTTTACTCTTGGCGAGCGACCAGAGTTGCGCTACGAAGTTGCCCGTCAATGGCTAAGTGGGCACGGCTACGACAGCACGGTGCACTACGTCCATGAGATGGCACAACTTGTTCTCACAGAGACCGGTCTGCTTCCCCATGCCAATGCCGGCGCTCTGTTTCACGACGAGCTGGCAATGTTGCGGCCCGTCTCGCCCTCGCAGGGAATGATGCTGGAGTCGTTGCGCGACGACTTGGACTGTCATCGAGGTGCTCCGGACAAAGAACCGCAACGACGACTCGACACCCTCCGTTTCGCAGGCGAATTGCGCATTCCATTCACAACGGGAATCTTGATCGGCATCGGCGAAACCCGTCAGGATCGCATCGATGCTCTCGAGGCAATCGCCGCATCACACGCCGAGTTTGGTCACGTGCAAGAAGTAATAGTGCAGAACTTTCTGCCCAAGCCACTAACGATCATGCAGCACGCCGCGGCCTGCCCGCAGGACGAGTACCTGTGGTCGATCGCGGCGGCGCGGTTAATTCTGCCGCCAGAGATTCACCTCCAAGCGCCACCAAATTTGAGCGATGACTTTGGGTTATTGCTCGATGCCGGAATCGATGATTGGGGCGGAGTGTCGCCGGTGACTGCAGATCACGTCAATCCCGAGCGTCCATGGCCGGCCCTCGACAGCCTTCGCCTAGCTACGGAGAATCGCGGCAAGGTGCTTGCACCGCGGCTCACCATTTATCCGGAATTTGTCAATGCTCCCGACACTTGGCTCGATGCTTCGATTCACTTTGCGGTGATGGACCGGGCCGATGCCGAGGGCCTCGGGCGCGACGACCCGGGTCAGATGTGGCCCGAGAAAGTGACGGCGGCCGATGTGGTACACGACGGCGCCGAAGTCGTGCTTGTTGGGCATCGTTCGACGCAGTGGTATTCGGGCGCAACTCAGTTACCTCCGGTGTTGATCAATCAAGAACTGACTTCGAGTTTGGGCGGTCGTATCGGTGAGATTATTCGCGGTCATCAACGCGGTGAGGAAATTGGCGCGGAAGAAATCGTTGCCCTCTTTCGGGCCAGAGGACCGGAGGTCGTTGCCGTCGCCCGCTACGCCGACCAGTTACGTCAACTGGCTAATGGCGACACCGTGACATGGGTGCACAATCGCAATATCAACTACACAAATGTCTGCACGTTCAAGTGCAAGTTCTGCGGTTTTTCCAAGGGACCGCTCAGTCTTAACTTGCGCGGCACTCCGTATTTGCTCACGTTGGACGACATCGCCGGGCGGGCAAAGGAAGCCTGGGATCTGGGCGCCACCGAGGTCACCCTGCAGGGCGGCATTCATCCCAACTTCGACGGCGACTATTACATTCATGTCGCACGAGCCGTCAAGGATGCGGTCCCGGGAATGCACATTCACGGCTTTACCGCACTCGAAGTAACCGAGGGAGCGCGCCGACTCGGCGAGCCTCTCGAGTCGTATCTCATCCGGCTGCAGGAAGCGGGACTTGCTTCGCTTCCCGGCACCGCTGCCGAAATTCTTGACGACGATGTACGGGCAGTCTTGTGTCCGGACAAAATCAATACCGATGAGTGGTTGGAGTGTCATCGCGTGGCCCACGGCATTGGACTGCGTTCCAATATCACCATCATGTTCGGGTCGGTAGAGCATCCAGAGTCGTGGGCAAAACACATCGTTCGGACGCGAGATCTACAAAAAGTGACCGGTGGGTTTACCGAATTCGTTGGCTTGCCGTTCGTGCACATGGCATCGCCGATATATCTCCAACGCAAGGCGCGTCGCGGCCCCACGTTTCGCGAGACTCTGTTGATGCACGCCATCGCTCGAATTGCGTATCACGGACTGATTGACAATATTCAGGTGTCATGGACAAAGATTGGTCGGCAGGGCGCAGCGCAGTTACTGCAGGCGGGCTGTAACGATCTCGGTGGCACGCTGATGAACGAAAACATTTCACGAGCCGCCGGAGCAAGTCACGGTCAAGAGATGACTGAGGAGTCGTTCGGCGAAATCGTTGCCCCGCTCGGTCGCACCTTGCGCCAGCGAACAACCCTCTACGGCGACGCCAGGGAAATGGAGCCCCTAACGCATCGCTGAGCGAACTTGCGCGATGTCGGCTCCAAGTTGCGACTTGAGAGCCTCCAGGCTTTCAAATTTTCGCTCGCTGCGTAGGAAGCGCTCGAACGACACTCGTAATCTTTGGTCATATAAATCGCCCTTAAAGTCGAGCAGGTGGGCTTCAAGAATCGAATGAGCAGCGCGCTCGACAAATGTTGGTCGACGACCGAGGTTTATCGCACATTCGTAGCGTGAGCCGTCGCTCAGGGTGCAGTGCCCGGCATACACGCCGTCCATTGGCAGGATCATCTCGTGCGGGACCTCAATGTTGGCCGTGGGAAACCCGATCTGACTCCCCCGCCTGTCTCCGCTGACGACGACACCGCGAGTTTCAAAGTGTCGACCAAGCATTTGAGCGGCGACTTCAACTTTCCCTTCGGTGAGGGCACGGCGGATGGCTGTCGAACTCACGGGTTCGCCGCTCCCATCCAGTCTCGAAATCAGTTGGATCGGCGCAACCTCAAAATCATGAACCCGGCCAAGATCGCCCAGCAAAGCCACATTGCCAAGTCGCCGAAAACCGAAATGGAAGTCGTCGCCGACAACGACCAATCGCGCACCGAGCCCGTTCACAAGCACTCGACGCACAAAATCCGAAGGATCCTCGTGGGCCTGTTCCTCGGTAAATTCAACAATGAATGTCGCATCAACCCCGGTGGCGGCCAGCAATTCGAGTTTCTGTTCAATGTCGGTGAGTAATTTGGGCGCCGACTCCGGACGAACCACGGCGGCCGGATGCTTATCAAACGTCACCACCACGCTTTCACAGCCAAGTTCGCTTGCCTTGTCTCGAACCTGACGAATCACAGCCTGATGGCCAAGATGGACACCGTCGTATGCGCCGATTGTTACCACGGTGCGAGCGGCATCGCTTTTTTTGTTCTGCGAATTGGGAAGTTCGCGCAATATTCGCATTCAGGTCACGCTATCGCTTCGGCCAAAACCACGACCGGCTTTGCTTGTTCTTCACCGAATGGTTCATACACGGCGAGCAGCGCGCCGTGATCATCCAATATCGCCCACGGTGGTTGTCCAGCCCAGCGTGCGAGTACTCGACCGTTGCGAATCATTTTCGAGGTTTCGATGTCGACGGTCACTTGAGTTAATTCTCGAACGGCGGTTACGGCCGGCAGCAACTGCGCATCGTCGGG
>JBKJXI010000118.1:0-31839 GCA_046716325.1 Ilumatobacteraceae bacterium | reverse complement strand
CCTCAAGGCCACCCAGGACGGCGAGGTCGTCGAGGGTGCCGAGGTCGCCGGGATGTCCTACCGCGTCGGCCGCGGCAATTTCTGTAGTTACCTCGCTCAGGGTGGCTCCCTCGGAAAGTCTTGCGGTGCGATAAAAGTGCGTCGCCAGGTCACGGTCGCCCAGGTTGAACCAGTCCGGTGCAGCAATCGAATTAGTCGGCCGCACCGTGGCGTACCTTTTCAGTGCCGACATTGCTGCCCAAGTTTCGTCGCCGAGTCCCCATCCGCGCGCCGAATCAATTGCATTTGCCAATGTATAAATCACGGTGTCGATATCGGGCGAGATGTGAAGCCCATGCAATACGGTGTCGTCGCCAGTATTGACTATTGCGGTCACATCGCTTGGCGTAATTGCATCCACGAGTCCACGAAGAAATCGTGCCGCACCAACTCCGCCGGCGAGAACTGTGATCATGGCGTTTAGCGTAAAGGATGCAACGCGTTAGCGGAGTTGTTTACAGAGCCGATGATAGATTTAGAAAGCATATGCGTAAAGCCTTCATCACCGGAATTACCGGACAAGACGGTCGTCACCTCGCCGAGTTCCTGCACGGTAAGGGTTACAAAGTGTTTGGCATGATGAAAGGTCAGCACAATCCGCGTGCCGAGTTATTGCGTGACGAGTTTCCCTATGTCGAAATCGTGCCGGGTGATCTCACCGACCTAACCAGCATCGTGACCGCGCTCGAACATGCCCAGCCGGATGAGTTTTACAATTTGGGTTCAATTTCGTTTGTCGCGATGTCGTTCAACCAAGCCGAACTTACCGGCAACGTGACGGGCCTTGGCGTGCTGCGAGCACTCGAGGCGGTGCGAATGGTTGGCGGCGTCACCAATAATCCCATTCGCTTCTATCAGGCATCGTCGTCCGAGATGTTTGGCAAGGTTCGCGAGACACCTCAAACAGAACGAACTCCGTTTCATCCGCGATCGCCATACGGAGTCGCCAAGGTTTATGGACATGACATCACCGTCAATTATCGGGAAAGCTATGGCCTGTATGCGTGTTCCGGAATCTTGTTTAATCACGAAGGACCGCGTCGGGGCTTAGAGTTCGTAACACGCAAGATCACCAACACTGCCGCCAGAATTAAACTTGGCATTGATACCGAACTGGTGCTTGGCAATCTAGATGCCAAGCGTGACTGGGGTTACGCCGGCGATTATGTCAAGGCGATGTGGATGATGCTTCAACAAAGCGAGCCGGACGACTATGTCATCGCCACCGGTGAGACCCATTCCATCGAAGAATTTTTGACCCTTGCCTTCACCAATGCCGGGTTAGGAGACTGGCGGCCACACGTTCGTCAGGACAGGAAGTTTTATCGTCCAGCCGAGGTCGATCTATTGATCGGTGACCCGACCAAGGCCCGAGAGAAATTGGGCTGGACACGCGAAGTGATGTTCCCTGAACTCGTTGAGATGATGGTTGCCCACGACCTTGCCTACGAGTCGGCGCGGGCGAAAAATAGTCGCTAATTCAAATTAATTATCAATTGGTCGGTCAGATAGGGCGACCAAAAGCGATTCAGGATCTGGGATCGCACCGCGGCGCAACAGCGCTCGAAGCGCGATCACGAAGCTGACCAATGCCATCAACGAACTACCGACCAGCGCAAGTTCGACGCGCAAGTAAAGGTCGCTACTAGATAGCCACGCCACCGCCACGAAAGTCAGGAATCCAAGTGCCCAGCCGATGGCGGCGCGTGCATGTCCGCGCAGGGCAATTACCGCTTGCGCGATAGCGACGGCCACCATATATAAGGCACTCGACAGGGCGAGCATCGTCAAGGTGCGCCGATCGATGCGACCTTCGTACACGAAATTCAACACTTGAGATCCGAACGCGTAGGTCAAGATTACGCCAACTACTCCCACGGCGCCTATGAGTATCAAGAGTCGCTTCAGTCCATTTCGAAATTCACCAAGGTCGCCTTTTGCCGCAAGTCTTGCCAGTCTCGGTAGTAGGGCCGCCTGGACCGCTTGGAACAGAAATAGTGGAATCCGGGCAAATATGACGGCATTGCCGAAACGAGTGACTACGGATGCGGAGTTGTTGGTGGCGAGGAGGTCGACGGTGATCGGACCGGCGTTTACAAGCGCCGAGGAAAAAAGCGAACCGAGCAGTAGCCAGCTGAGATTCGGAGTTATTTCGGACCAGGCCGCGGGTGGACCCTCTGAGCTTTTCAATCCGCCGCGCCAACCGACCACCAATACGCCTACGAGCGGTGAGAGTGCAATGACCAAGGCGTACGCACCGACCGTGGTCACACCGCCCATCCACAGCGCGGCGCAACCGATGACTCGAGTCGCCCCATCGATGCCGATCATCGTGCCGTAGTGACCGAATCGTCCCGAACCGGAACAGATTCCACGCGCCAGGTGGAAGGGTGCATAGGTGGCCAATGTGAGAGCGAGACACAAAGTGACCACTCCGTTGCCTTCAAATAGGTGATTGGTAATCGCGCCGCTTACTAACGCGGTGATAACGGCCAAGGTGGCGACAACTGCGATTGCAAGAGGAACAACTCGCCGCACAATTGGCGCCCCACCCTGACCGAGGGCGCGGCGATGGGCTATTGCTCGGCTCACCTCTTGTTCGAGGGGGAGAAAAAATCCGGGCGCAAAGGTAAAGGCCACGAACCACATCGCAACTATGGGCTTAAAGCCGTCTTGGCCGAGAGCCTGTTGGCCTACTTTAAAAATGCGTACGCCGAAACACCGGCGATGAACAAACCGGCACCGACTGCGGCGGTACCTTCTGGAAGTGGGGTGCGCGACGAAGTGGTTGAAGACGAAGTCACTGACCTTTAGGGTACTTCACTAACTTATTCGGCGACGGTGGCCGACTTCTTTGGCAGGCGAGTGTTGACGAGTGATACGACTTTGCTTACCGCTGACTCGGCTCGAGCTATTGCTTCGCTAGTAATTCTTGGCATCGAGTCTTTGACCGCGGTCGTGATTTCACGGCGACGAACCTGCGTCTTTTGAAAAGTCAATACGCCAACACCGACGGTGACATAAGCCGCATCTTTTGCAAACCTGATCAGTGGTTCTGTCTTGGTTGATGCCCGACGAAATTTGAGGGCGACTTTGGCGAGGTCAACCTTGGTGAGGTCAATGTTGGGTATTGCAGGGAATTTAATGGCACGCATATCGGCTCCTGATGTGGTCGGATTCGGTCTGGCTTTTCGCTAGCCATCATATATGCCTCTGCTAACTTTTGCAAGCACTTGCAAGAATCAACTGTTGCTGGGGAAGTATCCTTGGAAAGTCGTGACTTCCCAAGAGATGAGCCCCTTGCTGGAAGGCGAACCACTGACCCTAAATGGGGCTCCGCCCGTTGTTGTGGCATTTCTGGTTGACCAACCCGGGCCCTGGTTCGCCGAGACTTTGGCCAGTTTGGCCCGTCAGGACTATCCACGGATCCAGACAATTGCCTTTTTGACTTCCGCTTCGGACACCGAGGAACTGAGCCGGCAGATCCGCCAGTCACTCCCGGAGTCCCTCATTCGGATCGTCGAAGGCAACCCCGGTTTCGGCCCAGTCATGAATGAGGTTCAGCGGATCGTGGAAGGGGTCGGTGGTTTTTTCTGCTTCGCCCATGATGATGTCGCCTTCCAACCGGACACGATCTCAAAATTGATCGAAGAGACCTTTCGCTCCAATGCCGGAGTCGTTGGTCCCAAGATTGTCCAATGGGATGACCCAAGCGTGCTCCAGCACGTCGGTCTTGGAGCCGACCGGATCGGCGAGATCGATTCGCTCATTGAACTGGGTGAGCGAGACCAGGAACAGCACGACTCGGTACGCGATGTGTTCTTCCTGCCATCGGCGTGCATCGTGGTCAGGGCCGATCTGTTTCGTGAACTAGGTGGATTTGCACCGGACATTCCATTCTTTGGAGAAGACCTCGAGTTTTGCTGGCGAGCACATCTCAGCGGCGCGCGAGTTCTGGTGGTACCGAGCGCGGTTGTTCGACATCGTGAAAAATTCCTTGAGCGAAATCCGGACCTAGCTCGACCGGCACTCGAGGCGCGCCACCGAGTGCGAACGGTGGCCACCTTGTCTGGATGATTGCAGCTACCTGGTGTAATGATTCAACTTTTCGTCACTTCTCTGATCGAAACGCTTGTTGGAGTTTTCACCGGTGGACTGCGACGATCGATTGCTACCCTCCGGGCGTCGATTGCCGTACTTTTAGATGCCAGATACATCATCCGGCGACGCGGAGAGGTACGTCCGTATCGACGAATCGCGGCCGGCGAGATTCATTTTTTGCAAGTGCGGGGTAGCGCGCGCTTTACCAGTTTCCTCCGACATCGTCGCGCTATTGCCCAACAACAATTGAGAGCCGACAGGAGACGCGGCTTCCGGCTCGCTGGAGGATCCCGAACAATCGGAGCAATCGCACTCGTTGCCGCGCTCGTAGTCCTGATAGGAAGTCGTGGCATCATCGGTGGGGGAGTCACCTCGGTCGGCGAGTTCCTTCCTTTGCGATCCGGCTCGGGAACCCCGGCTCGATTGTTGGCAAATTATTTCACCGACTGGACCTCGGTCGGATTCGGTCGAGTGGGTGCCCAGCCAACCGCGCATATTTTTCTCGCACTTGGCGGGCTGGTGCTGTTGGGGAAACTTGCATTGTTACAAACCATGGTGGTCATTGGCGCAATAGCAGTTGGATGCATGGGGATGGCCAGTGTTGGCTCCGTATTCAATAATTCGCGTGCTCGACTTGTCGGAGTGGTGGTGTACGCGGCGGTTCCATTGCCGTACATATCGATTGCCTACGGAAGGTTGGGTGCGCTGCTGTGTTATGCGGCCCTGCCGTGGATGCTTCGCTTCCTATCTATGTCGTCATCTCCGCAACCATCGAATAATCGCAGTCAACTCCTAGCGCGGGCAATATTGGTGGCCGCCGTAACGGTCGCGTTCGTGCCTTCGTTTGCCCTACTCGTGGCTCTGGTGGCGATTCTGTGGTTTATCGGTGACATTTTGGGCGGCGCGGGCCGTCAGCAATTGCTGTGGTCGGGTCTGTTTGCCATTTCGGTCCCGATCGGAGCAACAATTGTGCAAGTGCCATGGTTGAACAACATGGTCGCCAACGACGCGTGGACTTGGTTCACAGGTTCGGCCAGTGATTCGGGAAACCCCATTGGTTTGAAAAATCTGGCCCAACTCGATTTCGGTTCCTTGCGCTTTGGGCCGATCATTCTTGGACTATATATTCCCGTAATTGCCGGCCTGGCGATCGTAAAGTCGGAACGACTCATTTGGGCGGTGCGATCGGCAGTACTCGTCCTTGGTGCCGGCGCACTCACCGTCCTTGCCGACAACGGAGCAATTGGAGTAGCCACGCCGGAGCCGGCGATACTTCTCGTCGTAGTTGCATGCGGGCTGGCCATGGCCAGCGCAACTTGTGCAACTGCCATCACCGAAGATCTGCGGCTCGCCACCTTTAGTTGGCGCCAGCCCCTCGGCTGGATTGTCGCGATTGCGATCATCGTGTCGGTCATTCCGACCGTGGTCAACGCGGCAGACGGACGGTGGAACCAGCCGAGAGTCTCGCTGGCGCAACTGCTCGTCCAATTGCCGACCAATCCGACCGAAGGCGACTACAACACCGTGTTCGTCGGCGACCCTCGATTGTTGCAACTTCCAAGCAACGAGATCAACTCCCAGATTTCATTTGCGGTGGCCGCCGACGGCGAGTTGACAATCATCGATCGCTGGCGAAGTGAAAGTTCGCAGATGACCGAATCCCTAAATCGCGCGATGGACGCAATAGTTCGCAAGACAACGTCTCGGGGCGGTCGACTGCTTGCCCCGTTGGCAGTGAAATACGTCGTGGTACCGCTCATCGACGGTGGTGTTTCTACTCATAAGAAGCCGATACCGGTTCCCCCCGGGCTGTTCGATGCGTTATCGACTCAACTTGATTTCCGCAGGGTGTATTCGGCCAGCGACCTGATGATTTTCGAAAACAGCGCCTGGATTCCCACGCTGTCGGTGTTGGATGCCGAAACGGCGATGATCAGTTCGCAGGGTGGAGAGGAAGTCTTACTGTCGACCACATTACGCGCCACATCGGCACTTCCCTTTGGCGGAGATTTTGACAACACCGCGTTAGGCGTTGTTGAGGGTGGCACAGTCCATCTCGCAGTGCCATTCAATGAAAATATCCGAATGCAGGTCGGAGGTGCAGAAATTGCGCCACGCGTTGCATTTGGCGGGACAACCGCATTTGATCTACCGCTCGGCGGGACGGCCGTGCTGGTCTACTCCACGCCAATTTCACACTTTGCGCTGATATTCGTACAAATGGCGATGTGGTTTGTATTAGTTGCGATCGCTATTGACGCACGCAGGCTACGCCGTCGCTGGCGAGGCGGGACGCAACGAATCAATGTGAACCTGCGGGAGCCCGGACCGTGATGAATTTTCGTCGCATACTCGTGTTGATCCTCGCACTTGGCGCCGCTGGATATCTCATTGCACTCGATGTAACGCGAAGCGAGCCCGTCGAGACTTCGACAGCCAATGGGGCGACCAACGAACTCCTCGCCGTACCGACTATTGGATCCGAATCGCGTCTAACCACATCGTGGTACTGCCCTGGAGTACCGGCGAATGACCTGGGTATTACGGGGAAAATCGTCGTGTCCAACTCGTCTGACTCGGACATCTCCGCGACGATCACTTTTTTTAGCGACATTCAGCCACCAGTCCTGAGTGCGATCTCTGTCCCGGCACTTTCAAGTATTTTCGTGGATGCCATCGCGGGATCCGATTCGACTTTTGTGAGCGCCATGGTTGAAATCAACGGAGGAATTGGATCGGTCGAGCAACTGATCACTCACCCGGCCGGGGACTCGGTGGCTCTTTGCGCCAATTCACCAGCATCCGAGTGGTTCTTTGCCGATGGTTTTACCGGGGCGGACAGTATCGAGCAAATTGTGCTGACCAATCCGTACTCCGATTCGACCGTCGTAGACATAAGTTTTGTCACTCTCGAAACAAAGCGTGAACCGGCAAACCTGCAGGGTTTTGTCTTACTTCCTCAGTCGGTGACGATATTGGAGATGGCCGAACAAGGTGCGCGGAACGAAAAAGTGGTTGCGGTTGCGGTGCGGGCATCATCTGGTCGTCTAGTGGCCGGTCGCTCACAGCACTATCTCGGCCAGGGACGTCTGGGATACACGATGTCGCTCGGCGCCTCGTCGACAAGCGCTCAGTGGTGGTTCCCGGACGGGGAGAAGGGTCCCAATATTGCCGAGCAACTTGTGATTTTTAATCCCGGTGAGACGGATCGCACACTTAGCGTTGTGTTCATCACGTCCGGCGAAGCAACTTCAAGTCTGGCGCCGGCGACAATAACCGCGCCGGCAGGCAGGGTGGTGACGCTCAACACTGCAAGTTTGCCGACGCTACCTAGCGGTCGTTACGGAATCTTGGTTTCCACCGTTGATGTGCCGACCGATCTAGGCGAGTTTAGGGGTTCCGATCACATTGTCGTCGAGCAGATCATCAGCCGAAGCGATGGCAACGCGGTGGGCACTTCGGTAGTTCTCGGAATGCCGGCAGATGCCGCCTCGACAACATGGGTGGCGGCGTCGGGAACAACCGCTGGACTTGAGGGCACAGTCGTCGTGTTGAATACCACTTCGAACGCGGCCACGATCAGCGTGCTGTCAGTCGGTCCAGCCGGGGCGGTGGCGCTACCCGGTCTGGAAGCTGTCGTGGTGCCAGAAAGTGGACTCGTCCTAATTACGGTCCCAATCGGATTGCCCAGCGGAGAGTTAATTTTCCGAGCAACCTCGCCCGTCATTATCCAGCGACTTCTTTCGCGAGGTCACGAACTCGTTGGCAGGAGCGCGGTCATGGCATTGCCAGTCGTTCCGTCCCCAGTTACCGCGTCGTGATTCGACTGTTCGTAGTTTTAGCCGTTGCATGCGCCGCCGCACTATTTGGGATCATTTCGAAACGGCGCCAAGATCCCCCCACCCAGTCGGTCCATGAATCCCCAACTCAGCTTGATCGCGCCGACTTTTCCGAGCCATCGACACCGTGGCTGGTTGTTGTGTTCACCTCGGCGACTTGTGGAACATGTGCCGACATAGAAGCCAAGGCCAAAGTATTGGCCAGTGACTCAGTGGCGGTACATATCTCCGAGTTCAGTGCGCAGCGAGCCCTACACAAGAGGTACAACATCGATGCAGTTCCGACACTGCTCCTGGTCGACCGTCAAGGAGTGGTGCGGCAAAGTTTCGTGGGGCCAGTTACCGCAACCGACCTATGGGCGGCGCTTGCTCGGATGAGGGACTAGTCGCCTGCGGCCGCTGTGTCGCTCGGCGATGAAGACGGCAAGCTCGGCGCACCAAGACCTTGTTGAACGAGAAGCGCCACCGTCGGACCGTCGATAGTTTCGTGTTCTAGAAGCGCATTCGCCACCAGGTCTAAGCCGGCTCGGTGCTTGGTGAGAATTACTCGGGCGCGCTCCTGCTGAGTGTGCAAGATGTTGCCAATTTCTTCGTCGATCTTTCTTGCGGTCTCATCGCTGTATTCGCGTCCGCTCGTCATTAGGTCTTCTCCCAGGAAAACCTGTTGCTGACCGGTCCAGGCCATCGGCCCGATCAGGTCGCTCATGCCCCATTCGCGCACCATCCGTCGAGCAATGCCGGTGGCTTGCTCAAGGTCATTTGCCGCGCCGCTGGTGAGATTTCCAAACACAATCATTTCCGCAACCCGTCCGCCCATTGCCTTACAGATAATGTCTTCGAAAAATTCACGTGAATAGGTGTGACGCTCCTCGGGAAGGGTCCAGGTGACGCCCAGAGCCATCCCGCGCGGAAGGATCGTGACTTTGTGCAGCGGGTCGCTGTGTGGAAGCACCGTGGCCAAAACCGCGTGTCCGCCTTCGTGGTAGGCGGTTGCTCGCTTTTCTTCCGCATTCAGCACCAGACTCTCGCGACGGGCACCGAGCACAACACGATCGCGGGCGTTTTCGAAATCAATTCGTTCGATCTGGGTGGAACCACGTCGCACCGCAAATAATGCAGCCTCGTTGACAAGGTTTGCCAAGTCGGCACCGCTCATTCCGGGTGTCGCCTTGGCCATCGTTTCGAGATCGATGTCCGTTCCCATTCGCTTGTCAACCGAGTGAACCTTCAAGATCGCCAGGCGCTCGTCAACTTCTGGCAGCGGAACAATGATCTGACGATCAAATCGACCGGGACGGAGTAATGCCGGATCGAGAATGTCCGGTCGGTTTGTGGCGGCCAGGACGACGATTCCCTCGGTGGCCTCAAATCCGTCCATTTCGGCAAGCATTTGATTGAGCGTCTGTTCGCGCTCATCGTGACCGCCACCGAGACCGGCGCCGCGTTTACGACCGATTGAATCTATTTCGTCGACAAAAATGATGGCTCGCCCCATTTTGGCGGCTTGCTGGAACAAGTCCCGAACACGACTCGCGCCGACGCCCACGAACATTTCCATAAAGTCGGAGCCGGTTACCGACAAAAAGCCGACACCCGCCTCACCGGCAACTGCGCGGGCAAAGAGAGTCTTGCCAGTGCCCGGCGGCCCAATTAAAAGAATTCCCTTTGGTACTCGCGCACCTATTTCTTTGAACCGCTCCGGCATCCGAAGAAAATCGACGACCTCCTTGATTTCTTGCTTGACTCCCTCGTAACCCGCGACATCGGCAAAAGTCGTGCTCGGTTTGTCGGCGTTGTACGACTTCGCGCGACTGCGACCGATCGACATAATGCTGCCCGCTTGCCCCATTGCCCTGCGCTGCATCCAAATAAAGAAACCCATGATTAATAGGAACGGAAGCAGAATTGGTATCAGGTTGGTGAAGAAATTGCCTTGCGGTGCCGAGTAGTCGTAGTCGACACCCTTTGACTTGAGCAATTGTTCGTCGGCGTCAGAAAGATTCGCCGCGCCCGTTGTTTCAAACGTGCTGCCATCGGCCATGGTGCCCGAGATTGAGTTGCTGATGTTGTTGATCTTGATCTTGGTCACATTTCCCTGATTTACGAGATCAAGGAACTCGGTGTAAGTCACTTTTGTCGAATCCGAGCTCGGCCAAACTCGCGGACCAAGAATGAGTATCCCGGCCACCGCCACGAGCGCCCATATTGCCCACCGTGGCATCGACGGTCGCTCGCCGGTCGCACCGGGCTTGGCGGCGCCACGCTTCAACGGTTTACGAGTAGGACGCTTTGGCGCCGGGGGTGGGGGTGGTGGTGGCAAAAAGGGCACAGCAACATGATACGGCGGGTTCGCCTTGTGCGTGTCGCAGAATATGGACTTGGGAGTCCACCGTTGCGATTGCGCGGCTGATTAGCGTGTACGGAGTGGCTAGACAATGTTGTAGAAGTTCGTGTAGCGAAGTTTCTACGATCACGCTTACTTTTCAATACAGTCGAGCGCTCGCCTGGATCGATGACTTGACTTTTGAACGCGATCCACATTCGTATGATTTGTGTGAGCGACACGGCCAACGATTGACCGTGCCTACGGGATGGCGTTTGGAAGACCGTCGCAATCGATTCAGGTTGGTCGTTCCTAACCGACTCGCCGGATGAATCATTCGCCGTGGGGTCCACCCGTCGGCGAAGGATCATCAGATTCAAATCATCCACGCGGCGGGTTCAGCGTCGGGTACATCGTCCTAGCGTGGCTTAGCGCCTACCTGCTGGCGACACTCTTTGTCGTCGCATTTCAATTGCTGGCCGGATCCAACGATCTAACCGGAGATAAAGCGCCGACCTGGGCTTTCACCGTCGTCGCCTTCGCGCTTTGGATTCCCAATATGGCGATGTTGGTCTTCGTTTCCGGTCGACGTGGCACGGGAGACTTTCGCCACGACTTTTCGTTTTGGTTCCGCCGTCGAGATTTGCTCGGCATTCCGATCGGAATTGTTAGCCAGCTCCTTTTGGTTGGGATAGTTACCTGGCCATTTAGACGAATGTTTCCAGAGGCATATTCGAATAATGAAATTGACAAACGGGCGACCAACTTGGTGGATGCGGCGCACGGATATTGGATCATCTTGTTGGCATTGGTTGTGACGATCGGTGCGCCCGTAGTCGAAGAACTTGTGTTCCGCGGATTCATTCAGGGTGGATTACAACAGCGATTTAGCCAGACCACCGCACTTATTGCATCTGCGGTCTGGTTCACGGTTGTCCATGCCAATCCAATCGAGTTCCCTGGATTATTCGCATTTGGCATCGTGCTTGGTATCTGTTTTATGAAGACCAAGCGATTGGGGATGTCAGTGTGGGCGCATGTGGCTTTCAATGCCACCGCCCTTTTGTTCGTTATCATTCAGTGAATTCGATTTCCCGTTAAACAATGCAAAGATGGCTTCTGACATGACAACGGATATGGAAAGCGAAGAAGGCGCAACCAGCGAGCAGGACCTGGTAGACGCCGACATCCCCTCGGACAGACTCGAGCTGTACACAAGAATTGCATCAATTGTCATCGTTGCCGGTGCAACTCTTTTTCTGTTAAAGACCTTGCACCTCGGCCTGATCCTGCGTGACAACACGCCAACGGGCGGCGACATGGGTGCCCATGTGTGGGGTCCGGCTTATTTACGCGACCACCTGCTCGGTAGCTGGAAACTTTCCGGATGGAGCATGGATTGGTACGCCGGGTTTCCCGTGTATCGGTTCTACATGGTGGTGCCGGCATTGCTCATCGTGCTTGTTGATCTCATCGTTCCGTACGGAGTTGCGATCAAGATAATCGCAGTCATTGGAATATTGACACTTCCGCTTGCAACGTGGATATTCGGACGACTGGCAAGGTTTGCATTTCCAATTCCGGAATTATTGGTTCTCGCCGCGACCGTTTTTCTTTATGACGAGAGTTTCACGATCTACGGAGGCAATATCGCCTCAACAATGGCCGGCGAGTTTTCGTTCTCCATTGCTCTTACCTTGGCGATGATCGGTTTCGGACTCTTTGCTCACGGCATGTATACCGGCGAACGACGAATACTTGCCGCCGTCGTAATTGCATTGGCGGCGCTGTGCCACGGAGTCGTCCTCATATTTGTGTTCATCGGCGTCGGATTGATGATGCTCGTATGGAGGGACCGCCTTCGCATCAAATGGGGACTGTCGGTGGCGGGTATTGCGGCACTTCTGTCGGCGTTTTGGGTCGTGCCATTTGTGACGGGTCATGCATACATGACCGACATGAAGTACGAACCACGACCAAGCGGTGCAAGCGACTCATTTTGGAAGATGTTCTTTCCGCTTCCGGCGTTCTGGGACATTTCCATCATGTTGTTTGCGCTCATCGGTTTTGGTGTGTGTGTGTTTCGACGACATCGAGTAGGAATCTGGCTCGGGGTATTTGGAGTGGTGCTGGCGATTTTCGTGTTCATTTCGCGCGACAGCCTGCCGGTAATTGGTTTGTTGTGGAACCCGCGCGTACTTCCATTTTTCTATCTCGTGCGCTACATGCTGATGATGATTGGCATTTACGAAACGGTCGCGGGGATTGCCAGATTCGTCGCGCTCGAGGAACTGGCTCGTTCGTCTGTGGCACGCACCGAGCAACTCGTGGTCGTTTCCGCACCCTCTCCAGTTCGCACCCGACCGGTTTTCAACATCGCCATGGCGGCCAGTTTGGCGGCCATCGTGACCTTTGTACTTGGGTTTCATTTTCAGGAACTTCCATTTGGAAAGGTCGTCACAAATTCCACGGGCACGGCGATGTACAAGTGGGGTCCGCTAGAGACAAAGTTAAGCAACGATGGTTTCGTAGATGGCTGGGCCAGGTGGAATTTTCAGGGTTACGAGGGAAAAGCCACGTATGGCGAGTATTACAGCGTTGTCCAAACGATGAAACAACTCGGCGATGACCCAAATTTTGGCTGCGGTCGTGCGTTGTGGGAAAACAGCGGCGAATTGAACAAATACGGAACGACGATGTCACTAATGCTTCTACCGTTTTGGACCGATGGTTGCATCGGCTCGATGGAAGGTCTGTTCTTCGAGGCCGCCGGCACAACTCCGTACCATTTTGTAACGGCCGCGGCGATGTCGAAGCAAAGTAGCAACCCGGTTCGCGAATTGCGATACGACAACAATGACGCGGCAAGAGGAGTCCGGTATCTCCAGCAACTCGGAGTGAAGTACTTTATGGGTTTCACACCCGAAGCCATCAGTCAAGCATCGGCGCAGCCCGAACTGACCGAAATTGCTCGATCCGGTCCATGGGTTATTTATCAAGTCGAGTCAAGCAATGAACTGGTCGTTCCACTTGAGGTCCAACCCGTAGTTGTCCAGACCGGAAGCGGCGATCCGCGCGAGCGGTGGCTCGAAGTGGGAATGAGTTGGTTCCAAAACCCGGATGACTGGTCGGCACTTCCGGTGGCCGATGGTCCCAGCGATTGGCAGCGCGTCAAGGTCGAAGTCGACCTTGCACGACGAATCGGGGAGCCGGGTGATGCAGGTCGGCGAATTGATGTCGTGGTGCCGTCAGAACCGATTCGTAATGTTCCTCTTAGCCCGGTGAATATCACGGACATTCAAATTGGTGATTCGGACGTGAAATTCACCGTTGATCAAATTGGGGTTCCGGTGTTATTGCGGGTGAGTTACTTCCCGAATTGGGATGTAAGCGGGGCAAAGGGTCCGTACAGAGTCGCTCCGAACATGATGGTCGTGGTCCCAACGAGGAACGAAGTTCACCTTACTTATGGTCGGTCGTCGATCGATGTACTCGCGTACCTACTGACATTTCTAGGAATCGGACTTGCGATTAGATATCGACGACGCCAAGCGAGCTTTGCTGACTAGCATCAGTACTCGTGCCAAATTTGGAAGCAATTGTCAAGGCATATGACATTCGCGGCATCGTTCCAGACCAGCTAGACGCCAATATTGCTCGCGCGTTAGGCGTCGCCTTTGCAAAATTCGCCGGCGGAAAAACAATTGCAATCGCCCACGACATGCGACCGAGCGGACCGGAACTAGTCGACGCATTTCAGCGCGGTGTAATCAGTCAGGGTGTCGATGTGGTCAATCTTGGACTCGCCAGTAGCGACTTGCTGTACTACGCATCCGGAAAACTCGATGTGGCCGCCGCCATGTTTACCGCCTCGCATAATCCGGCTCAATACAACGGCATCAAATTGTGTTTGTCCGGGGCCCGATCGATAGGAATCGATAATGGCCTGCGCGAGATCAAATCGATTGCTCAAGCAAATTTGGACGGTCAAGATCCCGCCAACTCATCCAAGGTCGGAACCCTGAGTCACCGCAATTTATTGGCCGAATTCGCCGAGCATGTCGTAGGTTTCATAGACCGCAACAGCCTTCGACCATTGCGAATCGTCGCCGATACCGCAAACGGAATGGGCGGTCTGGTGGTGCCAGCGATATTCGAACACCTGCCGACATTTGAACTCGAGGTGATGTACGGCGACTTGGATGGAACATTTCCAAATCACCCTGCCGATCCGTTGCAACCGGCAAATCAGCGAGATCTCCAAGCGCGTGTGATCGCCGGCGGGTTCGATGTCGGCCTGGCATTTGATGGTGATGCCGACAGAGTTTTTCTGGTCGACGAATTGGGTCGTGGATTGTCCGGCAGTACAACGACCGCATTGCTTGCCACTGCGTTTTTGCGCAAAAAGCCGGGTTCGACAATCCTCTACAACTTGATCTGTTCGAAGGCGGTCCCCGAAGTAATTGCCGAGATGGGCGGTATCGGCATTCGCACCCAAAATGGACACAGTTACATGAAGCAGGTGATGGCCGAGACCGGTGCCGTATTTGCCGGTGAACACTCGGGGCACTATTACTTTGCCGACAATTATCGTGCCGACAGCGGGCTCATTGCGGCGATGACCGTGCTGGGCGAAATGTGCCGAACGGGTAAACCGCTTAGCGAATTGAGAATTCCGTTAGAGCGCTACGCGTCCAGCGGTGAAATCAACACCACTGTCGCCGATATCTCAAAGGTCATTGAACGACTCGCCCAAGACTATGCAGATTTTTCTCAGGATCGCTTGGACGGACTAACGGTCGACTGTGGGTCGTGGTGGTTCAATGTTCGCCCTTCCAATACCGAGCCGCTATTGCGACTCAATCTGGAGGCCGCGACTCGAGATGAGTGCGACAACCATGTCGCCGAGTTGTTGTCAGTGATCACTTCCGTATAGAGAAACTTCGAATTCTCGACCGCAATCCCTAGTACGATCGCCAAGTGACTTTAGATGCTCAACTGCTCGGGATACTGGCGTGCCCCGAAGACAAGGGACCTCTTTACTACTTTCCGACCGATGACTTCTTGTTCAATCCGCGACTCGGTCGCAAGTACGAGATTCGCGATGGCATTCCGATCATGCTCATCGACGAAGCTCTGACAGTGGATGATGCCGAGCGGCTTCTTTTGCAAAATCGAATTACGGCCGAGGGAATCTCGCCGACATTTCGTTGACAATTCGTTTATGTTCCGTTATCCTGAAGAGTTCCACGTGGGCTGAATCGACTGGTGCCAGCAGGCCCCGGCCCAGAAATGTGTTCCGCTGATACCACGAGGAGAAACCATGAATTCAACATTTGCCGAACGCCGCGACTACCGGGTTGCGGATCTGTCGCTGGCGCCATTTGGTCGCAAGGAAATTCACCTCGCGGAGCACGAAATGCCGGGCTTGCGCGCACTTCGCGCCGAATATGGAAAATCGAAGCCACTCAAGGGAGCCCGAATCTCAGGTTCGCTGCATATGACCGTTCAAACCGCTGTGCTGATTGAGACACTCAACGAACTGGGCGCGGAGGTGCGCTGGGCCAGCTGCAACATATTTTCGACTCAGGACCATGCCGCGGCGGCGGTAGCCGTCGGCCCAAACGGATCAGTCGAGGAACCGAACGGGGTACCCGTGTTTGCCTGGAAGGGCGAAACGCTCGAAGAGTATTGGTGGGCAACGGATCGGATGATGACGTGGCCGGACGGAAACGGACCAAACATGATTCTGGATGACGGTGGCGATGCCACCATGCTGATTCACAAGGGAGTTGAATTTGAGTCGGCCGGCGAGGTCCCGGATCCGACTACTGCATCGAATCCCGAATTGGCAATCGTGCTTGGCCTACTTCAGCGTTCGTTGAAAGCCGAACCGTTGAAGTGGACAACCCTTGCCAAGGGAATTCGTGGAGTAACCGAAGAGACGACCACAGGAGTGAAACGGCTCTACAAGATGGCCGAGCGAAACGAGCTGCTCTTTCCGGCGATCAATGTCAATGACAGCGTGACAAAGAGCAAGTTCGACAATCTCTATGGCTGTCGGCATTCACTCATCGACGCGCTCAATCGTGCGACCGATGTCATGCTCGCCGGAAAAATTGCGGTGGTGTGCGGTTATGGCGATGTCGGCAAAGGTTGCGCCCAAAGTCTGCGCGGACAAGGCGCCAGAGTGGTGATCACCGAGATAGATCCGATCAACGCACTGCAGGCGGCGATGGAGGGTTACCAGGTCGACACTCTAGACGCGATGGCTCCTGTGGCCGACGTATTCGTCACGGCCACCGGAAATTCCGACATCGTCACAATCCAACACATGTCGCGCATGAAACACAATGCAATAGTTTGCAACATCGGTCACTTCGACAATGAAATCGACATGGCCGGACTCGCGCGTAGCGGTGCGACTCGAGATGAACTGAAGGCCGGTACCGATCTGTGGAGCTTTCCAGACGGTCACTCCATCATCGTGCTCGCCGAGGGTCGCCTAGTAAATCTTGGATGCGCAACCGGTCATCCGAGTTTCGTCATGAGCTGTTCATTTTCCAATCAAGTGATCGCTCAGATGGAACTGTTTGAGCATCCCGAGAGATATCCGCTAGGTGTGTACGTTTTGCCCAAGCACTTGGACGAAAAAGTTGCCCGACTACACCTCGATGCATTGGGCGTGGTATTGACAAAACTCACGGACGAACAGATTGACTATCTAGGCGTTTCGCCAAGCGGTCCGTATAAGCCGGAGTCCTATCGATACTGAGCAATCAGGTGGTTCGGCGAGCATTCATTTTCAAAATCGGCAAGGTTCGTGCCACCATTGGGCCGATTCCGAGCGCAAACAACACGGTACCGATGCCAGCTTGTCCACCTAGGGCGATTCCCGCAATGAGAACGGATACCTCAATGAAGGTGCGGGCTCGACTTATTCGGTAACCGCGCATGCTAAGTCCGAGCATTAGTCCGTCGCGCGGTCCGGGGCCAAGACCGGAACCAATATAAAGCCCGGACGCGATCGCGACGATTCCGATGCCGACCAGCATCAGCACGACGCGCAGGGCTATTCCGTGTACCTCAGGAATGATTGGTTCAACGATATTTACGGTTAGACCGATTTGGATTGCATTGAGAACAGTTCCTAGCCCAACCGATTGGTGAAGCGGGATCCACAGCAGCATCACGGCGAGACTTGTGAGCACAATTATGGTGCCAAGCGGAATATTTAAGTGCTCGCTGACGCCCTGGTGGAACACATCCCACGGTGCGAGTCCAAATCGTGCCCGCACCAAGAGTGAAATTCCGACACCGAAGAGTGCTAGTCCACCAGTGCAACGAGCGATGCGTTGCACCGGTCGGTCCGCAAGAGGCGCGCTAAATGAATTTGGCACTCGTCCACCGTAGTCGTTGATACATCGGCGAACCATTCATGTTCTTTCCATCCAGATGCCAGGTTTGCGGAGCACAATTTCGTTCGGTCTGCACCGAATGCGAACACGCATTGATGGCCAGCATCGATATTGATGTTCCGGGTGCTCCAGAATCTGTAGTCTATGCGGTCGCGTATGAAGGACGTGCCCGACAATTAATACTTGGCCTCAAATATCGCAACCAGCGATCCAACGCGCGCCTGCTCGCAAATGTTCTCGTGCATCGGCTCGAACCCGACCATCGAAACGCGGATGTTGTCACATGGGCACCTACAAGCACGCATCGTCGTCGTCGGCGTGGACATGATCAGGCCGAGCTAATCGCACGAGCGATTGCACGAATTATTCATCGGCCGTGTCGTTCGCTACTTGTGCATCAAGGACAATATTTTCAAACCGGCGCCAGTCGTAAGCAACGATTGCACGGCCCGCAATTTCGGGCACGACGAATTCGAGTCGGTCTACATGTATTGGTAGTAGACGACGTGGTGACTACCGGCGCCACGCTTCGCGCCGCGGCGGATGTTCTCTATGTGGCGGGCGCGGGACGGGTGAGTACAGTCGCTGTGGCTGCGACTCCCTCGCTCGAGTCGCGCAGATAGCATCAAAGGTCGCATGCAACTTCTAGATCGAATTCTCCGTGCCGGTGAAGGTAAGAAGGTAAAGGCGCTGGCCGGCCTAGTACCGGACATCAATGCTTGGACCGCCGAGATTGGCGCCTTGGGAGACGATGCTCTGAAGTCCAAAACAACTGAGTTTCGCCAGCGCCTCGACCGCGGCGAGACAGTCGATGATCTGTTGACCGAAGCCTTCGCAGTCGTCCGCGAGGCCGCCGATCGAGTGATTGGTCAACGCCATTACGACGTGCAGCTAATGGGTGGCGCTGCGCTGCACGCCGGCTGGGTTGCCGAAATGCGAACTGGTGAAGGAAAGACCCTAGTTTCGACGCTTCCGGCGTATTTGAATGCCCTGGCGGGGAATGGGGTTCACCTCGTCACCGTCAACGATTACTTGGCTCGACGCGACTCCGAATGGATGGGATCAATTCATCGCTGGATGGGCCTCAGCGTCGGGCTGGTGGTCCCAGGATCGCGCACGTCACCGGCGGAAAAGCGCATTGATTACGGGGCCGATATTACTCACGGCACCAACAACGAATTCGGTTTCGATTATCTGCGCGACAATATGGCGGCCTCCACCATCGAAAAGGTTCAGCGAGGACATCACTACGCCATAGTCGATGAAGTCGACTCGATTTTGATCGACGAGGCCCGCACTCCGCTCATCATTTCGGGTCGAATTGCCGACGCAGCAAAGCTGTATTACCAATTTGCCTCAATTGTCCGATCCCTCAAACGCGATCAGGATTTCGAAGTCGAAGAAGACAAGCGAATCGTTGTGCCGACCGAGGCCGGAATCGACAAAGTCGAGCAGCAATTAGGAATCGACAACCTGTACGACGAAGTGCAACAGAATTTCGTACACCAATTACAGGTGGCGCTTAAGGCAGCGGTGTTGTACCACCGTGACAAGGATTACATCATCCAGGATGGCGAAGTAAAAATTGTGGACGAGTTCACTGGTCGAATTCTTGAAGGACGTCGTTGGAGCGAAGGCATTCACCAGGCCGTGGAGGCCAAAGAGGGCGTTCGAATTAAGGAAGAAAATCAAACCTTGGCCACGATCACATTGCAGAACTACTTTCGCATGTATAAGAAACTGGCGGGAATGACCGGAACTGCACAAACCGAAGCTGCCGAACTAATGAATACCTACGGCCTACAGGTTGTGCCGATTCCCACCAACCGCGAAATGATTCGTGAGGATCAAGCCGACCTCATCTACAAGTCCGAATCATCCAAGTTTGGGGCCGTCATCGACGACATTGTTGCTCGGAACACGGCCGGTCAACCGGTTCTCGTCGGCACGGTCAGCGTTGAAAAGAGTGAAGTTCTGTCCCGGAAATTGGAGCAACACGGGATTAAGCACGAGGTATTGAACGCCAAGCAACATACTCGTGAGGCCGTCATTGTTACTCAGGCCGGTCGACTGGGAAGCGTCACGGTTGCGACCAACATGGCCGGCCGAGGGGTCGACATTGTTCTCGGCGGCAATCCAGAGGGTCTAGCTCGCCAGAAGGTACTCAGTGAGGGTCATGATCCGGAATCCCTCCTCGATGAGTTTGCATTATCTGTACCGCTAAGCGCGATGACGCCCGAGGCGTTGGCGGCTCGGGCTACTGCCCGGGCCCGCTACGCAGAACTCGTCGCGCAGTTCAATATTTCCTGCCGACAAGAAGGTGACAAAGTTCGTGAATTGGGTGGTCTGTACGTGCTTGGTACCGAGCGCCACGAAAGTCGTCGAATCGACAATCAATTGAGGGGCCGAGCCGGTCGCCAGGGAGATCCCGGTGAAAGTCGATTTTACCTCAGCCTCGACGACGAGCTGATGCGGCTGTTCGCCACGGGTGCGTTGTCGTGGGTCATGGGGCGAGCCTTGCCAGATGACGAAGCAATTGAAGCAACGATGGTGACCAAGGCAATCGAACGCGCGCAGAGCACCGTCGAGCAACGCAACGGCGAAATTCGCAAAAATGTTCTCAAATACGACGAAGTGATGAACGAGCAACGCAAGATCATCTATCAGCGTCGGGATCAGATTCTGGAAGGTCTTGATCTGAAAGCAGCGGCGATGGAGTATCTCGCAGAGGCGGTTGACTCCCTGATTGAAAGTCGCTGTGTCGCCGAAGCCAATGACGAGTGGGACTTAGACGGACTGGCTCGAGAGCTGGTTTCGTTCTGGCCGAGTTCGATCACCACAGAACGGCTGTCCGAATGCGCCGATACCGACGAGATGTACGACATTGTGATGGCGGACGCATCGGCCTATTACGTCACGCGTGAATCCGAGCTTGGCGAGTCGACGATGCGTGAGGTCGAACGTCAAGTGATGCTGCGAATCATCGACCAGAGATGGCGAGAGCATCTCGAGGAAATGGACTATCTACAAGAGGGGATCAACCTCCGGGCTGTCGGTCAAAAGGATCCGCTGACCGAATGGCAGCGCGAGGGATTCGAGATGTTTGGCACATTAATGAAGGGAATTGCCCAAGATTTTGTCAAATACGTGATGCATGTGCAGGTTGTCAAGAACGAAGTTGCTCCTGTTCGAGTGCAAAATGTGCAGGAGTCATCTTTCGATACGGAGACATCGGATAGTTTTGCCGGACTAATCGACGGTCAATCCGATACTCCAGCTCCGGCGGCGGCACAAAAGACGGTCGTCAAGTCGGCCGACGATTGGTCGCGAACTCCTCGAAACGCGCCATGCCCGTGCGGATCAGGTAAAAAATACAAGATGTGTCACGGTCGCGCGTAACAGTCACATTTGCCGATTGACATAATGAGAGACTTTTCCAACGATCTGAATGAAATTCGGCGTCGAGTTGACGAGGCCTTCGTGTATTTGAAGGTGGAGTCAAGCCGGGCTCGGATTGAAGAGCTCGGGATCGAGGTCTCCCGTCCCGATCTCTGGGATGATCAAAATTACGCCAAGCTGGTGAACACCGAGTATTCAAATCTGAAGGCCGACTTGGACGAATTCAAGTCGATGTCCGCGACCATCGATGATCTCGAGGTGCTTCACCAAATGGCGCGTGAAATTGACGATGAAGGACAAGAACCCGATCTTGAGCAAGGTGTTATTTCGTTGAAATCAAAGTTGGATGCGCTTGAACTGCGCAGTTTGTTCACCGGCATTCACGACGAGGTGGATGCGATACTCCAGATAAATGCCAAGGACGGTGGAGTCGATGCGCAAGATTGGAGTGAAATGCTCCTTCGGATGTATACCCGCTGGGCGGAGCGAAAGAATTTCGCAATTGAAATTGGGGATGTGTCCCAAGGAACCGAAGCGGGAATCTTGTCGGCCGACCTCACTATTCGAGGGCGCTATGCGTATGGCATGCTCACCTCCGAACGAGGAACTCATCGGCTCGTTCGCATCAGCCCATTCGATAATCAGGGACGGCGACAGACGAGTTTTGCCAATGTGCAGGTCTGGCCAATTCTTGAAGAACCGGATGTCGAGATCAGCGATAGCGATATACGCATGGAAGTCTTTCGGGCATCCGGCGCAGGTGGTCAGCATGTCAACAAAACTTCGTCAGCGGTTCGCCTCGTGCACGAACCGACCGGTTTAGTTGCCACCTCGCAACAGGAGCGTTCGCAATTGCAAAACCGAGAAAATGCGCTGAAGCGACTCAAGACAATGGTTGCCGCGCGAATCGAAGAAGAGCGTGAGGAAGAACTTTCAAAAATTGCCGGCAAGCAGGCGCAAGTTGGGTGGGGAAGTCAAATTCGCTCGTATGTAATGCAGCCATATCAAATGGTGAAAGACGTGCGCACCGAAGTCGAAACTGGAAATGTCGCCGCAGTCTTGGATGGTGAATTGGATTTATTCATGGAGGGATACTTGCGTTGGCGACGGGCAAATTCTGAATAGTCAATTAGACTGTTGCGACTTAAGCCCGAGAGGAGATTCATGATCCGGCTGGAGAACGTCACAAAGCGATATGGCTCTGAGACCGTTGCCGTTCGTGATGCCTCGTTCGATATTCCCAAGGGAGAGTTCGTATTTCTCGTCGGCCCGTCGGGTTCGGGCAAGTCAACGCTCCTACGACTAATCAATCGTCAGGAAAAACCAGAGCGGGGAGAGGTGTGGGTCGCCGGTCGCAATATCAATGACCTCCCACAGTCGAGGGTCCCGTACCTTCGTCGAAACATGGGAAATGTGTTTCAGGACTACAAGTTGCTTCCAAATAAGACTGTCTTCGAAAATGTTGCTTTCGCACTCGAGGTAATCGGCAAGCCAAGACATGTGATCGCTCGGCAGGTACCACCGGTTTTGGACATGGTCGGTCTAGCCGACAAGACCGAGCGATTTCCAAATCAGCTGTCGGGAGGCGAGCAACAACGCGTCTCAATTGCGCGCGCTTTCGTCAATCGCCCGCTGATCATGTTGGCGGACGAACCAACCGGAAACCTCGATCCGGCAACCGGCGAGGGCATCATGGCCCTGCTCGACGACATCAACCAGACGGGTGCCACCGTGATGATGGCAACTCATGACCATCGAGTGGTTAACGCCATGCGTCGCCGAGTAATCCAGCTCGATCGCGGAGTCATCGTTCGTGACCAGGAACGCGGAGTGTACGAATAATGATTGCTCGCATCGCCTACGCGTTTCGAGAAATGTGGGCAAGTTTTCGACGTAACCTCACGCTGACTGCTGCCGCGGTCCTGACTTCCGCGATCGCGTTACTGCTGGTCGGCACGACATTTCTCATCCAACGGGCATTCGAGAACCTTCTGGTTCAGTGGAGTGGAAATGTGGAAATGATCGTATTTGTTCGAAGCGATGCGACCGCCGAACAAATCTCACTCATTGATCAAACGATTAGGGCATCTCCGACAATTATCGACCTGAGCAAACTTCGTTACCTCGATAAAGCGGCCAGTTACGAGGAGGCAAAGCGAATTTTTGCGGCAGATCCTGTCACGCTCAGCTTGCTCACCCCCGAATCGATTCCTTCCCAGTTCAAGGTCGTTCCCTTAACCGGCGATACGACCCTGGTCAGAAGCCTGAGCGAGCAGTACCGTTCGCTACCGGGGGTCGAACAGGTTGCCTTGGCCGAGGACGAGTTCGAAGTGATTTCCACGCTGTCGCGGTTCATTCGTATCGTCACACTGGTGATGTCACTGGTGCTGCTAGTGGTGGCGGTTGGGCTGATTTGGAATACGATTCGCACCGCCATGTTTGCTCGTCGTCGAGAAATAGAAGTAATGAAATTAGTTGGTGCCACCAACTGGTTCATCCGAGTTCCGTTCATGCTTGAGGGGTTGCTGCAGGGCTTCATTGGGGGGGCGGTTTCGTGCGGATTTCTGTGGGTGCTCAATAGTGCATGGACAAACGGGGTATCCAAGTTCACTCCCGGCACGGGAATCAGTTCGCTTGTAGTCCCATCTGGTTATCTCAGCGGTGTGATGATTGTTCTTCTTGTGATTGGTTCGCTCGCGGGCGCCGTGGGTTCGGCAATCGCCGCCTCGCGCTTTCTCGAAGTGTAGAAAGTTGAATCCGGGCATTTTTTGATGACCTACTCGCAAATCAAGTATGAAGTGGCTGACAACATTGCGACGATCACTCTCAATCGACCTGACCAGCTCAATAGCTTCACGGTCGTCATGCTTCGCGAACTACTTGAGGCTCTCGACAATTCCGACGCCGACGACAGTGTGCGGGCAATCATCTTTACCGGGGCCGGTCGGGCATTTTGTGCAGGCGCAGATCTCTCGGCCGGTGCCGACACGTTCAACTACGACCAGTTAGCGGGAGCAGCGCAACCAAAATTACGCAGAGACGGTGGCGGCCTACTTTCCCTGCGGCTGTTCAACTGTAAGAAGCCGATCATCGCAGCGATCAACGGCGCGGCCGTCGGCGTCGGAGTCACAATGACTTTGCCAATGGATATTCGCATTGCATCCGCTAATTCCAAGTTCGGATTTGTATTTACTCGACGCGGCATTGTGCCCGAGGCATGTTCGACATGGTTCCTGCCCCGGTTGGTTGGGATATCGCGGGCAACCGAATGGGTATTTACGGGCAGAGTCTTTGGTGCCGAGGAGGCCCTCGCCGGGGGATTACTGCGCAGCATTCATGAATCGTCGCTGTTGCTGGGAGCCGCGCGCGAGATCGCGCGCGAGATTGTCGACAACACGGCCCCGGTCTCCGTAGCGCTATCGCGCCAAATGTTGTGGAGAATGCTGGGGGCCAACCATCCCATGGACGCGCACAAAGTGGAAACGCGGGGAATCCAGATCCGCGGCCGAAGCCGCGACGCGCAGGAGGGGGTCGCCAGTTTTCTAGAAAAGCGGACGGCTAAATTTGGAATGACTGTATCGCAGGACCTTCCCGACATTTTCACTGATTGGGATGAGCCAGAATTTTCGTGACATCACTTTACGAAACTGTCGGTGGAGAACGATTTTTTGAGCGACTCGTGGATCGATTTTATGAGGGCGTCGCCAACGACGATGTCTTGCTTCGTTTATACCCCGAACCGAATGACCTTGCGGGCGCTCGCAAAAGATTGATGCTCTTCCTCATCCAATACTGGGGAGGGCCCACAACATATAGCGATGAACGCGGACATCCTCGTTTACGCCAGCGCCACTTTCCGTTTGCGATTGGCGAGCGCGAGCGGGATCACTGGCTCGTTCACATGTGCAAGGCAATCGACGAGGTTTCTCCTAATCAGGAGATTCGATCTCAACTCACCGAGCACGTGACAAATGCTGCTACGCACTTGGTGAATCAGCCGCCGAGTGTGTAACAGGCCACGGCGGCAGCAGCGGCAACATTGAGGGAGTCGGTTCCATTCATCATCGGAATACTCACGCAAATCGCACACTGAGCAAGAGTCGCATCGCTTAGTCCACTTCGCTCAGAGCCAAGCACAATGGCGCGACGACCAAGGTGTTGAGTCCGAACATCCGACAAATTGACGGCGTCTTGAGCAGGTGTCAGGCCAATCGTTGTCACTCCACGACCACGGAGATCGGCAAGGGTGAACGCAACATCGTCGACTCGGGCGAATGGAATCTTGAGCGCCGTTCCCATCGAGACTCGCAGGGCACGACGAGACAACGGGTCGGCCGATGTTGAGTCGAGCAACAAGCCGTCCCATCCCAGCGCAACTGCCGTGCGGACAATTGCTCCGACATTGCTCGGATTATCTATGCAGTCAAGGACCAACAGTCGTCGGCACGCCTCGACTAACTCGTTGGCATTCACCCCGCGCGGCCGGTGAAAAAGGCCGATTGCATCGAGGGGGACGCCGAGTCCGGTTACCTCGCGCCGAATGTCAACCGATGCGACGAAAAGTTGACCACCTCGTTGCGCAACTTGAGAGTCGAAAGTCGCCGCCCGTTTTGGATCGCACAACACAGTGTCAGGAATACATTTCGCGTCCAGAGCTCGCTGGACAACGAGATCTCCCTCGGCAATGAATTGCCCGGCGCTCAGTCCGGCCTTTCGTTGCGCGATCGTGGTGAGTTGTCGCTCGCGCCAGCGAAACATGTCGAGTCGTGAATCATCGGCCGTAAGAATTTCAATCACTAATTCTCAGTATCGAACTAGTACAACCAGGGAAAGGATTCCCAACTGGGATCGCGCTTCTCCAGAAATGCGTTTCGGCCCTCTTCGGCCTCGTCGGTCATATATGCCAACCGTGTCGCTTCGCCGGCAAATATCTGCTGACCGATCAGCCCATCATCGATGAGGTTGAATGAATACTTCAACATGCGTTGGGCGGTTGGGCTCTTGGAGTTAATTTCCTTGGCCCATTGAAGTGCGTTTTGCTCAAGATCCGCATGCGGCACGACAGCGTTCACCATGCCCATTTGGTGTGCTTCTTGGGCCGAGTACTCACGCCCCAAGAAGAAAATCTCGCGGGCAAATTTCTGACCGACTTGTCGAGCCAAGTACGCCGAGCCAAATCCTCCGTCAAAACTTGCGACATCGGCGTCGGTCTGCTTGAATCTCGCGTGTTCTTTGCTCGCCAGAGTGAGATCGCTCACAACATGCAGGCTGTGGCCACCTCCTGCGGCCCAACCAGGAACCACACAGATGACAATCTTGGGCATGAATCGGATCAAACGCTGAACTTCGAGG
Source organism: Ilumatobacteraceae bacterium (assembly GCA_046716325.1). Classification (GTDB taxonomy): domain Bacteria; phylum Actinomycetota; class Acidimicrobiia; order Acidimicrobiales; family Ilumatobacteraceae; genus UBA3006. The sequence goes on along the minus strand of JBKJXI010000118.1, from coordinate 5,368 downwards.
ATATGCAAGCGACCTGTGCGTCCCGGGTTGATGCTCGAGGCGGTCTCGCCGTCGGCATATTTATAACCGTCTCGACCACGTATTCGTTGATCGCCTCCGCTACAGAATGCCCATATTCCGTCTTTTGGAGACGGGCCATTTCCCGTGAGAATGACACAGCCAACATCCACCGTTTGGCGAGCGTGGTCAAGGGCGCTGAACAGTTCGTCCACTGTCGCCGGTCGAAATGCGTTGCGAACCTCGGGACGATTGAATGCCACGCGGACCGTACCGTGGGCATTGGCTCGATGATACGTAATGTCCTTAAATGTGAATCCAGGTACCTGCGTCCACGATTTCGGGTCAAAGATCTCAGAGACGGGATTGATAGAGCTCACCTCTCCATTGTCGCAGGGTCGGACTCCGAAGCAAACTCCAAAGCAAGATGATCCCTAATAGTCAGACTTGACGCATGTTTGCTCGATGAGCATATTGCGGGAATTCTTGGACGAAGCGTGTCGCCCACTCGCTGTTGGTCGAGTCCGACTGCTGTTTCGTTTGCGGATTTGGAATTACATCAATGTTTGCTCCGATGTAATTCATCACCAGTCGCACCGTGTCGTCCATTTCCTGTGTCAGTTGCTCAAAGGTGATATTCAGCGGACGAATGTCGTTTTGTTCAAAGTATGTTTGCCAGTCCGCATTTTCCGCGGCTATCCGATCTAGCGCGGCAGCAATTGCTAACCCGTCGTAGGCCGCCTCACCCTTGACTTCCATATTGCTATTCCACGAGCTGGATTGAGCGGCACGAACAAATGAGATCGCCTGTCGAACTTCGTCTTGGCGGCTTATTCGCACCCACTGAACTGGAACACTCCAAAAATCCGCTGTTAGATCCAGATCTAGCAGGTGCCGCTTGTACTGATTCCAATGCATTTTGATTCCAAAGACGCCATTGCTAGTCGTGTTGACGCGAGCAATCGCCGTTAGATACTGGCGATACGAGGCAGGATCGAACCACGAAATATTTCGCCAAGCAAATTTGCCGGTTCGCGATCGCAGCCAGCCAACAGGTCGGTACTTAGGCCGCAATTGCGGAACTCCGTAGCGTTTTCGAAATCTAGAAAAGTTGCGGGTATGAATGTTCAGATACTCGACCGGAGTTCCGGCCAGATTGGTTTGGCGCAGTAGAGAACACAACAGCGTCGAACCGGTTCGTTCCACGGATGCGATGACGAGCAGGCGAGTGGTGATGTAGTGGCTCTCGGAGTTGCTCGAGGGCTCGATAACCATGGACAAAGTCTCGCATCTCTTCTTGATATACATGAACTATGCGATATGGATTTATTGGACTAGGTCATATTGGAAAGTATCTGGCTGGGAGTCTTGTTCGAAGCGGATTTGGGGTGACCGTGTATGACCTGAACAAGGACAGTGCGGAACCTTTGCTCGCTGTCGGCGCCAAGTGGGCCAACTCGATTGCAGAACTGGCCGCGGTTTCCGACACGGTGTTTACTTGCTTGCCGTCGCCGAGCGCGATAGATGCAGTAGTTAATGGCCCGGACGGAGTAATTGCATTGCTCACCGGTCGAAAGACGCCGGCTACCTGGGTCGACATGAGCACCAACGACAAGAGCGAAACCTTGCGACTTGGCGCCATTGCCAAAGACAATGGCGTGAACATGTTGGAGGCGCCGGTTACCGGTGGCGTGCACAAGGCCGCCCAAGGTGACATCACGATTCTCGTCGGCGGCGACGAAGAAGTGTACAAATCTCACTCCACGGCGCTTGCGGCGATGGGATCGCCCGTTCTCTACATCGGGCCATTGGGTAGTGCAGCCGTGATCAAGGTGATCACCAACATGCTCGCGTTCGTCCATCTCGTAGCCATAGGCGAGGCGCTGATGCTCGCCAAGCGTGGCGGAATTGACTTGGCTACTGCATTTGAAGCAATCAAACACTCGTCGGGCAATAGTTTCGTCCACGAAACCGAGAGCCAAGTCATCTTGAACGGGAGCTACAACATTAACTTCACCATGGACCTCGCTCTCAAAGATCTTGGATTTGCGATCGAGTACGGCCGGGAGTTTGGTGTGCCACTCGAATTGGCGAACCTGACGCACCAGACGTTCATCCGGGCGAACGCTCAATACGGTGGTCAAGCGTGGTCGTCTCAGGTCGTAAAACTTCTCGAAGACGCGCTCGGGACAGACCTTCGTGCCGCCGGGTTTCCGGCTGAACTGCAGTAGATTCGGTATAAATTGGCTGGAGATGGAAAGCGATCGAAAGCTCCGAGCCGAGCTGGCGGCGGCATTCAGGTGGGCGGCTCGCCTGAACTTTCACGAAGCCACGGCAAATCATTTCAGCGTCGCGGTTTCGGGCCTTGGGCAAGAATTTCTGATCAACCCTCGCGGACGATCCTTCTCGCAGATGCGGGCCAGCGATCTGGTATTGGTCGACGCGAATGTTCGCGACCGTGCCTCGTTAGCCAGCGATGTCGATCCAACAGCCTGGATTCTCCACAGTCACCTACACCGTCACGTCTCTCGGGCCGGATGTATTTTGCACACTCACATGCCGTACACCACGGCCCTTGCCTGTTTGCGCGATTTTGAGTTTCTCATGCTGGACCAAAATGCCTGTCGCTTCCATAACCGCATCGCCTATGACCGCAATTACTCGGGAATGGCCCTCGACGCCGCCGAAGGCGAGCGCGTGGCAACTTTGCTCGGCAATGATAAGAGCGTCATCTTTCTCGGCAATCATGGAGTCATAGTGATCGCCAAGTCTGTTGCCCAAGCATTCGACGAGCTCTACTATCTCGAAAAGGCCTCGCAACTGCAGGTCATCGCATTGTCAACCGGACGCGAGCTTGCCATAATTTCGGACGAAGTTGCGTCGCTCGCATGTAAGCAGTGGCAGGAGTATCCACAGGTTGCCGATTTGCACTTTGGCTCGCTAATGGAAATCCTCGACAGCGAGTCTTCCGATTTTCGAAACTAAGGAGTCACATCTAATGGGGAAGTTGGCTTCGCTCGAGTTAGGCACGCGTTCGCTGAATATCGGCTGGGGTGACGGTCACTCGAGCACATTTCACTATCTGTGGTTACGCGACAATTGCCCTCAACTTCGCCATCCGCAAACCAATCATCGGATTAGAGAAACCTCGGCGATCGCGTTGGATATCAAGCCCGTATCCGCCGTCATCACGCCGGTGGGTGAACTCCAGCTCACCTGGCCAGATGCTCATGTCAGCACGTATTCCCCGGCCTGGCTCGAAACCTACGACTATTCAAGCGGCCGACGCCGTATCAAGCGGAAATCCATTTTGTGGGATGGAAGTTTCGCAGCTTCGGTACCGCGGACCAGTTATTCATCGCTGCAAAGTGACAATCTCGCCCGAGTTCGGTGGCTGCGAAGTTTTTGCGATTACGGATTGGCGATACTCAGCGAAGTTCCAAACATTCCTGGAACTGTCCTTGAGTTGGGCGGTTCTCTTGGCGAAGTACGAACGACTCATTGGGGCAAAATATTCGATGTGATATCCATGGCCGACGCCAATTCATTGGCTTATACGAGCCTTCCGCTCGCGCTGCATACCGACGAGGCATATCGCGACCCGACTCCGACGGTGCAGTTACAGCATTTCTTGGTCTGCGATTCAGATGGCGGCGAAGCCACACTTGTAGACGGATTCAAGGTGGCGGACGATCTGCGTATCAAACATCCGAGCAAATTCGACCTGTTAGCCACGACTTCCCTTCACTTTCACTTCCGTGATGCAGATATTGAAATTGAAAATGATGGACCCGTAATCGAACTTGACACCGATGGCGAGGTTCGCTATGTGCGATTCTCCAATCACTCGGTGCAGCCATTTCTCATGCCTGCTGACAAGATGGAGGCCTTCTATGATGCGTATTCAACCTTTGGGGCTATGCGAGAAAGTCCAAAATACCGAATCCAAATAAAGATGAACGCTGGTGACATGTATATGGTTGATAATCGTCGAGTGATGCATGGCCGAACCGGCTTCACCGAGGGTGGTGCACGTCATCTTCAGTCTTGTTACATCGAACGCGATGAATTACTTGGTCGTCTAGCAGTACTGGAGAGTGAGATTCAATGAAAGCCGCAGTGTGTCGCGAGTTCGGCAAACCACTTGTCATCGAAGAGCTCAGTCTTGCCGATGCCGGCCCGGGTGAAGTGCGAGTAAAGATCAAGGCGGTGGCGATCTGTCATAGCGACATCTTGTACGCAGAGGGTTCATGGGGTGGCGACCTGCCGGCCGTTTACGGTCACGAGTGCGCCGGAGTCGTAGAGGCGGTGGGTGGCGGCGTGACCAGCGTTAAGGTCGGCGACCATGTTGTCGTAACACTGATTCGTTCATGTGGTCACTGCCGCGAGTGCACTCGCGGAAATCCAGTTTCGTGCGACAGCCTCTTTCCGCTCGATGCCAAGACGCCACTCGCCGATGCCAGCGGTAAGCCGGTTGTGCAGAGTCTTCGCACCGGCGGTTTTGCCGAATATGTGGTGGTCCACGAATCGCAGATGGTGGCGGTGCCCGGTTCGATTCCGCTTGTCAGCGCGGCGCTGCTGGCATGCGGCGTCATCACCGGATTTGGGGCGGTCACCAATACGGCCAAGGTCGCGCCCGGCAGCCATGTTGCGGTGATCGGTACGGGCGGGGTGGGACTCAACGCAATTCAGGGCGCACATATTTGTGGAGCCCAGACGATCATCGCGGTGGACATTGCAGACAACAAACTCGAGGCGGCAAAATCATTTGGGGCAACCCATGGCGTGAATTCAAAGACCGAAAATGTGAAAGCACGCGTGCGCGAAATTACCGGGGGTCGAGGGGCCGACTATGTGTTTGTCACGGTTGGCGTCAAGTCGGCGTTCGATCAGTCGTATGGTTTGCTGGCGCGGGGCGGAACAGCGGTACTTGTTGGCATACCGGCCAGCGGAGTGCTGTCGGAGATTGATCCAGGGGCGATGGCAGTGTCCAGCCAAAACATTCTCGGCTCCAAGATGGGGTCATCCCGGATTCAAGTAGACATCCCCAACTTGGTTGCACTCTATGAGCAGGGTCGGCTCAAGCTTGATGAGCTGGTGACGAAGACATATCCGATCGAGGAAATCAATGAGGCGATCGCTGCCGTCAAGCGAGGCGAGGCATTGAGAAACGTCATCGTATTTTGAAACCGAGGAAGCAATAATGAAGATTGTCGACATTGCAACCTTTGTCGTGGGAAATCCGCCGCAGCACATCGGCGGCCGTTATTTTATTTTTGTCAAACTCACGACCGATAGCGGGATCACCGGGCTAGGCGAGATCTACACCGCCACGTACTCGCCCCACCTAGTCGCCAAGATGGCCCAAGAG
>JBKJXI010000117.1:0-2782 GCA_046716325.1 Ilumatobacteraceae bacterium | reverse complement strand
GAGTCCGATACGCGCTGCGTCGAGCCACAGTGCCCGTACCAGCGCGACCAGCGGATCATTCACTTCGCCTCGCGCGGGGGAATGGATATCGAAGGTCTGGGTGAAAAAACCGTGTTTGCGCTCTCGGACGCCGGATTCATCAGGGACGCCGGCGATCTCTACTCGCTGACCGCAAAACAATTACTCAAAATTGAGGGTTTTGCCGAACTCAGCGCGGCCAATTTGCTGGCGTCGATCAGTAATTCCAAGTCTCGAACCCTGCCCAAACTGCTCACCGCGCTCGGCATCAAAAATCTCGGGCCGGCGGCGGCCGAGTCTCTGGCCCGCAGATTCGGTTCACTTGACGCAATTATTGAAGCCGGTCAAGACGAACTCAGTGCCATCGATGGTGTCGGCGATGTCATCGCCAAATCGATCACCTCATGGTTCGCCAACCGTGACAACCGCAGGATCGTTCAGAAGCTGCGCAACAGCGGGGTGGCCTTCGGCAACGTGGTCACCAGCGCGTTGCCCCAGACACTTGTGGGCAAGGCAATTGTCATCACCGGCACGGTCGATGGATTTTCCCGCGAGGAAGCCGAAGCCGCGATCAAGGATCGTGGTGGCAAGAGCCCAGGCAGCGTAAGTGCCAAGACGTTCGCGCTTGTCGTTGGTGGCGACCCTGGGGCGTCCAAAGTTTCGAAGGCCGAACAGTTCGGCATCCCAATGATCGGTGCTCACGAGTTCGCTCAACTGATCAACACCGGCGAGCTGCCCTAAGGTTCCTTGAGGGCATTACGAGCCTTGACCAGATTCATCGTCGGTTTGGGCCACTCAAGCTTGAGGTCGCGCAAAGCCTTGAGCAAAATCTCGCTGACGACAAGGTTTCTGAACCATTTACGATTACTCGGGACAATCCACCATGGCGCATACTCCGTATTGGTGCGCGTAAGCGTGTCACCGAAGATCTCGCCGTAGCGATCCCATTGCGCGTGCTCGCGAGCGTCTGCGCTGCTGAACTTCCAATTACGAGTTGAGTCATCGAGGCGGCTGTTCAAGCGCTCCAACTGCTCGGCCTTGGAAATGTTCAGGAACAGCTTGATGACCACCGTGCCTTCGTCGACGAGCATCCGCTCAAATTCGTTGATGTGTCGGATTCGTTTCGACGCGCTGTGCTCATCGATCAGCTTGTCCACTCGTGTGACTAATACGTCTTCGTAGTGGCTGCGGTTAAAAATGCCGATGGTGCCTCGCGCAGGACAGGCGCTATGGATGCGCCACAAATAGTCGTGATCCTTTTCGCTGCCTTCCGGTTCCTTAAACGAATTGACATGGACACCCTGCGGATTGAACGCCGACATGACCTTGCGGATCGTTCCGTCCTTACCAGCGGTACTTATTCCTTGCAGCACGATCAGGATGGAGGTCTTATCGTCGGCATACAGCCGGTACTGCAGCTCTTCAAGTTCTTTCAGATTCTTGGCTAGGCGTTCTTCGCTTAGGTCCTTGGTGAAACCCGAGTCTTCGCCTGTCGCGCATTCGCGAAGTCGAATCTTTTTACCCTCGGCGACACGAAACAACTCAAGTTTGATCGCAGGCATGTCGTCACGCTACCGCCGGGAAATTGTCCGGCTAACGACCGATGGGCCCGCCTCCCGCACTTAGCGGAAGACGGGCCCATGTGGGGGACTAACTAATTTTCTGTTCCTGTCAAATTAGCTATTGAAGTTTGGCTTTTCTGGCTTTTCTGGACCATCGCCAAGAGCGGTGCGAGCAGTCTCGAACGCAGTGCGGGCCGCTTCAATTGCAGTCCTGAATGCATTACGAGCGGCCGTGCGAGCCTCATCGGTTGTCGCTAGTTCACGTGCGGTCTTGAATGCATCTTTGGCAGTCTCTCGTGCACTCTTGAATGTTTCGCGAATCGCTTCTCGCTTGTCTTTGTAGATCGCAAGCTCGGCCCGGAAAGTAATGATGGCCTGGCGATACTGGGCAATTGCCGCAAGTTGTTCAGCGGTCAATGTCGGTTTTACTACCGGTGTCAGTGCATTAAGGGCAGCTGTCTTCGCTTCGGTTGCCGCAGTTACTGCAGCCTTGAATGCCACTTGGGCGGCCTTGCGAGCCTCGTCCGTAGTTGCAGCTTCCTTTGCAGTCTCGTAAGCTTCGCGCGCAGCTTCCATCGCGGTGTGAAACTTCGTCATAATCGCTTTACGAGCGACTTTGTTGGCCTCGAGGGCTGCCTTGTGGGCGGCCTTTTGCGCATCGGTCAATCCGAAATTGCTTTCCTCCGAGGATGATCTTTCTGATCTACCGGAGTCGGATCCGTTATCGGCAAACGCGGCCGAAGCCCCATTTGCAAGTATCAATGTTGTCGCAAGTGCGACGATCAATTTCTTCTTCATGATTACGTCTCCTATTTAGTTGAGGTTTGCTCTTGCACTTTTACCGTAGAGAACTGATTTGTGAGTACCCTGTGGATCTAATTGGTAAATCATTGGATTAGCCAGCCATCCGCTCTCGGCGGATGAGACGTCGACAACTTACGGTCTGGCGGGTTTTACGGGTGGGGCGCCGAGCTCACGAAGAGCCGCATTCTTGGTCTGGGTAGCAGCTTGCACCGCTTCTAGGCGGACCCGAGTAGCGAGATGGATCGACCGTTGGTCGGTTGCCGATTCGCGAGCGGCTTTAAATTCTCTCTGGGCGTTGACCATTGCGGTCGAAAACGCCGTGTGGATCGCCCGGCGGGATTGCAGATATTTTGCAAGTTCAAGTCGATACTTGCCCTCGGCTTCTCTTTGTGCCCGCT
>JBKJXI010000116.1:0-10632 GCA_046716325.1 Ilumatobacteraceae bacterium | reverse complement strand
ATGCGCGGTTGCTTCCGCTGCGCGTATTTCCTGTTGGGAGTGGTAGTCAAAGTAACTCAAGCGATGTTGGCCTGGCGATCAGGTTCGCCGTCGATGCCGGGGTCAGGGTGATCAATTTGTCGCTCGGCGGTCCTAATGAAAACTCTCAAATTAGTTCTGCGATTCAGTACGCAGTTAGTAAGAACGTTCTTGTCGTTGCCTCAGCTGGCAACGACAAGGAACTCGCGCCACCATCATGGCCAGCCGCCGACGACAACACGATTGCGGTCACCGCTATCGACAGGAACCGCAATTTTGCCAGCTTTAGTCAGCGCGGCGAGTACATCGATCTTTCCGCGCCGGGAGTTGAGATTTTGTCGACCTACCCTATGAATAAGCTATGTGGTTCGGTAAGACCTCCAGTCGGGTACGGATGCGAACAAGGCACATCGATGGCAGCACCGTTTGTCAGCGGTGCGGCCGCACTGCTGTTTTCGGCGCGACCAAGCATCACCGCGGCACAGGTTCGCTTCCTGCTTCTCTCGACGGCAACCGATCTCGGGGCGACCGGTAGAGACACGACATTCGGCGCCGGGTTACTCAATCTGCCGGCGGCGTTTGCGGCACTCAACATCATGTTCCCCGTCGTCACTGATCCGCTCCTCGCCTCGACCGGTCGGATCAATTCGGTCGCCACGGGCACTGCCCCGACACAAGTCGATTCGCCAAAACTGCAGTGGTACCGCTGCGCAAGTGCGGGAGCCGTTACATCTTCCATACCTAGCGACTGCGCGGCGATCAACAATGCCGTTGCGCTCACCTATCAGCTGACGGTCAACGACCTGCGCAAGTTTCTGCGATTCGCGGTGACGACAAAAACTGGTGGATCGAACTCAACGAAACTGTCGGCGACCTCAACAAAGGTCATCGGCGTGTGGCTCAAGCTGGAAACGCTGCAACGCGGAGCCACATACAAATTTGGCCAGTTCATAGGCAGCCCATCCAAGGGTGGGCGAACCGTCAGGGTGCTGAGCGGCGCCTGTGTTGTCAGAAGTGCAACACTTTTAGTTGCAACCCAGGCGACGCAGTGCAAAATCAAGGTGACGATCGCCGCCAAAGCTCCGTTCCCCCAACTTGCATTCACATCGCTGATCAACATCTCCTCATGAACCGTCTGGACGGCGAGACAAGTCCATACCTGCTTCAACACAGAAATAATCCCGTGGATTGGTACCCATGGGGTGACGAGGCATTTGCCGAGGCAACGAGACGTAACGTGCCGGTCCTGCTATCGGTTGGCTACTCGGCGTGTCATTGGTGTCATGTGATGGCCCACGAGTGCTTCGAGGATTCCGAGACAGCGGCGATGATGAATGAGTTGTTCGTCAACATCAAGGTCGATCGCGAGGAGCGACCGGATGTGGATTCGATCTACATGGACGCCGTGCAGGCGATGAGCGGTCGGGGCGGCTGGCCGATGACGGTGTTCTGTGCGCCGAATGGCAGACCGTTCTTTGGAGGGACATATTTTCCCAAGCCGTCGTTTCATCAGCTGATGGCGGCCATCGACGACGCGTGGCGCAATCGCCGCGTCGACATCGACACCAACATCGTCGCCTTGATGGAGTCTCTGCAACGCACGACCTTGATCGCGCCGAGCGCCGATATGCCACGAGCCGATGTTGTCAATTTGGCGGTTACCCAAATGGTCGAACAATTCGATTCGCGCTGGGGAGGGTTCGGGGCGGCGCCAAAGTTTCCCAGCACGATGAATCTGGGACTCGTACTTCGAGCCCATGTAGATCATCCACGCGACGAACTGGCGCAAGTAATTACAACGTCGCTTGATGCAATGGCCTCCGGCGGGATGTACGACCACATCGGCGGCGGATTCTCGCGCTACAGCGTGGATGAAAAATGGCTCGTCCCCCACTTTGAAAAAATGCTCTACGACCAGGCGCTACTAGCGCGGATCTACCTGCACGGCGCGTTGGTGTTTGACAAGCCGGCATGGAAACAGGTTGTCGAGGAGACAATCCAATTCGTCCTTCGCGAACTCACCCACCCCGACGGTGGATTTTTTAGTGCCCAGGATGCCGACTCGCTCGATGAGACCGGTCACAGTCATGAGGGTCACTTCTATGTCTGGACCGCGGACCAGATTCGCCAGGTTCTGCCCGCCGATCTTCACAGCGTTGCACTCGAGTGGTACGAAGTTACCGAACAGGGAAACTTTGAGGGAGCCAACATCCCCGCTCGACTGACGCATCGAGGCGACCTGTTACGACCCGACGCCGTCGAATCCGCGCGGCGACTGATGCTTGACGCGCGCAACCTGCGTCCCCATCCCGGACTCGATAACAAGGTCATCACCGAGTGGAACGCGCTAATGCTTTCGACGCTGGCCGAGGCCGCGGCGGCATTTGGGCGACCCGATTGGCTCAAGGCGGCAATTCGCAACGGCGAATTTTTGCTGCGCGAACTGCGCGGCGACGACGGGCACTGGTTGCGAAGCTGGCATCAGGACGGAACGCCGCGGGCGCGCCACAGCGCGTTGGCGCTCGACCTCGCTGCCCTCGTCGACGCGTTCACTCGTCTTGGCGAGGCAAGCGGACAGGCCCGCTGGATCGCCGAGGCCCAAAGCGTGGCCGATCAGCTACTCGATCACTTTTGGGACACCGAGCGCGGCGGACTGTTTACCACCGCGGACGATGGCGAGGCATTGATCGTGCGCCAGAAAGACCTCATGGACAATGCAACCCCGTCGGCAAACTCGACCGCCGCGCTCGCCCTGTACAGGCTGGCCGCCCTTACCGGAGTTAGCCGCTACGAGCATCTCGCCGATCAGATCCTGCAACTGTTCGCCGGCATCATCCAAAGCGCGCCAACCGCGTTTGGAAATTTGCTGGCGGCCGTGCATTTGCGGAACGCAGGCACAACGGAAATTGTGGTTGCCGGAAGTCGCCCCGATCTCGTTGCGCTCGTGCAAGGTCAGTGGTTGCCAACCGCGGTGTTGGCATGGGGCGAACCGTACGACTCGCCGCTGTGGCGCGATCGTTCAGGTGATCGCGCATTCGTCTGCCACCACTATGTCTGTGAGGCTCCGGCCACCACCGCGGACGAACTCACGGATTCGCTACGACGCGCCGTGGACTAAAACGAATATCCGGCGCTACCAGCAGCGATAGTGAATGATCTCCGCGCTACCGCGCCGCTTGCGCGATGCGCTGACGCCCTTTTCTTGCACCGTGCGATTCGCTGACTTGTCGGCCGGCCACCCCAGCGCAATTGCACCGATGAGTTGCATCTGCTCGGGGACTCCAAACAACCGACGCATCTCATCGGCCCCGTTGAACACGGCAAAGAACAATGCTCCCAGTCCCTCGTCCTGTGCCGCCAACAACATGGTCATCACCGCGAACGAAGCATCCACGGTCCAGTACGGGGTCGGCCAGGCCGAAACCCCCGCACCCAACCCAGTGGAAATTTTGTCTGTTTCGCCGTATCTGCTCACATAGGCGTTCGGGTCGGCAAAGGCGACGGCGATCACCGGTGCGTCAAAGAGCTGGGGCCAGCGAAATCCGTTTCGTGTCTCGGATGGAAATGTCGTGTTCCAAAATTCGGCGATCTGCTCACCATCAAGTATCAACAGGTGCCAACCCTGGGTCTTTCCGGCAGACGGTGCTCGCGACGCGAGATCGACGAGGCGATCTAAAATTTGAGGGTCAATTGGGCGCGAAGAAAATGCGCGTGTCATTGCGCGACCGACGACGACGTCGGCGAACTCCACCTTCTCCTACTTAATGCTTACCGAGTTTGGCGAGCGACTCTGCCATCGTCCAACCGTGAACGATGAGGACACCACCCTTTGACTTGGAGCCCGACTTGAACTGCGCGGCAACATCCGGCGAGATCTTCTCCGGCGCCAGGGTCTCGTGATCGAGAAACCCGCTGTGGCCATTGCTCTTGACCACAAAACTCTGCTCGTCGTAGGTCGAATCAACCCCAAATCGGCGAGCCAGGCGCTTTCCCCACGCCCTTTCCTCACCAACGGCGCGGTGTTCCGGTCGAGGAATAAGTTCGGTAATTCCCTTGAAAGCGCACAGCGCGTCGGGTGTAAGAAATCGAGATCCGACCACGACATCCTCATCGGGGAATGCCATCAAAGCGCGGTGAAACGCCTCGCCCATGAGACCCTTGAGCACCGCTTCGCGCTTGGCCGTTCGCTTGATGCTCATCAATCCAAGCAGCACACACGGCGTGCCACCGATGCGTTCGAGGGTCGAAAATGTAAAGCCGTGTAGTTTGCCGTCGATGCGGGCGCAGGTAAACAGCACCCAATCTTCCTTGGCCTTGGAAATTGCTCCAATCCCAAACGAGCCACCCATTGAGGCCAAATCATCGAGATCGGTATCAGTTAGCGACGCACAGTCTCGAGTGTCTACCTCAACTGTCATAGACCTACATTCTGCCAGCAAATTGATCGTTTGCGACGAGTTTGAATACCTCGGCGACGCCAAAATTTGCTATTCGATATAAACAGCGGCTCCAAATACAACCCTCAATTGACCCATCGCACGGTCGATGTTGACGGTAAATTCTGGACCCAGTCGCACCACTTTGTCGTCGGCAAGATGCAAAAGCACCGGTGCATCGCCCGGATGATCGCCCAAGATTGATTTCAGCCGTTCGATGAGTTCTTCGGTAACCGATCGTGCCATCAGTTTGACGTGCAGCACTTCCTGGCCGACCTTCAAACCTTCAAGCACCGTGACCTCGGTGGCCATGAAGCCAATTCTCGAGTCATCGCGCTTGTCGAGACGTCCGCGTACCGAAACGATGAGATCGTCTGCGAGTTGGTGGCCGTGTTTTTCCAAGGTGTTTGGAAAAACGGTAACTTCGATCGAACTCTCCAAGTCCTCGTGCATGAACGTGGCCATCTGCTCACCCTTACGGGTGTATTTTCGACCAAGACCATTGATGATTCCACCGATCGTGAGGAACTTGCCGTCTTCCTGGTCAACGGCTTCAAGAATTGAGCTGTCCACCCGTCGGCGCAGGGCACCCTCAATTCCCATCAGCGGGTGATCCGATACATACAGTCCAAGCATTTCCTTTTCGAACTTCAACTGCTCGGTCTTGTCGAAATGCAGATCTGGAATGGCTAGTCGCTCGCTGAAACCCATGTGCTGGTTTTCGGCCTCACCAAACAGGCTCATCACGCCCTGATCGCGCTCGCGCCGACGCAGAATCGTGGCGTCAATGATGGGTTCAAACACGGCAAGCAATCCTTTGCGCGGATGCCCCAAATTGTCAAACGCGCCGGCCTTGATCAGCGACTCAACGGTTCGCTTATTGAGAACCTGCTCTGGAACTCGCTCGGCGAAATCGTAAAAACTTGCAAACAGCCCGTTTGCTTCACGGTTGGCAACAATGAGACCCACGAGCCCTTCGCCGACATTACGAATCGCCGATAATCCAAAAGCTATTTGCAGCCCGCTCGCCGACCCGACGGGCACAAAATTGACGCCGGACTTATTGATATCCGGAATCAGCACGGTGACCTTGCTGGCCCTGGCATCGGCCAGATACACCGCTGCCCTGTCGTAGTTGGCCTTCACGCTGGTGAGCAGACAGGCCATGTACTCGACGGGATAGTGCGCCTTGAGAAATGCGGTCTGATACGCGATGAGCCCGTACCCGTAGGCGTGGCTCTTGACGAAGGCGTAATCGGCAAAGTTTTCGATGATGTCAAACAACACCTTGCCCAGGTCGCGACCGTACCCGGTTTTTTCGCAACCATTTTCAAAGGTGACTCGCTCCTTGACCATCAACTCGCGAATCTTCTTGCCGCACGCTTTGCGCAGGTTGTCTGCCTCGGCAAGCGTGTAACCGGCAAACTTTTGGGCCACGCTCATGATGCTTTCCTGATAGATCATCAGTCCGAACGTGTCGGCGAGAAGTTCGGCGGCATCGGGATGAAAATACTGAGTTGACTTACGGCCGTTTTTGAAATCGGCATAGTCGTTGTGCATGTTCTCGCTCATCGGGCCCGGTCGATATAACGCCACGACCGCGGCGATGTCTTCCATCTTTTCTGGGACTAGGGATTTGAGCAGTGCGCGCATCGGAGCGGACTCCAGCTGGAACACGCCGATTGTGTTGCCCGATGCCAACAGTGAGTACGTGGTCTTGTCGTCGAGCGGAATCGAGTCGATGTCGAAGTTCGGATCCCGTGTGGCGCGAACCATGGCGTTGGCATCGGTGATGACATCCAGGTTGCGCAAACCCAAGATGTCCATTTTCAATAGACCCAATTCCTCGACCCCGTGCATATCAAACTGGGTGACAACCGGCGCGTCTTCTGGCGCCTGACCCTGTTCCGTCTTGCGCTGTATCGGCAAGTACTCGGTGAGAGGTTCCTTTGTAATCACCATTCCCGCGGCATGAATACCCACGGATCGTTTCAGACCCTCTAAACCGCGGGCGACATCGACAATCTTCTTGACATCCGGGTCGGTCTCGCACAGCGAACGCAACTCGAGTGCCGCCCGGTACCCGTCGCGATGTTCGTCGCTGTGTTCGAAACAATATTTAAGTGGTGTGTCGCGTCCCATCACCAGTGGCGGCATCAGCTTGGCGATTTTGTCGCCGGTGGTCGGCGGAAATCCGAGCACGCGAGCGGCATCTCGAACGGCATTGCGTGCCTTGATCGTGCCAAACGTGATGATCTGGGCCACATGATCCCGACCGTACTTTTCCGAGGCGTAGCGAATTATCTGATCGCGATACCGAGAGTCGAAGTCCATGTCGATGTCCGGCATCGAGATGCGACTTGGGTTCAAGAAGCGTTCAAAAAGCAGATCGTATTTGATCGGGTCTAGGTCCGTAATCCGCAGGCAGTAAGCGACCGCGCATCCGGCCGCCGAACCGCGGCCGGGACCAACGCGAATTCCGTGTTCACGCGCAAAACGAATCAGATCCCAGACGATGAGAAAGTACGAGCTGAAGCCCATGTCCGCGATCGTCTTTAGTTCGTACGCCAAGCGCTCGACGATTGGAGTTGGCTGGGTCGCACCCCAGCGCTGTTCGGCGCCCTGCATGGTGAGGTGTCGCAGGTATTCCCCCTCGTTGGCAAATCCGGTCGGAATGTGAAAGTCGGGCAGCACCGGTTTGCCAAATTCGATTGTCACGTGAGCGCGCTGCGCAATCAGCAAACTGTTGTCGCATGCCTCTGGCACGTCGCGAAACAGCCAGCGCATTTCCTCGGCGGTCTTTAGGTAATGCTCCTGACCTTCAAACTTGAACCGATTCGGATCCGAGATCGTGCATCCGGTTTGAACGCACAGCAACGCGTCGTGGGCGGTGTGGTCCTCGCGATGCGTGTAGTGGGTGTCGTTGGTGGCAATGAGCGGAGCGCCAATTGCCCGAGAAATTTCAATTAGCTGCGGGTTCGTCCGCTGCTGATCGGCGATCCCATGATCCTGAATCTCGATGAAGAAGTTGTCCTTGCCGAAGATGTCTTGAAATCTGCCGGCCAGACGCAGCGCCCCGGCGTCGTCGCCGCGCAACAGCGACTGCAGCACGTGACCACCGAGGCAACCGCTCGTGGCAATGAGACCCTGGTGGTGTCGCTCCAACAGTTCCCAGTCGATACGCGGCTTGTAGTAGTAGCCCTCGAGAAAAGCCAAGCTCGACAACTGGGTGAGATTGCGATAACCCACATTCGACTCGGCGAGCAATGTGAGGTGGTAATACAACTTTTTTCCACCCTCGGTCTCACCGCCCGAGTCGTCAATTCGACCGCGCCGCGCCGGTCGTTCAGACCGGTGCTCGTTGGCCATGTAGGCCTCCATACCGATGACCGGTTTGATGCCTTGGTCATTGCACGCCTTGTAGAAATCGAGGACGCCGTACATGTTGCCGTGATCGGTCATGCCGAGCGCGCTTTGACCGTCGGCGACCGCCTTGGCCACCAGGTCGTCTACGCGTGATGCGCCGTCCAACATAGAGAACTCGGTGTGCACATGTAAATGGGTAAATGAATCCCCCACCGAGAGCCTCCCTGCCCATGTTCCGGCGCTAATCGCGCGTGTGGAGTGGGGATATTACCAGTGGCACAAGCGGCCAGCGTGGACTACAGATATGTTCCGGGACGCTCCGCCGGCGCTTGGTCGCCGGTGGCACTTGGCAGTTGACGCATCTGTTCGAGCTGTTGGCGCGCCGCAAGTTGTTGGGCAAAAAGCGTCGCCTGGATTCCATGAAAGAGCCCTTCCAACCAGCCCACCAACTGAGCCTTGGCAACTCGCAGCTCGCTGTCGCTGGGGACCACACCATCGCGAAACGGGAGTGCGAGGGTGCGCAGCTCGTCGGCCAAATCGGGCGAAAGTGCCTCCGTGAGTTCGACAATCGATCGTTCGTAAATCTCGGCTAAGCGTTCGCGGCTCGGTGCGTCCAGTTTCATCGAGTGCACCTCCTCGAGCAACTGCTTGATCATCGAGCCAATCCGCATCACCTTGGCCGGCGAGGTAACCGTTTCGTCGGCTGGCTGTACGGCGCTTGCCTCCGCGCCGACGATCGCCGTGGGTTTAATGACTTCGACGGACTCGCTATCGGTGCTCATGGTGAGTCAAGTATTTCAGTTTTCAACCCGAAGTGCCAATAGCGGCACATCTAGCTCATCGTCGGTAAGCGCGCCATGCCTGCACATGAGCGGGAATGGGCCCGAGTCGGCGCTGTCATCAAAACTTGTCGGGGCATGTGCGATGAGCGCTACATCGCCGAGCCTTTGGCGCGCCGCGTCCGAAACGCGCGGACCAAACCAACCGCCATCGATGAGTTCTTCGCGCCGCATGACCCACGCGACATCGCCGTAGTTCTGTTTTGCAACCGCGTGCAATTCGTCGACCGAATTCGGGCGCGTGTGTAGCCAGCGAAACCGACCCTCGCCGGATTGAAAAGTGATGAGCGCCGCAACCTCGGCGTGCAACTTGGTCGTGTTTGTGCCAACTTGGACCTGACCGTGGTCGGCGGTGATCAACAACACCGAGCCGGGCAAAAGCACGGAGGCAACGTCGGCCACCAATCGATCGGCCTGTCGAAGTTCGGCGTCGTAGTACTCGCCAAATCCGCGCTCGTGAGCGATCTTGTCAATCCCGTCGTAATAGGCATAGATAAATGAATTTCCGCTCTTGAGCAGATCTCGAACCTGAACGGCAATACTCGAAGCGCTACGCCAACCGTGTGCTCGGGAGCCCCTCAGGTGAGCCTCGGTGAATGCAGTGCCCTCGAGTTCCGACTTGCTCAAAACGGGAATCGCGGAACCCATAAATGGGGGGCATGGTTGGATGACATCCGGCGGATACATGAGGCGCAGATCCCCCTTGTCATCACCCCAACGCAGCATTTGCATCACTCGACCACCCATGTTCATGCGATAGCCGATTAGTCCGTGTTCTCCCGGTGCCAACCCAGTGGTAATCGAAGTCAGCGCGGACACCGTCGTCGTCGGGGCAATCGTGGTGATTGAACTTCCGCTCATCGTGGCGATCGTCGGGCACATCGAGATCCGCTGTTGTAACTGGTTCCACCCCAGTCCGTCCAGTATGAGCAAAACTACTTGGCTCGCTCCCTGCACGGCGGTTGGCATCCAGCCCGGCAATTCGGCCGTACCACGGGGCCCCAATATTGCGGGAATGATGTTCGATACACATCCGCCGCCGTAGTCCGGAATGCGCGGCTGGGAAATACCAAGTGGCGTTGAAAGTCGAGTCATTTGGCTGGCCAATCCATTGTGCGATCTACACTAGGTGCGTGCGTGTATCCACTCGAGGCGATTACGCCTGTCGCGCTTTGCTGTCGCTCGCGCTCCATTGCGAAGAGGCCGGCCCGACTTCGGTACGCGACATTGCGGCGCGAACCGCGCTCCCCCAGCCCTATCTTGAGCAGATCCTGCTTGCCCTCAAGGGAGCAGGACTCGTCAAGTCCAAGCGCGGTGTCGGAGGCGGATACGTGTTGGCCCGTTCCCCGCAAGATATCCGGCTCTCCGAAATTGTCTCGGCGGTCGACGGACCGATCACCCTTGGCGATTTTGGCCAGCCCCATCAAGATGGGGCCTGCGACCACGAAGGGCATTGCGTACTGCTGGCGATCTGGAACTTGGCCGGAGAACACATGCGGACCCACCTTGCCAAGTACACGCTCGCCAATGTTGCGGACGCCGCGCGCGGAAATGCCCCATGGCCGGATCTCACCGTCTGAGGCCACGAACTTATGCACATCGCGAGATGATGTCTGACATATCTTTGGGCACGACAGCGTCAAAATTCATGTCCGCGCCGCTGATTGGATGACTGAACCCGAGTTTTGCGGCATGTAGTAACGGACGCGGTGACGACAGCGAACTCCGCGCGCCCCCATACGTTGGGTCGCCGACGATGGGATGACCAATCGACGACAAGTGAACGCGAATTTGATGAGTTCGCCCCGTATCGAGTTCGCATTCGACGAGCGCGGTTGCCATTGGTTTGGTAAATGTTTTGCGGACCTCGTACCGCGTGCGGGCGAAACGACCGTCCACGACCACGGACATCTTCGTTGGGTCGCGATGATCGCGCCCAATTGGCGCATCGATGACTCCAACCGGGACAGCGG
>JBKJXI010000115.1:0-4300 GCA_046716325.1 Ilumatobacteraceae bacterium | reverse complement strand
GCGCTCGGATCGGGCGATGTGATCGCCCCGATGCAGGGAACGATTGTCAAGGTCATCGCCACGGTCGGTCAAATTGTGAAGGTTGGCGACGCGGTCGTCGTTCTTGAGGCTATGAAAATGGAGAACCAAATCACCGTCGAAAAGTCTGGCACCGTGTCGAAGGTCAACGTCGAGGCTGGCGACATCGTCGGGGCCGGTGACGTCCTCGTCGTCATTGGCTAAGCACTCGGCCAACCCTGATCACGACTAGTTTTACATCGGTGAATACCACGAGTGATGGCAACGACGAGTCGCAACACAGCGTAAGTGGAATTGCGGCCGAGCGAGTGCGGCGACTCGAGCTGCTCAACAATCTTCGCATCGCCGGAGTCAACCCATACCCATACCGCTTTGACCGCACCGACTCCCTCGACGCCATCCGCCTTCGCCATGCTCATTTAGAACCCGGCACCGAAACGAGTGACAAAGTTGCAGTTGCGGGTCGGGTCATGCTCAAACGAGATCAGGGGAAACTCATCTTCTGTACGCTGCAAGACCGCTCGGGCGAAATTCAATTGTTCATTTCCAGATCCGTCATCGGAGACGAGGCCTTCGAGGCAGTGAATGACTTCGACCTAGGTGATTGGGTTGGAGTTGGCGGGGTTGTCATGACTACCCGTAAGGGCGAACTGAGTATCAAGGTCGCGAGCGCTCAGTTGCTGTCAAAGGCAATCAGGCCGCTCCCCGACAAGTGGCACGGACTCACCGATATTGACACGCGCTATCGGCAACGCTATGCCGATCTCATCGTCAATGAAGAGGCCCGCCGAACATTTGAAATTCGACACTCCACAATCTCAAGTTTCCGACGAACTCTCGACAGCCACGAGTATGTCGAGGTAGAGACTCCTGTGCTGCATGTGGAGTCGGGTGGCGCAAACGCACGACCCTTCGTCACCCACCACAACACCCTCGACATGCAGTTGTATCTTCGGGTGGCGCTCGAGTTGCACCTCAAGCGACTAATCGTCGGAGGGATGGAGCGCGTGTATGAGATCGGTCGAGTATTTCGCAACGAGGGAATTTCCACTCGACACAATCCCGAATTCACGATGATGGAGAGTTACCAGGCTTTTGCGGACTACACCGAGGTCATGGCACTGACACAAGAGCTCATCGTCAATGCCGCTCGCGACGCAGCCGGCACCACGGTCGTATCAATTGACGGCCAAAGCTTTGATCTGGCTCAGCCTTGGCCCCGGGCCAAAATGATTGACTTAGCGAGTGAAGCAATCGGTGTGGCAATTCACCCGTCGCAGTCGGTTGATGAGTTGCGTGCCATCGCTTCCCAGAACGGAGTTCACACCGAAGAGCGCTGGGGTCCTGGGCGCATCATCGAGGAAATTTTTGCCGACAAAGCGGAATCTGCGCTCATTCAACCGATGTTTGTCACCGGACACCCGATCGAAATTTCACCGCTGGCCCGCGCCGATCGGGAGGATCCGTTTCTCGCCGAACGATTCGAATTATTTGTTGGCGCGCGTGAGATTGCAAATGGTTACACCGAATTGAACGACCCAGTTGAGCAGCGCAGGCGCTTCGAGGTCGAACAACGCGCCAAGGAGGCAGGCGACCTCGAGGCGGGAAGCGTGGATGAGGACTACCTGCGAGCCCTCGAATATGGCATGCCACCCACCGCCGGACTGGGTATCGGCATCGATCGTCTGGTGATGTTGCTCTCCGGAGCCGGTTCAATCAAAGACGTGATCCTGTTCCCCACCCTGCGACCAGAGGCGATGTAGTCGTGGCAGGAACTGCCGCCTGGGGCGTCGGAGTCTCAACGATCGCCGCCGACGGATCGGTATTGGACGTGTTCTATCGACACCTCGGATGGGGCGAACAATTTTCTTCCTCAGCCTCATTACCGGTCGAGCCTGACACCGATGACCAGCGCGGGGTCGCCCTCGTTCCGGTCAGCATCGTTATCGACACTTCAGCTAAGCCGATGGATGCGCGTGATGTGTACCTGCGGTTGCATCTGTTGTCGCATCGCTTGGCGGCGCCACGCACGATCAACCTGGAAGGAATATTTGGTCTGCTTACTAATGTGGCCTGGACATCCATCGGCCCGGTCGCCCTCGACGCTCTCGACGATGTGCGATGGAATCTCAAGAAGCGCGGTGAGTACCTCACCGTCCACGGCGTGGATAAGTTTCCGCGCATGACCGATTACGTGGTTCCAAGCGGCGTGCGCATTGCCGATGCAAGCCGAGTTCGACTGGGTGCCCATCTGGCGAGCGGGACCACCGTCATGCACGAAGGTTTTTGCAATTTCAACGCCGGCACTCTTGGAACCTCGATGGTCGAGGGCCGCATCTCCGCAGGCGTCTTAGTCGGCGACGGGTCGGACATTGGTGGCGGTGCCTCCATCATGGGCACGCTCTCAGGGGGCGGAACGGAATCGATTCAGGTTGGGGAACGGTGTCTGCTTGGTGCCAACAGCGGACTGGGAATCAGCCTCGGCAATGACTGCGTCGTCGAGGCCGGTCTGTATCTCACGGCCGGCACGCGAGTGTTGCTACCCGACGGGGTCGTGGTCAAGGCACGTCAAGTGTCCGGTGCCGACGGATTGCTGTTTCGTCGCAACAGCCAATCGGGCGCCGTCGAGGCGATCAATCGCAGCGGTAGTTGGGGCGGATTGAATTCGGCATTGCACGAGAACTAGTCAAAATTACATGACGATCAATTTCGAGGAATTCAGCGCTCTCGTCGCCGCGCGACGAACAAATATGTTTGTCGATCTGGATCGCGCTGTGCCACGGAATCTGTTGGATCAACTCTGCACCCTTGCGACCTGGGCACCGAACCACAAGAAAACCTGGCCGTGGTGTTTCGCTCAGGTCACGGGCGAGTCACGGATCAGGCTCGGCGGTGTCGCCGCCGACGCAATGCTTCGCTTTGGCGACAGCGCCGAAAAAGTGTTGAAGACTCGAACAAAATATTTGCGCGCCCCGGCGATTCTGGTGGTCGGTGCACGAGGTGGCGACACGCCATTGCGCAGCGCCGAAAACCGTGACGCAACGTGCGCTGGAATTCAAAATATCTTGCTAGGTGCCACCGCAGTCGGTTTGGCTAGTTACTGGTCCAGCTGCCCAAAAGGCGCCAACGACGACATAGCCGCATTGTGCGGATTCGAGGCGGATACATTCATCGTGTCGATTATCTATCTTGGCTGGCCGATTCGAAGCGTTGATGTACCCGACCGGCCCCCGGCCGAGGTTCATTATCTCGAGTGAGAACCGTTACGCCGAGGCTTTGGCCTTCACCTTGTTCCAAATGTCAACGAGCCGGTCCTGGGCGCTGTTAACCGCGCCGGCGCGCACTCGCGAGATTTCTTCATCGGTAAAGAAAATCATGTCACTAAAGGGGAAATCTTGCGCCATTTCCTGTATCCCGATCACGCCCGTGTTGTAGCCGTGATACGCGAGATCCTTTAGCGAGTTTTCGGGATCCAGAATGAAATTGATGAAGTCGTATGCCGCATCAACATTTTTGGCTCCCTTGACGATGACCCAGTTATCCATCCACAGTTCGGTCTCCGGTGCGCCAACGGCCCACTTGTACCTGGTGGGATCCCCTCCCGCGGCTTCGACGGCGATGAGACCCTGTCGGGCATCCCCGTTCCAGCACTGCGAGAGTGCGTAGTTACCTTGAGTAAGGGCGATGCCAGGATAGGAATCGAATGCCTTCAAGTGCTCGGCGAAGTTGTCTAACAGGAAGGCTTCGCAGTCATCGAGATGTTTGGTGTCTTCCGTAGTCCACGAAATTCCGTTGGCCCAGAAATAGATCCCACAAATCTCTGTGGGAACATCCAAGACTGATGTCTGCCCGCTGGCGTCGCCCTGGGCGGCGGCGATGAAATCCGCCCATGTCACGATCTCGGACTTGACGATCGTTGAGTCGTATATCCACCCCGTTGTACCCCAGTCCTTGCACACGCTGTATTGATTACCCGGATCCCAGGCCTGATCGGTGAACGGCTTGTCAATATTCTTGAAGTTCGGAATACGGTCGAGGTCGAGTTTCTCAATCAGGTCTTCCTTGACCATCTGTGGGATATACACGCCGGTCGGGCAAATGAGATCGAATCCGCTACTGCCACCTGCCGCGGCCAATTTTTGGATTGCCTCTTCATTTGAATTGTAAATCGTTATGTTCAGCTGGCCCCAAGATGCGAGCAGGTCCGGATCGTTGTACTCCGCCCAGGTGAACAGGTTGGCGTTTTTCGTAAAATCGGTCGAGCTCGAACCCTTGTCGTCCG
>JBKJXI010000114.1:0-6808 GCA_046716325.1 Ilumatobacteraceae bacterium | reverse complement strand
CCGGAATGCGACGGATTGACGTACGACGAATTCGTGCGTCGACATGGTCGCCCTGACTGGGGAGCCGATCCAAATGCCGAATTCTTTCCTGGTGGCGAGACCATCGCGGCATTTCATTCCCGCGTTGGCGCATCGTTTGATGCGATTGCTCGTCTTCATGTCGGTGAGACGATTGTTGTTGCGTGTCACGGAGGGGTAGTGGATGCGGTCTTGCGTCGAACGGTCGGAGCGCCGTCAACCGGAAAATTCGAGATTCGGACCAAAAATTGCTCGATCACCGAATTCGCCGAGATTCGCAGCGGCCACTGGGCATTGCTCCGCTATAACGACATCGCACATTTGCGCGGACTACCCTCAGCCACAGTCTCGGGTTCAGCCTCCGAAGCCGATTGAGGCATGGTCTCAAGGTGACCCGAGCTCCAATCGTCGTCATTGGTGCCGGGTCGGCCGGGACGGTAGTTGCGGCACGGCTAGCCGAGCGCTCCGGGCTCGAGGTTCTGTTACTCGAGGCGGGTGATGATGAGTCGGAGGCGACTCGCGATCCTCGAATTGCCGGCCTCGATTATCTCGCAGCACTTGAGGTGCCCGGAAGTATCGATCGCGATATTCGGGTCCGACGGACCGCCGAGCAAGGCGCTGTACCGTACTTCCTTGGACGTGGAGTTGGCGGAAGTTCAAGGGTCAATGGACTCATTGGAACATGGGGACATCCCGACGATTACAACTCGTGGGAACGAGATCACGGCTGCATGGGGTGGTCCTGGTCTCAAGTTGGTCCGGTATTTCGAGATCTGCCGATTTCGCTGCGTCAGATTCCAATCACGGGCTGGGGCACTGCAGACCTATTGCTTTCGGGTGCTGCGTCGGATCGAGGGACGACTCTCCTTGCCGATGTATCCAGAACATCGCTGGACGGTTTCGGCCCAGCCCATTTGACAATTGCCAACTGTCGTCGCGAACTTATGAATGATGTCTATGTCGGACCGGCGCGAGAGCGTTCTAATTTCTCTTTGCGAAGCAACTCCAGGGTCGATCGAATTGTCTTCGCCGGATCAACCGTTTCCGGAGTGCAACTTGACAGCGGAGAAGTGATTGAGGCACTGGCGGTAGTCCTGTGCGCCGGCGCGATTCAATCGCCGGCAATCCTGCAACGAAGCAATGTTGCGTTGGCCGGAATCGGGTCTGGGCTGAGCGACCACGTCGAGGTGACCTTTTCGCTCTCGGTGAAGGAAGTGATTCCCGGTGACGCGATCACCGGAACACTTTTGCGGGCATCTTCGAGTCAATACTCCGGCGACATTCAGGTACTTCCCATAAACCGACTCGGCAAAGATTTGAGACTCGTTGGGCTAAGCGTTGCCCTCATGCGGGTGCATTCCCGTGGCGAGGTAACTTTGGCGAGCGACGATCCGGCAATCTCTCCAAATGTGGACTTCAATATGTTGAGCGCGCCGACCGATGTGCATCGAATGCGCGAGGCAGTGGCTCTGTTGCTCGAAATTGTTCAATGCTCGACGGTGCGAAGTCGAACAGATGGGATATTTTGCGACGAACTCGAAACACCGGCCGAGTCACTTCTCGATCTGAACGAAGCCGAACTCGATAATTGGTTGCGAAGTCATGTTGGCGGCTATTTTCACGCCGCCGGAACTTGTCGCATGGGTCCGACGGGAAATCGACTGACGGTGGTCGACACCTCTGGGCAGGTCATTGGCTACGACAACTTGTGGGTGTGCGATGCGTCGATCATTCCCGAGCTACCGCGATCGGGTACGCATCTGCCGATAGTGATGATGGCCGAAGTAATCGCTCCACAAATTGCGCGCGTGTTCATGTAGTCGCCCAATTTCGAGAGCGTTCGACTCCCCGAGACCACTCGAGGAGTCCAGCGCTATGTGCTTGTCCTGTCGGACGGAACTCTGTTTCGAGTTGCCACGACTCTGTTATCGCATCCACAGATGGCCAAACATCTTCGGCCAGTCCGGCCAGGTAGGCCGCTCCCATCGGCGTCGCTTCAAGTTCGACTGGGCGGAACACATTTACTCCGAGTAGATCTGCCTGAAGTTGCAACAAAAGATCCATCACTGCAGCACCCCCGTCGACCCGCAGGTCGCGAATAGGCACCCCCGACGCCTGCGCCATAGCCGCCACCACGTCGCGCGATTGGTAGGCGATTGACTCGACGACCGCGCGAGCGATGTGCGCGCGGGTGGTTCCGCGAGTGATACCGAGTATCGTCCCCCGCGCATGTGGGTCCCACCACGGACTTCCCAGCCCGGTGAATGCTGGAACGACAATGACCCCGCCGGAATCTGGAACGCTGGCCGCTAGCGGACCGATCTCGGCGGCGTGTTCGATGATGTTGAGGCCATCGCGCAACCATTGAATCGCAGCTCCGGTGACAAACACAGCCCCTTCAAGTGCGTAGGTGGGCAACCCGTCGGCGAGAACCCATGCCACCGTTGTTAACAATCCATCTCTCATCGGTGGGCACGTATAGCCCACATTCATCAGGACAAAGCTTCCGGTTCCGTACGTGTTCTTGGCGCTACCAAGACCAAAACACGCCTGACCGAACAAGGCTGCCTGCTGGTCGCCGGCGATTCCCGAAATTGGAATTCCACTTGGACACCCATAGCCCGCAACCGTTTCACCGCATCGACCACTCGAGGCCACGACGGTTGGAAGTGCTGTCGATGGCACCTTGAAGATGTCGCACAATTCGTCATCCCATTTCATTGATCGGATATCGAACAGCATGGTTCGCGATGCATTAGACGCATCGGTGACGAAACTTTTTCCGGCCGTCAAGTTCCAAATGATCCATGTATCAATCGTGCCAAGTGCCAGATCTTCGCTAATTGGGACTTCGCCGGATTCGAGCAACCACTGCGCCTTAGAACCCGAAAAGTACGGATCTAGGACTAGACCCGTGCGGTGCCGAATCATTGGCAATTGCTCGGCAAGTTCTTCACAGCGCTGTGCCGTGCGACGATCTTGCCAAACGATCGCGCGATGATAGGGAACTCCGGTGAGACGATTCCAGGCAACGATTGTTTCCCGTTGGTTTGTAATTCCAATAGCCGCAATCGGTTCATCTACCCGACCGATGACATCTCGCAGGGTCTCCACGACCGCTGACCAAATTTCCAGTGCGTCGTGTTCGACCCAGCCCGGTTGAGGAAAATACTGGTTGAATTCTCGATACGACGAGATCAAGGGCCGACCATCCGTAAATACCGCTCGTGCGCGCACCCCGGTTGTTCCCGCGTCGATGGCAATCACAACTTCCATGGGGGTGAAATCTAGTCGTCTATGGGTTTGTGCTATCCGAAGATGTGATTGGGGTAATTGATGGAAGGAGGAGATCTTGTTTTTTGGGATCGATGTCGCGCGGACGTAAGTCTGGTGAAATGCCACACGCACTCAGCGACAGGAGCGTCAGCGCCGCAATCGCGAAGCGTCGAGCACTCCTATGTCGTGGAGTCATAGTGGTGACTCGAAAGGAAGTTCCACAATAAAGCGAGCGCCGGTGATTCCGTCGCTGCGGTGTTCGGCCCAGATGCGGCCGCCGTGCAAGGCGACATGTTCCTTTGCCAGTGCGAGCCCCAATCCGGCACCTTCGGATGCGCTTCGCTTTCCGGCCGCGCCGCCGCGCGAAAAGCGTTCGAAGATGTGCTCGAGCTCGCCCTCAATGAGTCCTTCCCCGTCATCTTGTACGACAATCCATACATTGCCAGTTAATTCGTCGTGACCATCGGGGGAGTCGGCGTGCGAAATAATGACGCTCACATTTCCGCCGCTGTGGAGGCGGGCATTATCGATGAGATTTGCTATCACTCGGGCAAGCCGACGCCGATCTCCGCGGATAATCACATTGTGCAGATCGGGATCGCAGAATATGTCGGTTGTGGGAAGGCTGCTAACCGAAACCGCCTGATGAACGAATTCATTTAATACGAGGTTTTCCTTCAGTAACCGAACGACCCCGGCATCGAAGCGCGAAATTTCCAACAGGTCTTCAACCAGTCCCTGGAATCGAATCACGTCGCCAACGAGCAGGTCAAGGGCAACCTTTGATCGCTCTGGAAGTTCATCGCGCCGAGCGAGCATGACCTCCGCAGAGGCAGACAGCGTCATCAACGGAGAGCGAAGTTCGTGACTCACGTCGGATGTAAAGCGTGCGTCTCGCTCGACACGCTGCTGCAACGCAATGACCATGTCGTTGAAAGCGTTCGTTAAAACCTGTAGGTCCGGATCGTCCGTTTCTCCAAGGCGCGTGTCTAGTCGACCATCAGCAATTGCTCGGGCGGCAAGTGCCGCGCTCGCCAATGGCCGAACTACCCGCCGAGATGCGAAGGCCCCGAGCGCAGCTCCGACAATCGTGGTGAAGATGGTCGACAGAACAAGTGCAAGGCGGACGCTTCGAAGGGCGCTGGAAACTTCGGACAAACTATTGAGCTCAAAGTATGAAGCCTCAATTTGAGGCAATGGTATTCCAATGATGAGCGCACTTGAGCCGCGGTAATTGATGATCATTCGACTTGCAACACGATTTTCAATGACATGGGTCTGCAGCAACGGGGGGATCTGATTGGGGCCAAAAAGTGGACTAGTGGTTCCCCAGACATTGCGAAACAACAACAGGAGCTCCGGTGAATCGAGTTGAGCGAGCGTCTCTGTGACGTTCGTCGGATCAACGATCAAGTCGCGCTGCACCCGACGCGCATTAATGTACGCCTGGGAGATGCTCGCGGTCTCCCGTTGCTTGACAAGATTTGACTTGGTGATTCCGTATGTGGTGAATGCCAGAATTACCGACAAGACGAGTGCTCCGGCCCCAAACGTGATCAGAATGCGATTGCGCAGACCAATACTTGGGAGTCGCCGCCAAGGGCTACGTTTCACGGCTGAAGTCGGTAGCCGAGTCCACGCACGGTAACTATATGTTGCGGGTTGGCGGGATCTGTCTCGACCTTCATTCGCAGTCGCCGTATATGAACGTCCACTAATCGACCGTCGCCAAAGTATCCATAGCCCCAAACTTTGTCGAGCAATACTTCCCGACTAAATACACCGCCCGGATCGTGAGCAAGTTCGCACAACAAGCGAAATTCGGTCTTTGTGAGCTGTGCTTCCCGTTTGTCGAGAAGGACCTTGCCTTCATCCGGAATAATTTCTAGGTTTCCAAAAGTAAGTCGCGAATGTCCGGGGGCGGAGGGCCGAACGCGCCGTAAAAGCGCCCGGATTCGAGCCGATAATTCCTTTGGTGCAAAAGGTTTGGTCAGGTAGTCATCCGCTCCAGCCTCGAGACCCGCGACCACATCATGGGTATCCACGCGAGCGGTGACCATAACAATTGGAACATCGCTCGTCTGTCGAATGTTGCGACAGAGTTCGAATCCGTCGATGCCCGGAAGCATGATGTCGATGAGAACGACGTCGGCGGGCACTCGGTTAAATATGACGAGCGCCTCCTCGCCACTCGAGGCCTCATCTACAATCCAACCCTCATCCTCCAGCGCGAGTTTTACCGAAGCGCGAATTCGCTCATCGTCTTCGACTGTCAACACGCGCGTGCCCACTAGATTATTCTTGCTTAGCTTGGGGGCTTGAGGCGGTAACCAGCGAAGCCAATTCGTCAAATAAAGCGGGAATCGAAGCAAGCAGTTGCGCGGGAGTGGCGACCTGGCCCGCGAAATTTCCACTTCGGCATCCAGCTTCTCGGGCGATTAATTCTCCCGCCACGATGTCCCATGGGCCAAGATTTTCTTCAAAGTACGCATCCAGTCGACCGCAGGCGACAAAACAAAGGTCGATCGATGCCGCGCCGAATCTACGAAAATCTCGAATCAGGTGGATCATCTTGGTAATGCGTTGCGCCTGAAAAGTTCGTCGCGCAGCCGAATAACTGAATCCGGTGCCGACTAAGGCTTGCGACAGGTCGGAGGTGGTGCCGCATCTAATTGGCACGCCATTCAGCCTGGCGCCACCGCCGCGGAACGCGGTGAACATCTCGTCCAATGCGGGAATGTACACGGCGCCGGCCAGTGCACCATGCTCGTCGGTCGCGCCGATCGAGACCGCCCAATTTGGCAGCTCGTAGAGAAAATTTGTCGTGCCATCGATGGGATCGATGTACCACGTGATGCCGCTCGAGCCGGTGTGCGATGCCCCTTCCTCGCCGACAATGGTGTCGTCCGGTCGAGTCCGCAAAAGTCCCTCGAACACAATCAATTCGGATGCGTGATCGAATTCGGTGACCATATCGGTTGCCGAGGTTTTTGACTGGACATCGGAAAGTCCTTCTCGGCGCCCGATCAACGCCATTGTCCCGGCTTGGCGAGCAAGCGTCGAGGCCACGCCGAGCAGTTCTGGACCGAGGGAGTTATTCACCCAAGTCATGAATTGTTAGACGGGCGGTCGGCGAGTTCACGCCATTCACCAACCGCTCGCAAAACCAACACCGTGACAACGCTCATTCCGGTAGATCCAATTAATGCGCCTACCAATAGACCTATTCCGATCGCGACATCGCAATTGCCGCTGCACTGCAGATCGATCATCGCCGAACCAATCAGCGCGCCCGCGATTCCGGCGACAAGAATCGCCGCAAATGCGACGATGCGCGCGATCGGTGACGGCAATGCGGAGAGCGAACGGTTGGATCCGGGGGACGACGACACGGCACCATCGTAGGGGTCGGTATCGTTCCTCGTAGTGCGCACGATACTTCACGTCGATATGGATATGTTTTATGTGGGTGTCGAATTGCGTCGCCATCCGGAACTCGTTGGCTTACCGGTCG
>JBKJXI010000113.1:0-2598 GCA_046716325.1 Ilumatobacteraceae bacterium | reverse complement strand
ACTCCGATACCACCGACTTGGTTGTGGAGGTGCCGTGCAACCGCGCGCAACCATGCGATCACCGGTGAGGTGTGACGCATTGCCATCGTCGTGAACTCGCGCGAAATGCACACCTTTGCCAGCGATGCACCCATGTACATGGTTGACGGTTGGCGACCGGCTTCACCGACGAGGAGCGGCATCACGACTGTGAAGCCCGCATCGACGACATCGTTGGCGAATCTGGCCACGGTTGGTGTGATTCCAGGAATCTCGTGCACGATGACCACCCCGGGGCCGCTGCCCCGTTGATAGGTGGTGTGGGTGATTCCGGCCGCGGTAAATTCATCCTCTTTCCAGCCTTCGACGCTGTCGCGACTCATCGCGCTGCTCCGCTCAGCGAATCGAGAGCGGTCGTGGCGAGAAGCTCGGTGCCGTTTTTGAGCACGGCGAGATCAACATTGTTGTCGCCCATCGCGCCATACAGATATCGCGCGTACACCCCCTCGCTGATAATCGCCAGACGCCAGGCGGCAAACGCGCGATAAAACGCGATGTTCGATACATCGCGACCCGTGCGCGTCGCATAGCGATGCACAATTTCGTCGTATGTCGGGAATCCCGGTGCGCCAGTCGGATCGTTGTGTCTGACAAGGCCAGAACCCGGATCCGTCCACACGACTCCGAGATGTCCCAGATCGGCGAGCGGATCGCCAAGTGTGCACAATTCCCAATCGAGAACGGCCGAGATACTTCCCGTTGCCACATCGGTCAGGCAATTGCCGAAGCGGTAATCGCCATGGACAATCGACACGCCCATTTGCTCGGGGATTCGCCCCCGCAATAGGCGCTCCGCGAGTTCAACGGCTGGAACGTCGCGTGTTTTGGATTGGACCCATTGTGTCGACCATCGCTTTAACTGTCGTTCGATGTATCCGGTTCGCTTGGCCAGATCCCCCAGACCAATTGCATCGATGTCCACTCGATGTAGTTCGGCGAGGACATCGACGAGGCACTCACTTGCCGTCCGGCGTAAATCGACGGGGAGCAACTCGGCGCTGGCCGGCGAATCAAGCACCGCCCCATCTACGAAACTCATCACATAGAACGCTGCGCCATTCACCGCCGCGTCGATGCACAGGCCTAGCGCGCGAGGAACCGGCACCCCGGTCTTGCCGACGGCCGAAATGATCTTGAATTCGCGTGCCACGTCGTGGGCAGTGGCGAGCACATGGTCAAGTGGTGGACGACGCAACACCACGGTAAAACCGTCACTGTCGACGACCCGATAGGTGAGATTCGATCGCCCGCCTTCGATCGGAAGAAATTCGAACGGTGGATTGAGACCGGCGATGTTGTCGACAAGCCACCGCGACACTCGGGCGATGTCCAATCCCGGCATGCAAAGACGCTACTTCGTGTCCGTCGCCAAGGAATTAGCCCGAGCTCTTAGGGGCGAGCTACACCCACGACTTTTGACCAAGTCACCGCGCTGATCTTGACCACATCGCCGGTTCGCGGGGCATGCACCATTTGACCGCTGCCCAGATAGATGCCGACATGAGAAATTGGGTAGTAGGAGAAAATCAGGTCGCCCGCTTGAACCGCGGCGGTGGGAATGCGCTTGATAGCGGCGTATTGATAGCGGGAGGTGCGCGGAATTCCGACTCCCGCCACTCCCCATGCATACGAAGTGAGACCCGAGCAGTCAAATGCATTACCCGGCGACTTAGCGCCGAAAACATAGCGCACACCAAGTTGCGACAACGCTGCCTTTACAGCCACGCCGGCTCGAGACGAGGGAGGGGCGATGTTGGCAAACTTGAGCCCCTTGAATTTGGCCGCTTCGGATTGGGCCGCTGCGAGAGCCGCCGCTTCGCGGCGTTGACGTTCCGATTTCAGCAGCGTGCCCAATTGTTGCTCTGCTTCCGCCTGTCGCCGCAGGTAGACGGTGGCAAGTGCTTCTGCATCTTTAAGTCGCCCGGCGGCGTTGTCGGCAACTCGAACCGCTTTTTTGCGCTGATACTCGAGCGACGACCTTTCCTTGGCGATGTCGTCGATCAGGGCCTGTAGCGAATCGGTATTGCCGGCACCGGCATTCAGCGCAACCGAGGTGAGATATTTCTTGCTCACCGAATCGGTGAGACCACTTGTCGAACTCAAAATACTCGACAACGAATTGGACACCCCACCGTTGACAAACGACTTCATCGCCACGGCCCGCAGATCTTTCTGCATCGCCGCGAGTTCGGCCTCCTTTTCCTGAATTCTCTTTTCGGTGGCGGCGATCTCGATGATCAGGTCCTCTTGGTCGTTTTGAGCCTGGGCAAATATTTCAGCCAGCTGATCCATCTGTTCACCGAGGCGGTCCAGTTCGTCAATGAACGCGTTGACCCGTTGCTGTTGTTCGTTTGAGCCCCCGCTTCCCCCACCGGCTTGGGGCGCGGCCCGGGCGCCGAGAGGGCTCAACGAAACGGTCGCCGCAACGCCAATAGAAATAGCCACGACCAAACCACGCGCATTACGAAGAAGACGCCCAGCGGCGTGGTTGACCATGATTGGAGCAGTTTACCGATTATTACGGTTATGTTGCAGCAGTCCGCAAACCCTTACCAGGGT
>JBKJXI010000112.1:0-7809 GCA_046716325.1 Ilumatobacteraceae bacterium | reverse complement strand
GCCAATTGGCCGGTCGACTATCACTTCATCGGCAAGGAGATCATCAGATTTCACTGCGTGTATTGGCCGGCGATGCTGATGTCGGCAGGAATCGAGCCGCCAAAGGGATGGGCCGTGGGTGGATGGCTCATCTTCGGCGGAGAAAAAATGTCAAAGACCGCTGGTAATGTCGTCGACCCTTTAGAACTGGTTGCCGAATATGGAGTGGAATGTCTTCGCTATTATGTTCTCGCCGAGATCCCCTACGGCAGCGACGGAAACTTCACCTACGAGGGAATGGTCGGTCGCTATAACTCCGACCTGGCAAATAATCTTGGAAACTTGACCGCTCGAATTGCAACCGTGGTCGAAAAAAAGTGTTCCGGACGCGGTACGGCGCCATCACCAGACAGCGTGCTGGCGAAGTCTGCCGCCGCAGCCGTGGCAGAAACGAGTCAGGCATGGTCGAACATTCAACCCAGCCGTGCCCTCGAGGCCACCTGGAGTTTGATCAAAGCCGCCAACTCATATCTCGAACAGAACGAACCGTGGAAAATGGAATCAGGGAACGCGGTGGATCGAGTCATGGGCGATGCCCTCGAGGCCTTGCGAATCATCGCAATTTTGGCAAACCCGGCGCTGCCCACGACCACTCAGAAAATCTGGGAACGGATCGGTCTAACTGGCGACATCACCGACTCGCGAATAAATATTGACACAGTTTGGGGTCGGTACCCGGCAGGACGCGTCGTAACGAAAGGCGAACCGCTATTTCCGCGCAAGATGGTGTGAGTGACGACCTCGCCTGGATCGATACTCACTGTCATGTATACGACCAAAAAATAGCTGGCGGTGCGGAAGTCGCCTTGGCCGCCGCTCGGGAAGCCGGCGTGCGCAAGATCATTGTCATCGGCACCGACGCGGTTACAACGCGGCAGGCAATTTCCCTGGCCGCCGACAACGAGGACGTGTGGGCAACCGTTGGATTACACCCACACGATGCCAAATTTGGATTTGATGCCCTCCTTCCTTTCCTCGGTGCCGAGCGAGTGGTCGCAATCGGAGAATGCGGCCTCGATTACTTTTACGACCACTCGGACCGGCGGGTGCAGCGAGAAGAGTTTGAACGACAGATTGCCATCGCCAATGAACTGAGCCTTCCGCTTGTCATTCACACCCGCGACGCATGGGCCGAGACCTTCGAAATACTCGATCGAGTTGGAATTCCACAGCGGACTATTTTTCATTGCTTTACAGGCGGTGTGACCGAAGCGTCGGAATGCTTGTCACGCGGTGCGTATCTTTCATTTTCGGGAATTGTCACGTTCAAGGCGGCAGACGAGGTGCGCAACGCGGCGGCGATGTGTCCGATTGATCGAATGTTGATCGAAACCGATTCTCCGTACCTTGCTCCAGTGCCGTTTCGAGGAAAACCTAACCATCCCGCGCTCGTATCATTGGTCGGAAAATTCCTCGCCGATCTTCGCGGCGACTCCGTCGCATATATCGCGCATCACACAAGTGCGAATGCGTGCCTTGCGTTTCCAGGTATTGCTCCGTAGCGTTCTCTAAGTGCCCCTTTCGATATATGAGCGCCGTCGTCTATTGGTGCTTGGCGTTGTCACGCTGATCGCCCTGCCGTTCATATGGCCAAATTCGGGTGACTCGTCCTCGGCCGATTCGACCGCGATTACCACGACTACTTCGACAACGCCAACGGATGAGGAGATTCCGGCACCCGTGTTCCTTGGGGGTCCGGCCCCGATTGCCCCGACGGGATCGGCAGCAATCGCCTACCCGCAGATCATCGGTCAAAGCGTCACGGGACGGGCGACATACAGCAATCTCGGTTATGCGGAGAGCCCCGTGTGTTCCAGCATCGATGCACCGATTGGAATCACGATTACGGTTACCAATGTCAACAATGGCCGAAAGATTACGTGCACAAATGTATTTAGTTTGTTGATCCCTGCGGGTATTTCAAT
Organism: Ilumatobacteraceae bacterium; assembly: GCA_046716325.1. Lineage (GTDB taxonomy): Bacteria > Actinomycetota > Acidimicrobiia > Acidimicrobiales > Ilumatobacteraceae > UBA3006. The sequence goes on along the minus strand of JBKJXI010000112.1, from coordinate 5,845 downwards.
GGTGCTGCACACCACGGTATTTGAGAAACTTGCCGATGTTGTTGATGCACCGATTCCTGTAACGATTTCGTGGTGACCCACTCTCGGGCTGACATTTCACGCTTGCTGAGTGAACATGGACTGGCTCCCCGACGAGCATTCGGGCAGAACTTTGTGGTGGATCAGAACACGGTACTTCGCATTGCGCGACTCGCACAGATCGGACCGGGTGATCATGTACTCGAAATTGGGGCCGGTCTCGGTTCGCTCACAATCGCTCTTGCCAGTACTGGCGCCCAGATACATGCCATCGAAATAGACAACGGACTCGTCGAGGTGCTCCGCCAGGTGGTGAGTGATTTGCCAAATGTTCATGTTATTCATGGCGACGCAATGTCGATGGACTGGCGACCCCTGATCGAGTTGTCCTCGAATTGGCATGTCGTTTCCAACTTGCCGTACAACGTGGCTACGCCACTCATTGCCGAGATTCTGGATCACGTTCCGGAAGTACAGCACATGTTGGTGATGGTGCAACGCGAAGTTGCCGAACGATTTGTCGCCACGCCCCGAACACCCGCCTACGGTGCGGTGAGCGTAAAAATCGCTTACTGGTCCGAGGCGAAAATTGTTGGCGATGTTCCGGCAACGGTTTTTTATCCGAAGCCAAAGGTCGCCTCCGCGCTCGTGGAGATTCGTCGCCGTTCGATTCCGAGAATCCCGGGTGTCGAAGCCGGCGAGCTCTTTGCCCTCGTTCGAGCCGGATTTGCCCACCGCAGAAAGATGCTGCGCCGAGCATTGTCGGGCCTCGTCGCACCAAACATATTCACCATCGCCGGCGTCTCGCCAGAGTCGCGGGCGGAAGAGTTGGACCTCGAGGCTTGGGGCCGCCTGTGTGCCGCCGCGCATCGGACATAGTCATCGTGGACGAACAGGTAATCGCACTCGAGGCTCGAGCAAAGCTGACCGTAAGTCTGCGCATAACCGGAGTTCGCAACGATGGGTTTCATCTCATCGACGCCGAAATGGTCACCCTAGATTTGGCCGACCGTCTCACCGTCTCGCCTGGAAGCACAGGGCTCGAAGTCATCGGTCAATTTTCCACTGAGGTTGGCGTGGACGAAGGCAACCTAGTCAGTCGCGCACTCAGGCTGTGCAACATCAGTGCACATGTGCGAATCGACAAGCGAATTCCACCGGGTGGCGGACTTGGAGGGGGTTCGGCCGACGCAGCAGCAATCTTGCGCTGGGCGAACTTCACGGACCTGGTAGCGGCGTCAAAACTAGGCGCCGATATTCCGTTTTGTATGGTCGGCGGCAGAGCGCGCGTGCAAGGCATCGGCGAAATCATCTCGCCACTGCCATTTGTGGCGAACGACATCACGCTTGTCATTCCACCGCTGACAGTATCCACCCCGACGGTGTACAAAGCGTGGGATGAACTGGGAGGGCCAACAGCCACCGGCGCCAACGACCTTGAGCCGGCCGCGTTGACTGTCGAGCCGCTACTGATCACCTGGCGTGATCGAATATCGGCAGCTTCTGGATTAACTCCAACGCTGGCCGGTAGCGGTTCAACATGGTGGATTTTCGGCGACCATAGTTACCTAGCCGAGGCGATACCAGAGGCAACGGTGCTTGTAACCACGACCCACCCGGCAATCGGATAAGCCGGAAAAGTCAGGGGTTACTTGTTACTTGTTGCGCTGGTGGCGGGTGCGCCGAAGCATCTTTTTGTGCTTCTTTTTGCGCATGCGCTTGCGACGACGTTTGACAAGTGAACCCATAGCGCCGAAAACTCTATCGGCGTCACGGCCCATATCAGCAAATTGGTTGGCTACTCTATAGCCGTTACTCCGGGGTCGTTCAATGGCAGGACAACGGGTTTTGGTCCCGTATATAGGGGTTCGAGTCCTCTCCCCGGAACTCGCATCGCTGGTTCGTTCTACACTGGTGGACGATAAACAACGCCGAGCGACGGGCAACAATGAACAAGACAATTGACAAAGTCACCACCAAGCGAATGGCGCTGTACACGGGTCGCACTCACCCTGCCCTCGCCGAACAGGTAGCCAAGCACCTCGACGTGCAACTGGGTGAGGCAAACATCATCGAATTCGCCAATGGAGAGTTGCGACCTCAATTTGGCGAAAGCATCCGCGGCGGCGACGTATTTATTATGCAGACGCATTGTGGGGTCGACGGTCGCAGTGTCAATGACTCGATCATGGAGCAGTTGATCATGATCGATACGGCGTATCGAGCATCCGCCAAGCGAGTGACCGCCGTGTGTCCTTTCTACGGATACGCGCGACAGGATCGCAAGGCCGAAGGCCGCGAGCCAATAACAGCGCGCCTCATCGCCGACATGTTCAAGGCAGCCGGCTCAAAGCGCATGGTGTCAATCGACTTGCACAGCGGCCAGATTCAGGGTTTTTTTGAGGGTCCGGTCGATCACCTCACGGCGATGCCCGTGCTCGAGGAATACCTTCGAAATAATGTCCGCGACGGCGTAGTGATTGTCTCCCCGGATGCCGGTCGAGTGAAAGTTGCCGAACGATTCGCCCAACATCTCGTAGACATGGACGCAGACGTCGCCTTTGTGCACAAGCGTCGACCCAAAAACACCGCCAATGTCGCCGTTGCCAAGGAGGTAGTCGGTGATGTTGAGGGCCGACTATGTGTGCTCGTCGACGACATGATTGACACGGGCGGAACAATTGTTAGTGCGGCCGAGCTGCTCATTGCGCGCGGCGCAAGTGAAGTGTGGGCGATGGCTACACACGGGGTATTGTCCGGCCCCGCCGTTGCGCGACTAGAAAAAGCTCCCATTACGCGGGTGATTCTCACGGATACTGTGCCTCTTCCGGCCGAAAAGTGCCTGGCCAAGATCGAGGTGCTCTCGGTAGCCAAGATCCTCGCCGATGCCCTCACCGCGGTGTTCAACGACACGAGTGTCAGCGAACTGTTTGGTGGAGAGAATCAGGCCTGATTGTTTGATCTGAGTTGCCGATACACTTCAGAGCCGTTTATTAATTGCCGACTGTCGGAGCCGCCGCTATGCCAACCAAATTAAATACCCACGTCGGTCGCGAAACCGGAAGCGCCGAGTCGCGCAGATTGTTGACCCAGGACCATATTCCGGCCGTCATTTACGGCCATGGCATGAAACCAGTTTCGATCACGGTCGAGCGCCGAGAATTGCGCCTTGCACTTTCTGGTCCGGCCGGTACCAACACGATTTTGGAATTGCAGGTCGGTAACAAGAGCTATCCGGCGGTCGTCAAAGAGATGCAGCGAGACCCGGTTAAGCGCGGAGTTCGCCACATCGACTTCATGCAAATTGACCTGAGCGAAGAGATCGTGATGGCAATTCCCGTCCACCTCACCGGAACAGCCAAAGCCGTGTTGGCCGAGGGTGGACTCGTTGATCCAACGGTCGACCGAATCGAAGTTCGTGCCGCGGCAAACAATATTCCGAACGAGATTCTTATCGATGTCACAAACATGGGAATGGACGATGTCATCCGACTCGGAGACATCGAACTTCCTCCTGGCGTCACCGCCGTTGCCGATGCCGATCTGGTTATCGTCACCGTTTTGGTCACGAAGATCGAAGTTGAAGTTGCGGTTGTTGCACCTGTCGAAGGTGAAGTACTCGCCGGCGCCGCCGCGCCAGTCGTTGGCGCACCTGCCACAGGCGACGGCAAGCCCGCCGCTTCCTAATTCTCATGACGTTGTTCGGTCGCGCTACGCGACGCGAGCGGCAAGGAACTCCGTTTGACGCATTGATCGTTGGCGTCGGAAACCCTGGCCGCGACTATGTGGGGAGTCGACACAATGTCGGTTTTGAAGTTCTCGAACTATTGGCCCAACGCAACAGCGTGAAACTGAAATCGGGTCGGGATCGTGCTCTCGTAGGCGAGGTCCACGGCAACGACTGCCATTTGATTTTGGCGACGCCCACGACGTTCATGAACGAATCGGGCGAAGCGGTCGGCGCGGTCGCACGTCGATATGGAATCACCGACCCGAGCAAGATCATCATCGTCCATGACGAGTTAGATCTTGAACCGAGCGTGGTTCGAGTCAAGCTCGGCGGCGGATTGGCGGGTCACAATGGATTGCGCTCGATAGCCAAGCACTTGAAAACGCAGGAATTTGTTCGAGTGAGAATCGGAGTCGGAAAGCCATCATCCAAGTACTCGGGCGCGAGCCACGTATTGTCGCGAGTTCCGGCTGACGAGCGCAAGTTGCTAGACATTGCGGTCCATGTAGCGGCCGATGCCGTGCAACTTATCTATAGTCGTGGGCTCGATCTCGCCATGCAGCAAATCAATTCCCTGTAGGAATCTGCTCGCCTATGCTCCCCTCGGTTATCGCGCTCATTGCGAGCGCCGAGCCTGCACTTGCAGCCAGCAGTGGCAACAACTCAACGCTTGCCTGCGCAGAAAACGCACGGGCCACGGTGATCGCCGGACTTGCCGAACGATCGCCATCCACCACGCTGATTATCGCCACCGCAACGGGAACGGACGCGGCTCAGCTGCATGACGACCTGACTCAGTTTTTTGGGGCGGATGAAGTGTTGCTGTATCCAGCCTGGGAGATCCTCCCATTTGAGCGAGTGAGCCCGAATGTGGAGACAATGGGTCGACGACTCGAGGTGTTGTGGCGACTGCAGGGCTCTCGCCGCCCTCGCATCGTCGTCGCCGGCATTCGCGCCATCTTGCAAAAACTTGGTCCGGGTGCGCGCACGCTCGACCCGATTGTCATTCACCGAGGCGATCAGGTAGACGCAGATACCTTGCTCGAGCGACTCGTAAACGAAGGATATCGACGCGAAGAACTGGTGGAGCATCGCGGTGAGGTGTCCCGACGTGGATCAATCATCGACATTTTTCCTTCCACAGCCGACACCCCCGTTCGAATTGACCTGTGGGGCGACGAGGTAGACCGACTCACATCGTTCAATGTCAACGATCAGCGAAGTACCGAGGATCTGGCCGAGGCCGTGATCTTTGCCGCCCGCGAGTTGAGGCTCGACGAGCGCACTCGCGAGCGAGCGCGCGATCTTGTGGCCAGCGAGCCATGGGGTCGTGAACACTGGGATCGTCTGAGCGAAGGGGCAGTATTCGATGGAATGGAGAGCTGGCTACCTTGGCTCGTCGATCAAGACTTACTGCTCACCGATCTATTGGATTTCAGTTCGCGACTGGTTCTCATCGATCCTCGCCGTATGCGCGACCGCGCCCGCGATTTGCTTGCGGAGGAAGACGACCTAGCGCGCGCGCTTGCCTCGACCTGGGCCCGCGATGCCGCGAAGTCATTTCCCCGCTTGCATTGCGAGATCGATCACTTGCTAGCCCAGTCGCAGTCCCTTCGGGCGTTGTCAATCGTCGCACCGGCCGAAGCACTGGATATTCCCACCGTGCAGTCCAGTGGATGGGGACCAATTACCGGAGACGCAGAGGCCACGGCGCGCCGAATTATTCAACTGGTGTCGAAGAAGTGGCGAGTGATTCTGGCTGCGGAAGGTATCGGTTCGGCGGCGAGACTCACAGAAGTTTTCAGGGAGCAGGGCGTCGCCGCGATCGACTGCGCTCAATTGTCAATCGACTCCCCAACCGATTCGATCGACATGCAACTACCCGGCGTGTACGTGATCGTGGCGCCACTGCATCGCGGTTGTTCATTGCCTGCTTGTGAGCTTGCTATCATTTCCTAATCGGATCTCACGGCCCGACGCCGCACGCATCGTCAGCCACGGGCACGAAAACGCGACTCTACGACCGTCTTTCAAGATCTCAAGCCCGGCGACTACGTGGTTCATCATCACCATGGTGTGGGCCGCTACGAGGGAATG
>JBKJXI010000111.1:0-8687 GCA_046716325.1 Ilumatobacteraceae bacterium | reverse complement strand
AAAATTGGATATCCACCGACTGGGATCATTGGTTTCGGAATATCGTCGGCAACATCACGTATGCGAGTTCCGTATCCTCCACAGAGAATGACTGTCTTCACGATTTTTCCTCGAATCAGGAAATCAGACTTTTCGATAGTTGGTTTGGTGGTACTGAGTTATAGCCAACAATTCTAAGACCGAATCGAAGGTCTGGCTCACTTAGCTTGTGAGTTCACAGTCAAAAGGCGCTTCAAAATGGTATTGCCAGGGGCATACATCATAAGCGCCGTTCCGAATGGCTCAACGGCCCGCTTCCATTCCTCGTTCGATAAATTCCTCAGGTTATTCAACACTCGGTCAATTTCGTCTGGGGATAATTCGGAAGACCAAAACTGACCGAATTGAGAAATTGACAATGGGTATCCGAACTGAAATCCCGCAAGTTGGCGAAGTGAATTCATTTCGAGCTGATTGAAGCGGGCACTAAAAAATGCGGTGCGTTTTTGTCTACTCAAAAATTCATATGCGATTGTGCTATCTAATGAGACGACATATTGCGCCGTGCACAATAATTCATAACTGTCAAAGGTCTCATCGCGAGCCGAAAGTCGAGGCATTGAATGTTTAAGCACTCGCTCGTAGAACGCGGGCTCCTCGGTGTTGGTTGAGTTTCGTTTGCCGCAAATCACAAACTCAAGGGCGTGTTGTTCGCAATAATTGGCGAGGAGTACACAAATTTGCCCCTCAGCTTCATAGAACTCTTTGAATGTGATTCCAATGTCATTGTAATAGAGAAATACTCGATCTGGATCGGACGGGTAACCGGATACACCCGATACATAAGCGAGCCGTTTGGGGATCTCATCAATTGTCGTGTTAGCAAAATAATTGTTTCTTAAACTTCCACAAACAATAAATTCGGCGGAAATATACTTGGCGTATTCATCTTGGACAGCGGATCCAAAGGTGCACACGAAGTCTGCCGATAGGTCATGAGATAGTGAGTGCGCCTTAAGCAACTCAAAGAATCCCTGATTCGGCTGACCGGAGAGGTTTCCGCGGACCCCATTCTGAATTGCAATCGTGGTGATCTCTGGAAGGAATGACTTGATTCGATAGAAGTTTAAGTCATTGTCAACTGTCGAAATGACAAGTGATGGCTTTATGAACTTTAGGTAGGTCAGCAAATAATGAAATCTCGACCACTTTCTTGCCAACAACATTCTCAGTAAAACTGGCAAATTTATGGAATTGCCGAATGGTGCCAAAATTTGAGTCTCTTCTGTGTTGACGTAGTTGAGAAGAACTTGCGCCGACTTTCCGTCTGGATATATCACGACATTTGAATGTCGCGGGAATCGAAACGAGTATCGAAACTTGAACGGAAATGCAAGTAACAGAATGAAGCGACGAATGTGCATCATGGGAATCCCAATTCAGATAGCCGAGAATTCAAAAACCATTTGGTTGGATTTACTAGTGCGACGGGCGGCTTCAATCCCTGTTTCAGTTGGGCGATAAGGTCGCTCTTTTCGCTTCCGGACACGACAACGACTCGGTGAGTTGCACCACGTAGCATCGCCAGCCCTATTGAAACTCGGTTAGGCGGGAATTTTGGACTATTTTCGACGGCGACTACCCGCTCATCACTCTCGATAGACGGGTGATTCGGAAACAGGCTTGCAATATGGCCATCTGGTCCGACTCCGAGTAATGCAATATCAAAGTGGTCAATTCCCGCAAGTGTTTTGTCATACAACTGCGCGCCATAGTGCGGTCCAAGTTCGGCCGGAATTTGAAAAAAGTGTTCTGGCGCCATTAAGGCTGGTCGAACCAAAATTTTGCTGATCATCGCATCATTACGATGGCTATCTTCTCGTGGCACGCATCGCTCATCCGCCATGTACAAACGTACCGACGACCATCGAATATCACATGTCGTGAGGTGTTCGAGGGTGTGTTGAACTGTCGATCCGCCCGATATGACAACTGAGCACTTCCCGCGAACTGCAACGAATTGATCTAGCAATTCACTGACGTGGATCGCTGCCTGAGCAAATGTATTCGGAGCAGTTCGGTCCTCCATCGGTGAAATCCTACTTGTCTACTCAGTCACCTAAATCGACAACAATTGTTTCCAGCGACTAAGTGTTTTGTCAATCTTAAAGTAAGCATTACGTTGAGAATAGTTATGAGTGGTCGATTGCGTAAGTGCTTGCGATAGCTGTGCAGCAGAATCGACAAAGATTGCGCCGAAAACATTACGAAGTGGGCTGTAGTTGAATGTTTCGCCATTGAGAACGGTGACTATCGGTAGTCCGCATTGGAATGCCTCGGCAGATGCGCTTGTACCGTTTGTCGCGAGAATCATTTCGCATTCACCCAACTGTTCATCCAGTGGTCGCATGTCGATCTCAAATTGGAGCAGGGGATAATCTAAACGATCGATTGGACATAGTGGATGCGGTTTAATAGTTATTTCAATTTGTTGCTTGATCAAGGCAAGTGAACTTTGCAACATGTTAAGCAATGCGGCATTCTGCGCGGGGAAAAAATCGCCAAGAACAAGTAATTTCATGGGTGCGTTGGAGAGTTCACGCTCCAAAGCAATTGATTGAAAATTTTCAAGATAAAGGTACGCCAGAGCCTCAACCTCAATTATCTGTTCTACCCGGACTCCCGACTCACTCAACGAGTTCATCGCCGCGGGTCCATTGACTGCGATCGTGTGTGGAACTGGAGGTTGCATTTGGAGGTCCGACTGAAATGCGTTGGGATCCCAGAAATAACGTAAGTCCCAATATCGAATTGACGAATGCGGGACACCTACGAGCGGTTCCGCCCGGTGTTTCTTCCACAGTTGAACGAAAGCCATTTCCCATGGCTGGTTCTCCATTAGGTAGAGAACCTTTCGACACAATGGGAATTTAATGACGACTTCCTCCAGCTCGCAAAAGGTGAGTGATTGGAGAATGGCCGTTGATCCAGATAGAGAATCAAGCCACTCATCTTTAAACAATCCCCACAGGTCAAGTTGTGAATTAGAGGGGGAGAATAAATGTCGTATCCTTCGGAGTCGAAAACGTATTTTGAGCAGACGAAAATAGGTGAACAAACACTTGGCTAAAACGGAAACAGAAGGTCGAGAATCCAACAGAATATGTTGTTGATTTATTGATTTTGAATTCAGGGCCTTTAGCAATCGAACGGTTGACCGTCTATTTGGCAGCGATAAATCGTTTACATATTTATGTAGAAAGAGTGTTCTTTGTCCAGAATTGTCCAGAACAGCAACAAGATCGTTCCAAAATCCAGAACGGAATTCGCCATGAAGGGCGTGCTCAACGTTAAATCGAGTTAGATAGTCGATTATGACAACATCCACAGAAGTGTCGATCGGAGTCATAGTTTTTGGAGCACCAATTCTTCGTCCAATTTCTCGTAGAAAAGCTAGAAATGCCCTGAACGGTCTCGGAATGAGTCTGGACGATCGAACGCGATTCAATTGAGATGATCGTATGGGGAGGAGAGAATTGAACTCAACTCCGGATCGTTCACACCAATCACGAATGACACATTGGACTGACTGCCGTTCGGTTGCGAAGGAGACTGTGGTTGGGTTTGTTTCACGGAGGATGTCTTCAAGTGCTAGTAACCGAATCGCCTCAATGATGTTGCTTGTAGTGTTCCAGCGCTTGCATGCAAAGAGAGTCATCCACCAGTAGCTGATCCCGGGCCGAATCTTGAGGTGTTCGATCGTGCTCGTGCCAGCTATTTGTGTTTCCCCAATTTTGTGGATGAATGCAAGGAATCTTTGCCTAAGGTCATTGCTATTGTCTTCGACATATTGGGGTAATGAAATTTTGTCGTGGCTACTTGATGGCGAGAAAAACTCGCTCCAATACACGGTCATCCCACCTATCAAAGGTGGCTCGCCGGGCTGATCCCAGATGACGACAAGATCGGACGGTGTCATCAAAGGTGGTTCCGTTGACCGAGTCACGCGAGCGACAATATTGCCGTTGCCAGTTGCTTTCTGAACGTGTCGTCTGGGGGGATATCAACTCGTTCAATATTCGATTTATCTCCGACTGGCAAGATGAGACCAAGCATGGTGGTCGAGTTTTTCTTGTCCTTCATGAGAGCATCGAACATGACGTCAAAAGGTATTACCACACCGGCGAACGGCAAATAGTTTTTCCGAAAATGTCCGCGCATTCGCTCGACCTGTTTCGTCGGAAGCAGACCACGGGCTTGCGAGATTTGAGAGGCAATATCCATTCCCATGGTCACGGCAATTCCGTGCGGAATTGCAAAACATGTGGCGGTCTCGATTGCATGACCGAAACTATGGCCGAAGTTGAATATATTTCGAATACCAGTATCAAATTCGTCGATCTCGATGAATCGTTTTTTTATTACAAGTGAGTCTCGGATGTATTTGCGCAATACGGAGAGATCACTCAACATTGACTCATAATTTTTCGCCACATTGTCGAATGATTCAGACGAGTCAATTGCGTGCACCTTTAGAATCTCACCAATCCCGGAACGAAGTTCGAAATCTCCTAGCGATGCGAGGAAGGACGAATCAATCCATACAGTCCGAGGAGGATAAAATGATCCGACGGTGTTCTTTGATGACGCTAGATTGATCGAGCTTTTCGATCCGATACATGAATCTGCCTGGGCCAGCAACGTCGTTGGAATGAAGTGCCAATCAATGCCTCGCAACAAAATACTGGCGATGAAGCAACTGATGTCTTGGATGACACCACCTCCAATTGCCACAAGATGGTGCGTTCGACGAATCTTGTTGTGTACCAATAATTCAATTATTGGAATGATTTGCTGGAGAGATTTTGCATCTTCCGTCGCCTCGATGACGATTGTATTTGGATGAGAAAGTATCGACTCAAGCTCGGATTGATACGTTCGAGCCACATTCGCATCAACGATGACGTGCGGATCTCCCTCAGATAGTGGTCGGGGTGTGCTCAGAATGTCTTCGACAAAGTGGACCACGTATGGTCCTTTACTCGAGTTGATGGTGAGCATTTCATGCACGCGTGAATCCGCCATCAATAGCAATATTTTGTCCCGTAAGATAGGTGTTCTCAGAACTGGATAGCCACAGGACTAGCTGGGCAATTTCACGTGGTTGAGCGAGCCGACCAATTGGGACGGATTTGAGAATCTGACGGGTACCTTCGTCTCCGAGTATTCGTCGAGTCATATCAGTATCGATGAACCCAGGTGAAACACAATTGGCCAAAATTCCGGTCGCGGCATGTTCAATTGCGAGCGCCAGAGTAAGACCGTCAAGGGCAAACTTGCTCGCGGAGTACGGTGCGCGATGCTCTTTGCTCACCTTGCTAAATACGGATGCAATATTGACGATTCGGCCCCAACCTTTTTCACGCATGTCGGGTATCGCCGCTTGGCAGATGGCCATCGGCGCGAATACGTTTACCAGTTGTATTTTGAGAAATTCGTCGTGGTCGATTTCTTCAAACGGCGAAGGGTTATTGATGCCTGCGTTATTGATGACAATATTTGGCTGGTGTTGATGCACAAACTCGGCACACCGTTCAATGTCGGAACGTAGCGAAAAGTCAACCACGATACTTTCATGAACTCCAATACTCACAAGGTCGTTTTTCTCAGATGTCGCGCTTCCAAGAACGGTCGCTCCTTGAGCAACGAATAGCTCGGCAATTGAGCGACCGATTCCCCGACTTGCACCCGTAATGAAAACCTTCTTATCCTCGAAGTTGCTCATGAGCGGTTGTCCATTCCTAATTAATTCGGGTTCGGAATCGAGAATTTGGACCGCCACTGCGGGTCGGCGTAATAGATCTGATGCACCAATTTCATTGTGTTGTAGGCGTCGCGAGATGATCCACTTTCAATAGATAGATCATTAATGACGACATTGGCAAAAGAGTCAATCTCGGCGGTCCAAGAATGGTCATGGGTGTATTGGCGAGTTTCTTCTCGCGGGTCTCCATTATCGCGATCTGGATTAGCGGTTACGACTGTCATCGTTTCCTGCCCGTAACTTTTGGATCCGGTGAGGATCCCACGCAAAATGATGCTTCCACGCTGCAAATTCAGGTCGAGAGTGAATTGATGGCGCCATTGAGTCGCCGAAGAATTGAGCATTGCGACGATGCCGTCGTCGGTTTTCATAAGGGCGTAAGCGTTATCTTCGACATCGTATTTCCAATGACCATTTGAAATGAAGCTGTGCACTTCGTTGAACTCTCCAGCAAACAGACGCATCAAGTCAACCATGTGGATTCCTTGATCAAGAAGCACTCCGCCACCTGCCAATTCACGACTGGCTCGCCAATCGGCTTGATCAAAAGTTACGAGCTTTGATTTTCCATACACACCACGCATATTGATAATTGCACCCAACTCGTTCGAGCGAATGAGTTGTAGCGCCTCTTGAATCGATTCGTGGTATCGATGATTGAACCCGTACATCAACTTGAGGTTCGGATGCTGTCTTTCTGCGTCCAGTATCTGGTGAAGTTCCTCCATGCTGCGCGCCGGTGGTTTTTCACAAAACACATGCATTCCACGTTGGAGCGCAGCGATAGTGATCTCTGCGGCCATGTCGTTGCTCATGCATACGAGAACTGCATCAAGTTCGGAATTAAACAACGAGTCGTACGTACGCGAATAAAGAACTCCGTCAGGGAGCTCGCCGTCTGAATTGAATTTTTTATCGCAAACTGCCACCGTCGACATATTTAAGTTTTTGTCAACGCATTCCCTTCGTCTTTTGCCGATGACCCCATATCCAGCAATACCAATACGCAACTTTGCCATCATTGATATGCCAGCGTCCGGTGACGCTAGATCTGACCTTCCTCAAAACCGTGTTTTCGCAACCAAAATTCGACCATTGGCACCTGCCATTCATAATCGACGTCGCAGCCACCCCAAGATGGGATCGAACCAATGTTGCGCCCCATCCAACGATGAGGCAATAATCCATCGTCAAGATGCTCAAGACACTTTGGTCGAATGACAGTTGCAGAGCCGTCTGTGAAATAAACGTCGCCTTGAGAATCACGACTCGTACTGAAGGTGGAAACATCGCCAATCGCTTCAAACGAGACAAATGGCGCTAATCGTCCATTTTTATCTAGTTTGCGGGCTCGTAACGGGCTATACATGTTGTACACGGATGTCGTAGTGGCGCCATCGAGTGTCGGATCTGTCCGAAGCATGCTAATTCCCTGGTCAATATACCCAGCGGTAAGGGTTGCTGCATTGGCAAACAATAAGACCAGCAATTCGATGCTCTCTCCTTCCGTTGCTAGATGTCGCTTAATTTCTCCATAGGCATGGACAAACACTTCATCAGACAATGTTGAAGATGTGGCAAGTTCCGCCGGACGATGAATGCACTTGGCATTGAAGTGAGTTGCAATTTGTTTGATTTCTTCCGAGTCCGTCGAAACAAAAATGTGATCAACCTTGGGCGAGGCGTAGGCGGCCATCAAGGGGTAGGCACAGAGAGGTCGGCCCAAGACCTTGTGCACATTCTTGCCAGGAAAACCCGTGCTTCCTGCGCGGCCGATCATCAGTGCGCAGATCATGCTCGCATTCTAGGGGGCTACAGGATTCCTTGTTCTCGGAGACCACGAACTAGTGCCGTGCTGGCGTCAATCTCCATTTGGTCACGAGATTCACGTGCATAGGAACCCATGTGTGCAGTGACGTGAACATTGTCGAATTTCAAAAGGGGACCTGAGTACGGTTCAACTTCGAAGCAGTCAAGTGCCGCCCCAGCGATGCGATCACTTTGTAGTGCTTCATACAGCGCCTCTTCGTCGATGAGTCCACCTCGTGAGACATTGACAAGTAGCGCAGTCTGTTTCATTCGGTTGAACGCACTGCGATTGATGAGGTGATGCGATTCCTGTAAATATGGGACATGAAGCGAAATGACATCACTTATCGCGCACAATTCCGCAAGAGGCAATTGGGTGATAGTTGGGTATGAGATAGTTTCAATGTCATAGACAATCACTGTTGCATCAAACGCGGAGACTAACTTGGCAACCGCCTGACCAATCCGACCGAATCCAACAAGCCCAACCGTCTTACCTTGAAGCAGCGAACCCATGAGGCCGGCCCACTGTCCGGCGCGAATGTTTCGATCGGATTCAGCGACTCGGCGGAGTAGCCCGAGAATGTGGGCGAGAGTGAGTTCGGCGACGGCTGTGGTTGGAGCGTCGGGGGTGTTGAAAACCAAAATTCCTTGTTCACGTGCAGCCTGTACATCCACACTGTCCAGTCCAGTACCACAACGGGCGATTACTTTGAGTTGTCCGGCATTCTTCAAAACTTCTGCCGTCAGCGGCTCAAGTCCTGCGATCATGCCGATGACATCGCTAGTCAAGAGATCGGCGACTTCGTGCTCATTTAGCCGGCGCTTGAACGGGTTGAGAACGACTTCAAATCCAGCCGCGGTCACGTCATCCAATCGGTAGAAATTTCTGAGATCAAATGAGGATGTAGTGATAAGAATTTTGGGGTTCATGGTTAAGGGAACTTCGTCGTTTTCACAGTACGCAGGGACTTACGCAAGAACAACAGTGGGTGTGACTCAATTCTAGAGAATTCGCTACAAAACAGTAATCGTGCCGATTGTACGGTGTCGCTAGCCCACCACGACTCTATGT
>JBKJXI010000110.1:0-10590 GCA_046716325.1 Ilumatobacteraceae bacterium | reverse complement strand
CGCAACGAACCCGTCGCCGATTCTTCCACGAATGCACCACCATCGATCGCTGGTAGATAGATCTGCTCGTATGGTGCCCGACCACCAAGCTTGGGATCGAGAAACACATCGTGAATCGCCAACCGACCACCTACTGCAACATGCGGCGCCCACGACTGATAATCGTCACGTGCAACATCCGTTCCGTGTCCGCCGTCGATAAATAGAAATGCGATCGGTCTCGGCCAGGCTGAGCCAATCGATGCCGAGTCACCAACAACGGCTCGCACCACATCGCTAAGCCCACAACTGGTCATTGTCCGTTCAAAAAATGGAAGGGTGTTGATCAACTTGGTTGAGTTGTCAACAAGAGTCGGGTCGTGACACTCCAACCCGGGCTGATTTTCCTCGGATACCAGATGATGATCGACGGCATACAGGGACGCCCCGGCCACTCGGGCGGCCGAACCCAACCACACTGTGGATCGCCCACAATAGGAACCGACTTCGACGAAGTCGTGATCGGGTGGGACTGGTCCGCAACGACAAGCGGCGTCATATAACGCATCGCCTTCCTCGGCGGGCATAAAACCTTTGGTCGCAAGGGCGATTGCGCGCAGGGAGGGTTCGATACTCATTGCTCAAATCTCATTTCCCAACCAGTGGAGGAAGTTCATTGGCGCGGGCAACCTGGCCAAGCCACATTGCGCTCGGCTTTGGGATTCGCTGTTGCGTGACTCGATCCACACCAACGAGTCCAAAGGTTGGCTCGTATCCAAAGAGCCATTCAAAGTTGTCCAGCAGGCTCCAGTATGTATACCCACGAACATCTATGCCGTCGTGTAGACATCGCAACACGCCTGCGAGGGCACGATGCACATACTCGATTCGCTCCGAGTCTTGGGTTGTGGCAATCCCATTTTCGGTGACCAATATCGGAACATGTCCGGTGTGCTCCCATGCCCGACGAATGCACCCCTCCAGCGACTCGGGACAAAACTCGTAACCCAGCATCGTGGTTCGCGTTCCGAACGACGGCTTCGTCCGACCACGGGCGTCAAAGTACTGACGGGTATAAGTTTGCACTCCAAAAAAGTCGTCGCCGCGGGCCGCCTCAAGAAAAGGATCCTCAAGACCGACCCAGGCCGAGTCTCGTTTTGCCTTCGCCAACTGATACTCGTTTTCCGGCGCATCGATAAGAAACTCTTGCATCGCCAAGGTAATACCGAGTGGTGCCGATGAAACACTTTTCACGGCTTGGCGAGCCTTGTGATGAGCCAAAACGAACACAGAATTGCATTTCGCACGCAGAGCGCGGTCGGTTTCGCCCGGTGGAAATGCGCCGAGCATGTATCCAATCGTCGAGACCACATTTGGTTCATTGATGGTGCACCAACGACCGACTTCATTCCCAAGATGTAATGCGACTCGTTGACAATACCGAGCGAATAGGTCAGCGGTTGCGTCGCTGAGCCACCCGCCAGACTTGACAACCCAACGCGGAGTCGTAAAGTGATGCAGCGTGACGACGGGTGTTATCCCGTTTTCACGGCACGACGCCACCATCCGTCGATAGTGATCGAGCGCATTGATTGAAAATTCACCCTCTTCCGGTTCGACGCGGCTCCACTCGACGCTGAATCGATAACTGTCGAACCCAAGCGACGCCAGCATGGCAATGTCGTGTGGATACCGATGAAAGTGATCGCACGCGTCGCCGCTCGGTTCAACGCACGGTGTACCGGGCCGGCGTTCCCACTCCCACCAATCGTTGTTCCAGTTGCCACCCTCGACTTGATGCGCCGACGTCGCCGCTCCCCATGTGAACCCATGCGGAAACTTTGCTTCGCCGGTAGCGAATTGTGGCCCAGTCACAGAAAATTACCGTAGTGCACGAGTCGCGTCGGGCGTTTACTGGCAACATGGAACAATGGGCTTGACGCCAACACCTAGATTCGATTCGACATCCGACTCGGCAACCGCGCTTGCCGATCTAATAATTCTGCTCGATCTCGAAGCGATCGAAGAGAACATCTTTCGAGGCCAGTCACCCGACGAAAATCGCCAGCGTGTATTCGGTGGTCAAGTTGCCGGACAGGCACTTGTTGCGGCATCCCGCACCATCGAAGAGCCGGGCCGACATGTCCATTCATTGCACGCTTACTTTTTACGCCCCGGCGATCCCGGCGTGCCAATTCTGTATGAGGTCGATCGCATCCGTGATGGGAGAAGTTTCTCGACACGGCGAGTGGTCGCGATTCAACATGGCAAGGTAATTTTCAACTTACAAGCCAGCTTTCAGAATCG
This sequence comes from Ilumatobacteraceae bacterium, assembly GCA_046716325.1. GTDB lineage: Bacteria > Actinomycetota > Acidimicrobiia > Acidimicrobiales > Ilumatobacteraceae > UBA3006. The sequence goes on along the minus strand of JBKJXI010000110.1, from coordinate 8,304 downwards.
CGAGGATGGACTTGAACATCAGATCGCGATGCCCGCCGATGTTCCTCAGCCCGAGTCTCTGCCGGATTTCACCACCAGGATGTCGCCGCACAAGGAAAAACTCGGCGAGTGGTATGACCGTCCGAGACCAATCGACGTGCGTTACGTCGACAACGATCCATTTTCTCGCGGCGGAAACCGAACGCTGGGACAACGCGTCTGGTTGCGAGCGGACGGTTCGCTACCAGACGACGAAGTGCTACACGCCTGCATCGTCACATATGCCAGTGACATGACTCTGCTCGACACCGCGCTTCTTCCACATGGAATGTCGTGGTCGGATGGTGGGCTTCAAATGGCGAGCGTCGATCACGCGATGTGGTTCCATCGACCATTCCGAGCCGATCAATGGCTGCTGTACGCCCAGTCCGCAATCTCAACTTCCAATGCGCGTGGGTTGGCAAGTGGTTCGATCTTTACTCGACAAGGTGATTTGGTGATCACCGTTGTTCAGGAAGGACTAATCCGCGTCATTCACTGATGACCAGGATGGTGCTTAGCGTCTCGATTCCATAAACATTCCACGAAGTGCCCCAAAGTTTTCGACGCAATGACCGGCCCCAAGGACGACCGCTTCGAGTGGCTGATCCGACATGTTTACCGGAACCTGAGTATCGCGCTCGATGCGTTGGGCGAAACCGCGTAACAGTGCGCCTCCACCAACGAGATACATACCACGTGTAAGAAAGTCCTGCGATAGTTCAGGCGGAGCACTGGCCAGACAACGCACGACCGAATCAATCATTTGCCTGACGACGTCTTCAATGGCGCCACGAATCTCCTGCGAAGTAAGTACAACGGTCTTTGGCAACCCGGTTACCAGATCCCGTCCGCGCACCTCCGCATCGCGGTCTTCAGGAGTTGCGATTGCGCTTCCTATGCTGATCTTGATTTCCTCGGCGGTGCGTTCACCAATTGCAAGGCCGTGCTCTTTTCGTACATGGGTTTGTATCGCCGCGTCGATGTCGAAACTTCCGACACGGACCGCCTCAAGTGCAACTATCCCGCCAAGACTGATTACGGCGGTCTCAGTAGTTCCTCCTCCAATATCGATGACCATATTGCCAACGGGTTCGTTGATTGCAAGATCGGCACCAATCGCCGCGGCCATCGGTTGTTCCAATAATTGGGCGTCGGCGGCCCCCGCTCGTCGAGTTGCATCGGTAACCGCCCGACGTTCTACCTCGGTGATCGCCGACGGAACACAAATAAGAACTTTCGGACGGGAGAAGCGTGAGACACCGGCTCGTTGCAGCAACAAACGAATCATTTTCTCGGTGATCTCAAAGTCGGTGATGGCTCCGCCCCTCAATGGACGCACCGCCACGATGTAGCCGGGTGTTCGACCGATCATCTCCCACGCCTCCTGACCGGTGGCGAGAACTTCACCGGTGCGCCGGTTTACCGCGATCACCGACGGTTCATTGATGACGATTCCCCGACCTTGCATATATACCAATGTGTTGGCCGTACCGAGATCGATTGCGAGGTCACGAGCCACGGTGATCTACTTCCGCCGCTGTCGCTGCTGAGCATCAATTAATTGTTGTCGCAAGTGTGCTCGCGAATCATCCGAGAGTGCATCCAAGTGTCGATTGAATGACACCATGCCGCTGTTGCTATTGGCACTTCGCATGTTACGAATGAGAATTACCGCGAGGGTAACCCCACAGATTACCGAGATCATGGCGAAAAGTAGCGCGAGGCCTGAAATGGCTCCAAGAATTCCAATCACGCCTGCGACCTCTTTGCGCTAAGTGTTTGAAATTCCTCGACGTCAACGATTTCGTGGCCGCTTGTGACCCAGTCGTCTCCATCGGCCCACTTTTCCCGCTTCCATATCGGTACCGTTGCCTTCAGTACATCGATGCCAAAATGTGCCGCGGCAAATGCTTCGGCGCGATGAGGTGCGGACACGACGACTAGTACCGACGATTCGCCAAGATGCAGCGTGCCGAGCCGATGAATGAGTGCGATGCGGCCCAAAGACTTCCACTGGCGACGCATTTCCGCGCCAATTTCGGTGAGCTTCCCCAGGACCTCGGAGTGATAAGCCTCATAATTGAGCTCCGTCACGCCGTCACGACCTTCGGCGTTATCTCGAACGGTGCCGGAAAAAACGACAACCGCTCCACAGTTTGGAACGACCGCCCATTCATACACAGATCCAACATTGAGCGGAGAAGCCGTCAACTCAAGCCATGTATTGTCATCATCGACCTTGAGCGAGTCATTCATCACTTTCAGCGTACCTGAGGTGGGCGATACCCATAGAAAACCATAGGTGAGTAATCTGCATCGTGTGAATGGTGATCAAACTCCGATGTCACCTGACGACTTCGATGACGACCAGATCAACTTCGTCGCACCAATTCCTCCCTACGAACGACAGTGGAGGCATCCCAGCGAATTACGTGATCAATTCGCGCCCCGAATCTCGGCTCCACCGGTTCATCGCGAATTTCGACTGATCGCCATTGGCTCGGCATGTTTGAGCGTGCTGATATCACTTACGTTGCTGGGAGTGGTCTCTCCCCGCTCTCCATCGGCGGAATCGCAGGCCCGTGGAGTGTTCATTCCTCCCGACAGGGCCGCGTTTCAAATGGCCGCGGGCTCGACCTCGATCGAGGACTTGCGTAGTGTGATTCCGCACTTAAGTGACTCATCGCAGCCGGTTCTCGCCATGCCACAATCCGGATATTTCCTTAGTTCCGCCGTTGACTTAGACGAGAACTTGATCATCGACATTGTTGAGGCCGATGGTCAACGCAAATCGGCTCAGGTTGTGGCGATTGATCAGAATTTTGGGATCGCTTGGCTGCGTCGGCTGAATTTCGCTCCAATATATGCGACCGAATCCAATACAAAAGTTCCACAAACAGCGGTAGCCGAAAAGATTGCCCATGGCGATTTGGTGTGGGTGGTCGATCGCGATGTCACCGCCGCAATTATTGGGCTCTCTACAAAGGACCTTGCGCTTGCCACACGCCTTTGGCCCGTTAAATCGCCACCGGGTTCGAAACTAAGTGGTCTTGCCGTAGATGAGCAGGGTGTTGCGATCGGATGGTGTGTGTTTGTAAACGGAGCACAGTGGATTATTCCGATGGCGATGCTCGAAAACATTTTAATGCAAATCGATCTATCCTTGTCCGATGAGTGACTCCGACGAAAATGCCTTTGCCGGCCTGCCGTTCTTGGGCGACATGCTCAAGGCGATTTCCTCTCAGGGTCCACTGCAGTGGGATGTTGCTCGCCAAATTGCGATGACCACCGCGCTTAGCGGAAGCACCGTCGAGGGAAATGTGGACCCCGCGGATCGAATTGCTCTCGAGACACTTGCACCAATCGCGCAGTCGCAAGTCGAAACCCATAACGGACTTTCCACGACCCCATCTAGGCATCCGCTCGCATTGCTAGTGGTAAACAAAAGCACCTGGTGCCATCACACCCTCGAGGCTTATAAGCCACTATTTACCACGCTCGCCTCGTCGCTCAGTGGCACCGAGGTCGCGACCAAGGAGTCCTTGGAGCTCGATTCCGAAGACTCAATGGCGTCGATGATGGCCGGACTGGCGAAACTGATGGCCCCGGCAATGATGGGAATGTCGGTTGGTTCAATGGTTGGCACGATGTCGCACCACGCCTTCGGGCAATACGACATACCGCTTCCGCGCGACCCGATGCATCAGTTGTTACTCGTCCCATCGAATATCAATACCTTTGCCGCCGACTGGAGTATCCCCATTGATGACGTTCGGATGTGGGTCTTGATCCAAGAACTCACCGCCCACGCCGTGCTCGGAGTACATCATGTGCGAGAGACTATTTCCGCCACCGTTCGTCGTTACGTAGCGGGATTTCGCCCCAACCCAACCGCGATGTTCGATCGATTGACCGATATCGAGGTCACCAATGACGACCCGGTGGCGATGTTGCAAAAGTTCTGGGGCGATCCTTCGCTCATTCTTGGCGCCGTCCGATCCAAGGAACAACAGGCACTTTCGCCGACTTTGGATGCAATGGTTGCGGCCATGATCGGCTTCATCGATCACTCCGTAGATGTGGTGGCATCGAAAGTACTCGGCGGAGGCTCGCAGATTGCCGAGGCAGTTCGTCGTCGACGAGTCGAGTCAACTTCTAATGATGTGTTCCTGGAACAGTTGCTTGGCTTGCGCCTCACCCGACCTCAGCTCGAGCGCGGTCGCACATTTGTAGAAGGGGTCGTCGAGCGCGCGGGAAGCGAAGGCATATCGCAACTCTTTAGCGCCGCGGGAAATTTGCCAACCCCAAGCGAACTGGACGCGCCGGGACTATGGCTCGCGCGACTTGAAATTCAATAATCGGGTGCGCAATATAAAGTAGACGCTTCCGACTAAGCCCGTAACCCCCACCAGTGCGAAACCAACGGCACCGGGCGGAGCAACAGTAACGGCGATGAGTCCGCCAACCACCCATGCCAATTGATTGCGGGTTTCGAATTGGACAAACGCCCTGGCGCGATTTGCATCCGGTGCGCTTGCTTGCACGATTGCCTCGAAAGATAAGCGACCTAGTGCCGCGACTCCATTGACGCTTGCCGAAAGCACGATGCCCGCGGTGATACCGCCGCTATATCCGGTAATGATTCCGACAACCGTCATGGTCACAAGTGTCAGTCCAAGCATCACCTGTTCCGGAATGCGACGCCGAAGGATCGGTGCGACTCCGTTGGCAAGCATCGTTGCCAACGACGCCAGTCCAAGGGCAAGACCGAACCACGCGGTTCCTGCACTTTGATCGCGTAGCCAAAAGGCCAAGTGAAAGAACATGAATCCGACTGCACCTCGTAGCAACATCATCGCCATGGCCGCATAGAGCACCTGCGGTCGGTGAAGTTCTTCCAGCTCAATACTTTGAATTGGGCCACTGATCGCGGCCACATGCTTTGGTAATTTCAGCGCCATCCCCGCCGCAAAGACGAACAGGACAGCCGAACCAATGAGCGACACTTCCGAGCCGATGAAGTGCGCAAGCGCGGCAGGAAGCACCGCTACGAAACTGACAACGCCGGTGACGAGTCCAAGTTTGCCGTTGGCAGCCACCAGTTCGTCATCGCTTCCCACCAGAGTCGGCACAAGGGAAGACCGTGACACGGCGTAGATCTTGGACAGAACCAATGAGATGAATGCCAACGGAAATAACAACAGCGAGTCGATTCGCCCGACCATCAAGATCACGACTAGCGCTCGAGAAAGACCAACGACGAATACGGTCAGTCGGCGTCCTCCAGGAAGTCGATCTATGTACGGACCGACTAGCGGGGCAAGAATTGCAAACGGTGCGAGGCTGAGTGCTAGAAACAGCAACACCTTGCCGCGAGCAGCATCCGGACTTATGGACAGAAATAGGGAGTCCGCCAGCGAGATCGCCAGAAACGTATCGGCGGCGGCCATGTACCCGTGGACCCGTGCAAGCCTCGTCAGCGGAGATGCCGGCGACAAACCTATTAATCGGTGTCTGTTTCTGATCAACCCATTTTCTCGTATTTGTAGCCAAGACCGCGGATGGTCACTACCCTCGACGGATTGAGTTGATCCGCCTCCACCTTGGCCCTCAAACGCTTGATGTGGACATCAAGCGTTTTTGTGTCTCCGTAATAGTCGCTGCCCCAGACTCGATCAATCAAGGTTTCACGGGTGAGAACCCGGCCGGCATTGACCATAAGGACATGTAGTAATTCGAATTCTTTCAGCGGCATCTTCACTACCGCGCCGCGAACCGTTACAACATGCTGTTGCGGATCGATTGCTACATCTCCGACGGTGACGGTATCCGTTTCGGTTTCTTCGCTATCGGTCGGTGACAATTTGCTGCGACGAAGCGCAGAGCGAATTCGGGCCACCAATTCGCGTAACCGATACGGCTTGACAATGTAATCGTCGGCGCCAACTTCGAGGCCAACCACCGTGTCTATTTCTGATCCCTTGGCCGAGACCATAATGATCGGCACTTGACTTCGTTTGCGCAGCTCGCGGCAAACATCGGTGCCGGACACCTTGGGCAGCATCACATCCAACAACACGATGTCCGGCTTAATCGAATCAAATGTGGCCAAGGCTTCCGCCCCGTCGCGTGCCACTTCAACATTGAAACCCTCGCGCTTCAAGCCGATCACAAGTGCTTCGACGAAGGACTCCTCGTCCTCGACAACAAATACGGTGGGAAACTCGCCGCGCTTAATCACCCGACGACTCATCCAGTCGCGGCAAGACGATGGTGAACGCCGCGCCCAATCCCTCTTCCGACACCAGATCAACACGCCCGCCGTGATTGGTCACAACATGGCGAACGATCGACAGCCCTAGTCCGGTTCCCCCGGTGGCACGACTGCGGGCCCGATCAACTCGATAGAACCGCTCGAAAACCCGTTCGTGATCTTTTGCCGCAATGCCAATCCCCTGATCGGTAACCGATATCCGGACCTCGGAACCCGCGATTTCGCTGTGGACCCGAACCGACGAGTTCGCTTCGCTGTACTTGATCCCGTTTTCGACCAAATTCAAAAGTGCCGACACAAGCTGAGTGCTGTCACCGTAGACATGCGCCGGTGAGTTTTCTCCAATTATTAGCTCAACTTGATGTCGCTGCGCGAAATTTCGCGAATTTGCAACCGCCTCATTGATGACACCGGCGATATTGATTGGTGTCCAGTTCATTGTCGCCCCAGACTCGATCCGAGAGAGATCAAGCAGATCATCGACGATCGCGGACAGTCGATAGGCCTCGGTAACAATACTTTCGGCTAGTCGTTTCACCACTTTGGGATCTGATTCTTCGACCATCGTGTCGCCCAGGGCGGCGATACCACCAACGGGAGTCTTCAGCTCGTGACTTAAATTGGCCACGAAGTCTGTCCGTACCGTGTCGGTGAGAATCTTTTGAGTGACATCCTCGACAGTAGCCATCACTCCGCCGACATCAAGGGTTTGCACTTGAATCGCGAAATGCCTCGTCGGTGGTCCGGCAATTTCAATCGTTTTTTGAATTGGGCCAGACCCGCTTGAATTTGCCAATAGTTCGTCGACGGCACCTTGGACGAGAATATCGATGTGACGAATGCCGGTCATTGCGGCGCCCGCACGATTGTGAATCAGTCGACCACCGACTCCATCCGTGATGACAACACCAATCGGCAGGGCATCAAAGGCCGAGCGCAACTGGTCCTCGATCGGGCTTGATATCGGCTTGGAAAAATTTGCTGGCTGTGAGTCTTTGAGGGCCGAATCGGCGGGTCGACGACGAAACCTCATCCCGCGATCGCTATTGCGAATCGGTTACAGAGATTGGCGGTGAAGTGTCAGCATTCCTGGCTCGGAACCGTTCCGCGCCCCGATGCTCCGGAATCCAACCGGTGAGAATAAATCTGGTTCGCTCTCCCACATTTACGGCATGGTCACCAATGCGCTCATAGAAACGAGCCACGACTGCCATTTGAACCGCCACCTGAAGATCGATCTTTTGACGTGCGTGGCTCTCGAAAATCTCCTGAATGAACTGCCGATGCAGTCCATCGAGAAACGAGTCCATGTCGTCGATGGCGGCAGCCTTGGGCACATCATTGTTCTCAAACGCATCCATCGCGGCGATATATAGCTGCTGAGCCTGTTCGCTCATCTTGCTGATCAAACCACGCAGCACTGGATCCAAGTCGTGACCGTAAATTCGGCGTGCGGCCTTGCAAATGTTCACCGCTAGGTCGGCCGAGCGCTCGAGTTCCCCAACAATCTTGATAATCGACACGAGCTGCCTCAAATCGCCGGCAACAGGTGACTGCAGCGCCAATTGTTGAAAGCACGCATCTTCGATCTCGATGGTGCGGGAATCTATCTCGTCGTCGCCCTGTACCAGGTAGTCGGCACTCTCTAGATCACCATCCAGAAGCGCGGCCGTGGCGCGTGGTATCGCCTCGATTACCGAGGCGCCGAGTCTCACGACCCTTTCGCGCAGCGAGTCAAGTTCCTGATGAAATGACTTTCGCAACTCTTCCACGCCGCCAAATTCTACTACCAATCTGGTTACGGACATTGGTTACGGGGACCCCAACTTTGGGTGACTAGCCAATGAACAACTCGCCGATGAACAACACTTGGTCCAAGCATGTGTGCGTGTGATTAACGAACCTGTGTGGCCACGACCCATTCATGCAATCGTTGCTGAGCGTCGTTGGCAAATCCGTCCGTCCCTCGTCGTTCCCACGTGTCGTTGGGCATCAACGCAAAGTGCACC
>JBKJXI010000109.1:0-5500 GCA_046716325.1 Ilumatobacteraceae bacterium | reverse complement strand
CCTGATTTACGACCTCATTGATCGCCGCAAAGCGCTCGCTAATTGGCATCTCGCCGGTCGGCACCAGCATCCGCACTAATGAAAAGGCATTTGATCCCGAATTCTCCGTTCGAGTACTCACCGCCATCGAGGTGCGCAGCGACTCGACCGGCATTCCGAGTTCGCGGTGATAGCGCCCGGCCGCATCGGCGGCGGCGGTAATAAATGCGGTATTGATCTTTCCGCCAAGAGCTCGTGAGGCGTCGAGCATTGGTCGATACGGCGCACGCAACACTTCCAATCGTCGCTTCAGCGATCGCTGAGTCCACAGCGGCGAGCGCGCAGGGTCCACATCACCAATCTGGGAGATCAGGTTTCGCACGGTGGCCGCGGTTTCGACACCGAGCGAGGGTAGTTGGCTCGGATCGGAAAGCATCTCGCGCACTTGGCGTAGAAAACCCAGTGGTATACGCATTGCGTCCGCCATTGACGAGCGCATCAAGTTCGGGGCACCTTCGACTGTGCTTGGCTCTGACGGACTGCCCTCCGGCCCCATAATTGGCGGAGGTTCCGGTGCGTGTCGTTCGATGTCCAGAAATTGCATCGAAAGTGCAACTCCACCTTCGCCATCGGTGATCGTGTGGTGAAGTTTTTGAATCAGGGCCGACCTTCCACCTTGCAACCCATCGACAACAATAAATTGCCACAGCGGTCGCGAGCGGTCGAAGGAGTCGAGAATGAGCAGCGTCGACAGATCAAGTAATTGACGCATCGATCCCGGTGCGGGTAATCCCATGTAACGCACGTGGTAATGAATGTTGAATTCGGGATCATCTACCCATGACGGCGGTCCTAGATTTGCCGGAGCCGGTTGAACCCGCTGCCGCAATCGCCTGATGATCATGCTTGTTCGTTCCATGCGACGAGTGAATACTTCAAAATCTGGTCGACAATCAAGAATTGTGATGTTGCCAAATGTCGAAGCGAGAAACGGATCCTTCTCCAGCCGCCACATCAGTCCTTCGGTATCGCTCATCTTGGTATCGAAGCGGGGTAATTCGATGTTCATGTGACTTACAAACTACTCAGCACGATGAGCCCGAGGACACCGAGAACGGTTCCGGTGATTGCTCCCGCCAACACATCGCTGGCGTGGTGAATTCGCGCCCCGACACGACTCGCGGCAATGACGATCGCCAGCAGGTAAATGCAAACCATCCATGGCCATGTGACCCAATGGGTGAGCACGAGTGCAGAGAAAAATGCCGACGACGCGTGTCCACTCGGAAAACTTGAGGTGCTCGGCGTTCGCACCGCAATGCGGACATCACCACGTTCGGTCGGACGCGTTCGGCGAAAGAATCGCTTAATGCCTTGATTGAGCAGAAGGCTCTCGACAGCAATCATCGAAGAGAATATGAGTGCATCATAAAAGCGATCCATACTTCCGATGGCGCGAATGAGTCCGATCGCGTGCCAGATCAACCCAAAGTCGCCGATAGCGCTGGCGACCATGAAGATCAAGACAACGACGCGCACATTTCGAATTGGTTCAACGAGGCGATCAACTCGGTCGTCAAATTTGGCGTATGGAGAGTCCCCGATCATCGGGTTGGCGCGTCCGGATAGAGAAGAGATGCCTCGGATGCCGCCTTGGTTGGATCGCCACCAAACTCCGGGCACCACTTTCTGAAGTTGCAAAAATTACACAGGCCACTTTTTCGCGTCGGAAATTCTCCCGTGGTGCAGGCTCGTTCAATTGCCCGATACATGGCGGAGGTGCGGGTGACCACGAATTGCATCGACTGTTCGTTGGGGGCTCGGGTCAGCCTTAATCCGTCCTTGATATATAGAAGCTGCAAAGTGGCCGGCAATTCTCCGCGCATCGCCCGAATCATGTAGGCATACATCTCCAATTGACGCATCTTGGCGTCGACGTCACCGGTGCGCGGTGATTTGCCCGTCTTGTAATCGGTGACCACAAGATTGCCCTGCGCATCCCGCTCTAGTCGGTCGATGTATCCGCGGATCGTGAATCCATCCAACGGCGCCTCTACCCACAACTCAATTTCGATTCGGTTGACATCTCGCGGGTCCTCCATGCGCAGGTATCCATCGATTAGCCCCGAGCACTCCTGCCAAAATTTGCTGGCCTGAGTGTGGGTCAGATTAAGTCCGGTGAAGTCATACAACGCCTCGTATTCACGCTTTGCTTCGGCCATGAATTCGTGGGCCGCAATTCCCGATCGCTCAGCGGGATCGAGCGCCAGCAACAACTCCAGCGCACGGTGAACGACGTTGCCCTTTACGGCATGGATGCCTGGGGGCTGGGGCAGATTCTCGATACTGGAAAACCGAAACTGCAGGGGGCAGTCCTGAAAGCTACTGACCCTCGACGGTGACAAGGTGAGGGGAACGGGGTAGTGGGTACTCATAGAGACTTGATTGATAGTAGGTGATGTGTCCGATCGACGATACTGAGTCGGATCCGATCAATCGGACTCGATCTGGCGAACTATCGCGGCGAAGAATTCGGGATCTTGCATCGGTCCTAAGTGACCCAGATCATCGAATTTTCGGAAATGCGAACCGGGGATGGCGGCTGCGATTTGTGGCGCGATTGAAGCGGGTCCATGACCATGCACGGCACCCGAAATCACCCAAGTCGGAGTCTTGAGATTTGCGAGATCATCCCAGGTCTCGTGGAGACCACCAGATTCGTATGTGCGGGACTCGTGTTCCGGCGAACACTTGAGGGTGACACTGCCGTCTTGTTGGGGCGCAAAACCAAACCTGACATATGCGGTCAGCGCATCGGAGTGAAACACGTTGAGCGGTGGTTTGGCCGCATAGTTTGTCAGCGCTTCATCAAACGAAGCAAATGTGGTGCGGCGTTTACGCGCACCTTCGGCCAAAGTATTTGGGTCGCTCATCAACTCAGACGGTCGCGGTGGAAAAATTATTGGCTCGAACAGGATCAGAACCGCAAATAGTTCGGGTTGACGAAGTGCGGCCATGACCAGGGCGGCCCCGCCCATTGAATGACCGACGCCAATGACGGGTCCATTACCTGCCGCATTTCGAGCCACGGCCAGCGCGTCGTCGCCATATGCCGACCAACGCACACTCCAGTTGCTCGGCAGCGTCGAGTCTCCGTGACCGCGAAAGTCAAATGTAATGCAATGGTGAGTGTCGGTTAACTCTTTGGCGACTGGATCGAACACGCGACCGTGAAAACCGGTGGCGTGGGAAAACAGGACCGTCGGAGAGAGTGATTTCGGGTTGTAGTCGTGCACCGCAAGTGAGACCCCTTCGGTCGATCCGATTCGGATGTCGCTAGTCATGCAGCGACACTACGCTTTTGCTTGTGCGGCTGGATATTTCTGAGGATGACCCGCGGCGAATTGCGGTTCGATCGTGGCTCGTCGAACATCCCTCGCCTTCCGGTCGCCAACTGGCCGAAGCAGGTTACGTGGCACCACATTGGCCCGCGCCGTGGGGACTCGATGCCGATCCAATTCATCAGTTGATCATCGATGACGAGCTGGCAAGGGCAAACGTACGGCGACCGGCGAATCCAATCGGTATTGGATGGGCCGGGCCAACTATTCTGCACGCCGGTACGAGCGAGCACAAGGCGCGTTACCTACTTCCGCTGCTCTCGGGCGAGGAATTCTGGTGTCAATTATTTTCCGAACCCGGTAGCGGCAGTGATCTGGCCAGCGTCACAACTCGCGCGGTACGAGACGGAGATGAATGGGTTGTGAACGGCCAAAAGGTGTGGACATCGGGCGCGAAACACGCACAATTTGGAATCTTGATCGCACGCACAAACCCGGAAGCATCCAAACACACCGGCATCACCTATTTCATTTGTCCCATGGGCTCGCCGGGAATCGATGTTCGCCCGATTCGTGAGATGACGGGCGGGCAAACTTTCAACGAGGTGTTCTTTACGGACGTGCGAATTCCTCATCACAATGTCGTCGGCGAGGTCAACGACGGTTGGCGATTGGCCAAGGTGACTTTGGGGAACGAGCGCGTATCACTGTCGACAGGGGGAGTGCTATGGGGATTCGGCCCGACCGCCATGGATGTCCTCGACGAGGTTCGCAACGCCGGCGGATGCGCCGATCTTGTGATGCGTCAGCGTTTAGCCAAGATATATACCGAACATGTTTTGCTTGACCTCATCCGCGAACGCACGCTGGTTGCACGCGTTCGTGGAGAGCAACCGGGACCGGAGTCCAGCGTGCGTAAAATCTTGGCCGATGAGCACGGCCAACATGTTGTTGGCTTGGCGCGCGATCTCACGGGCGCGGCCGCCATGATTGCCGATCAGGCGGGCGACGGTTTATCAAGTCCGAGCTGGTATTACGCATTCCTGTTTTCGCCCGCACTTACCATCGGCGGTGGCACGGGCGAGGTGCAGCGCAACATCATCGGCGAACGGGCTCTTGGGCTACCCCATGAACCGTCGATGATGATCAATTCGTAATCGGGATCAGTCTGGCGAGTAGTTTTGTGTCCATGGGGAGTGATATCACAAATATTGCCGGAATCGTCCGTGTCCACGGCAAGGAAAGAGCCAACAAACCGGCGCTAGTACTTGGCCAAAAGAAGTTGACGTGGGGCGAGTTGTATGCGAGATCCTGTCAGATGTCGCAGGCGCTTCGTCTAGCTGACATCGGGCCAAGCGACCGCGTCGCATTTCTGGATAAAAATTCGATCGAACACTTTGAATTGTTTTACGGTTGCGCGCTACTCAATGCGGTGAGCGTCGACATCAACTGGCGACTGGCACCTCCAGAGGTCGCCTTCATAGTCAACGACACCGAAGCCAAGGTGTTCATCGTTGGACCGGACTTTGTGCCGATCCTTGATGCGATAGCCGATCAACTTACGTTCGTCAAAACGGTTATCGTCATCGGCGGTCACGAGAAGTATGGCGACTACGAATCGTTTATCGGCCAACATGAAGCAGTCGACCCCGGAGTCGAAGCGGGCCCCGATGATGTTGCCTTTCAGTTGTACTCGAGTGGCACCACGGGACGCCCAAAAGGGGTGATGCTCACATCGAATAATTTTTTCGCCTTGCTCCCGATGGCCAAGGACGCTTGGTATCTCGACGCCGACTCGGTGAATTTGGTGGCGATGCCGCTCTTTCACATCGGCGGTGGTGGATGGGCAACGGCAGGACAATATGTTGGCGCATCATCGATCATCGTGCGCGATATCGATCCGGTCGCGCTGGTCAAGTTGATTGGTGAGCAACGGATCACGCATGGGTTCGTCGTACCGGCGCTTTTACAATTCACGCTGATGGTTCCCGATATCGGCGGGGCCGATTATTCGAGCCTTAAGTTAATTGTCTACGGGGCTTCACCGATTTCGGACGAAGTGCTCGCCAATTCAATCAAGGCATACAAGTGCAAATTCATGCAGGTGTATGGGCTCACCGAGACCACGGGTGTTGTGACGAAGTTGTTGCCAGAGGACCACGACATCAATGCGCCGAATA
>JBKJXI010000108.1:0-2666 GCA_046716325.1 Ilumatobacteraceae bacterium | reverse complement strand
ATAACCAGACGACCGTAGGCTTTTATGAACACGTCACATTCGTTGAACACTTGGCACCCTTCAACGACGGCAAAATCGAAACCAATGGCTCGTCCCTGCGCAACTAGTTCAGCAGTGTTCTTCTGAGCGATCGCCAACCCTCGCTTGTGCGCGTGTTGAGTGAGCAATCGAGCGAGCGCCACGCTGTGCGGCATTCGAAGGAGTCCGCGAGATCGCGTCCAGGAGTCCAGGTTGTCTGGTTCGACTGCAGAGAATCCGTCGCGAGCGCATCCGTCTATCCACTTGTTCACGATGGCGGCCAATCGAATCCGCTTGGCGTTTGTTCGAATATCGAACAGAACTTCACTGGGCCAATCCGGATCCACGACTTCCTTGCCGGCTCGGTCACGTAGCAACAATTCGGGGTAATGCTGACGCCACCAAGCGGTCTCTTCTGGTTGCGTCTGGTAAGCGTTGATATAGCAGATGTTGTATGCGCCAGGCGCCGGTTTATCGGTGCGGTCGCGACTCACGATCTGCGTACCCTCTGGTGCCGTATAGCTACCCCCAAGTTGGTAGTCGAACTGTCCACCCGGAGGTGGAAGTCGTTGAGCATTTGCCACATCATCAGTCAATTGAATAAGTACGCCAGAAAACAGAGCAACAAGTGTGACCGCAACCCGATGACCACGGCGAGCGCGGATCATGAGCGACATCTTATGCCACGTGTGTGAAGGCTCAGGTCATCGTGGGGCGCTATGAGCCAACTCCACAATCCTCCCGACTATTTCAATCAACTGTATTGACATAAAGTGCTCTCAGTGCGTCGTGCAACGGCTGCCCGAATGGTGTTTGTGGCTGTGTTGTTGAGCGTTGCCCTGATGGACACGGACGCCCTTGCGTCCAAAAATGGAGCGACGTGCAAAACCATGGGAGCAATCGAAGTCACCAATGGTGTTACATACACATGCAAAAAGTCAGATGGCAAGTTGAAATGGATTTGGACAAAAACTACTACTCGTGCGCTAAGTGATCAAGGCGATCTCGAAACGGGCTTTCAAGTAAAAGCCATCTATGTTGTTCCAGCCGATGGGGTGGATCACGCCTACGACACCAATGGCTATATTGCCGGAATTCTTGACGAAGGCAGCAGGTACTTGCAGGGCCAGTTGGGATTGAAAATTCCAATCGACAGAAATGTGATCGGATACGACATTCAATTTTTGAGATCAATGTATTCCACTGCCGATTTCGAGACATCTGATCGAGTTGTCGAGGAACTGATGGCCGAAAGTATGGCCCTAGAGAATCCCGGATCAAATCGAAAAAACTATATTTTCTTCGTCGATGTAAGTATCTTCAAATACGGAACGGCTTGCGGTTTGGCGGATTCGCCCGGAATTTCGGCGGTGGTGGCAGTATGGAAAAGGGTCGGTGCAACTGCGGGAAGATGCGTGGGGAGATTTCGCCAATTTGGAAATTCCGCCTCCTCAACTTGGGTTCATGAGCTGTTCCATAATTTCGGGGTGGGGCACACTACCGATGCGCCTTGCGATTTAATGGCGGGCGCCAATACTCCCGATGTTTGTCCAACGAACGCACGAATGACGATTGATAAGGAGCGCACTCGCTACGTAGGCAGCTCCGGGCAGGGTCAGGACATTCTTCGGCTACGTGTGTGGGAGGGTCTGACGAACAAATCTGATCTTGAGGCCAACTGTTCCCTGAATCCTGTTCCGCGAGTTGATGGATTCAATTACGCTTACTGCCCCATCGGAACCCAAACAGTTGGACGATTCAAATATTGCGGGTATCAGACTGACTCGGTGACCTTAGAAGGACTCATCGAAGGTCAATGGAAAAGTTTGGGCTCCTGGGGTCCCAAAATGTTTTCGTCCAGCGCGACAACCGATTGGAAATGTCCGGTTGGATATTCGGGTTCATCGATTGAGCTGACGGTTGCGACGCCTGGTACCCATCTGTACCGATGGATGGTCAACGGCGCGGAATCGGAGCAATTTAAGGTGATCTGGGTTCGCTAGAACTCGAAGCCTTCACCGGACTCGTTGGATTGGCCTGAACACTAAAGCGAAGTTAGGCGAATAGATCAGTGCTTAGGTAGCGCAAGCCAGAATCTACCGCGATGGTCACGACTGTGGCCGTACTTGGAAGTCGACTAGCGACTTCCAGTGCGGCTACCACATTGGCGCCGGTCGAGGCGCCGGCGAAGACTCCTTCCTCAAGAGCAAGTCGCCTCGCCATTTGTTGCGCGTCGTTGCCCTTCACCGGGTAAATGTCATTGACCAGGGACGGGTCCCACAGTGGGGGAAGGAAACCAATTCCGATTCCCTCGATCCGATGAGAGCCCGATGGTCCTCCAGAGAGAACCGCCGATTCGGCCGGCTCAACCGCCACGACTCGCACATTCTTATCGTGTTCGTGCAGCGCCAGAGTGGCGCCATGTATTGAGTGAGCAGTGCCAACTGCTTGGACGAATACGTCTACTCGGCCGTCTGACTGATCCCAAATTTCATGACCCAAGTTCGAATATCCGCGAATGGCGTCACGGTTGTTCAGTTGATCCGACCACCAGTGTCCAGGCTGCTTGCTGATCTCGGCGGATGTGGCGATCATTCGTTTAATTAGGTCAGCAGTAATTTTACTTCGATCACTGCTCTCATCGGTGA
>JBKJXI010000107.1:0-5698 GCA_046716325.1 Ilumatobacteraceae bacterium | reverse complement strand
TTTGGCCAGCGTCCGTCGCGATAGTCACCCGATGAGATAAAGTAAGAACGATGTCGATGTTTCGCCGGGCAATGGATTATTTGGGTCTCGGGCCGGATGATGTGTACGACGATTACGACGCTTCGATAGCGCGTGAGCGTCCGCCGAGACGCGAACCTCCAATGCGTCAGGCTCGCGATCGCCGCCGACTCGCCGAACCAAACGACGAATATTATGACGACGACGAATACGACGACGGCTATGTCGCCGAGCGGGCCGCACCGCAGCGACGAGCGTCGGCACCTAGGGACGACTCAAGCGTGCATGTCCGACCGGTAGGCGGAAGTCGGCAGACTCCAACCGTGCGTCCGCTTCCGGTAAATGTTTCCGAACCGGTGACCATTCGCCCGACGCGATTTGATCAGGCCAAGGAAATTGCAGATCACTACCGCGACGGGCAGCCGGTGATCATGAATCTTGGTTCCGCCGACGCCGATACCGCGCGTCGACTTCTGGACTTTGTCAGCGGTTTGGTGTACGTAACGGCAGGCGTTTTAGAAAAAGTTGCAGCTGGTGTGTTTCTGATTAAACCGCCAGGCGCCCGTGTCAGCCGCGATTAGCAACTCACTCTGCTCGGCAATTCGATGATCGTGAGTCTGCTGTGTACGGCCAGCGAGATCTATTCGCTGCTCATTTTGGCGCGAGTTTTGCTGTCCTGGTTTCCGATCAACCCCAGCGGGCCAATGGGTCAGGTTCTGCGCTGGGTGCATGCCGTCACGGAGCCGGTCCTTGCCCCGGTGCGCCGATCGATGCCCGCGTTGGGGCCACTTGACTTGTCCCCTTTAGTGGTGTTGTTGTTCCTTAATATCGTTGTTCAACGCCTCATTCTCGGGTGCTAGAGACTCAAGTTCTTCTACACTGACGACCCGTGAGTTATCCGCAGGTCGACCCTCAGCCCAACTTTCCGGAACTCGAAACGCGCACTCTGAATTATTGGGCCACAGACGGAACATTCGTCGCCTCAGTTGACCAAAACGATGCGGGAGTATCGGGTGGCAATGAATATGTTTTCTACGACGGACCCCCATTCGCCAATGGATTGCCGCATTACGGACATCTATTGACTGGTTTCGTAAAAGATGCGGTTCCCCGATATCAGACGATGCGCGGAAAACGAGTCGAGCGGCGATTTGGCTGGGATTGCCACGGACTGCCGGCCGAGTCCGAAGCCGAGCGACAGCTGGGGATTTCCGGGCGACAAGCCATTACCGAATACGGCATCGACAAATTCAACGACTTCTGCAAGGTGTCGGTGTTGCGATACACCAGCGAGTGGCAGCGATATGTAAATCGCCAGGCCCGTTGGGTGGACTTTGACAACGACTACAAGACCCTCGACTTGCCGTACATGGAAAGCGTGATGTGGGCATTCAAAACGCTGTGGGACAAGGGCCTGATCTACGAAGGATTTCGCGTGCTGCCGTATTCGTGGGCCCTCGAAACTCCGCTATCAAACACCGAGACGCGTATGGACGACGCCTACAAGCAGGTGCAAGACCCCGCACTGACGATCGGATTCCAACTGGATACGGGCGAAGAGTTGTTGGCCTGGACGACCACGCCATGGACGCTTCCAAGCAATCTTGCCCTCGCCGTTGCGCCAGATGTCGCGTATGCCGCAGTCAAAAAGGAAAACCGCACTTACATTTTGGCCGAATCTCGACTTGCCGCCTACGCCAAGGAGTTGGACGGCGGCGTAACAATTTCGACGATGACCGGCGCCGAATTAGTGGGAAGACGCTACACGCCGCTGTTTCCCTATTTTGCCGATCAGCCAAATGCGTTTGTTGTTTTGGCAGGCGATTTCGTCACCACCGACGAGGGCACGGGTGTTGTTCATTTGGCTCCGGGATTTGGCGAAGACGACAAGAGAGTTAGCGATCTGGCCGGAATTGACCTCGTCGTGCCGGTGGACAGTCGGGGTAGATTCACGGCTGCGGTACCCGATTATCAAGACATGTTGGTATTCGACGCCAACCCGCTGATCATTCGCGCGCTCAAGGAGCGGGGAGTGGTGTTGCGACACGAGACCTACGACCACTCGTATCCGCACTGCTATCGGACGGGCACACCGCTCATCTACATGGCGGTTTCCTCGTGGTTCGTCAACGTGACAAAAATCAAACAGCGGATGTTGGAACTAAACAACGAGATCCGTTGGATACCGGAGCACCTGCAATACGGAAGTTTCGGGAAATGGCTCGAAAACGCCCGCGACTGGAATATCAGCCGCAATCGATTTTGGGGATCACCACTGCCCGTGTGGAAGAGCGACGATCCCGCCTATCCGAGGATCGACGTTTACGGTGGAATCGGCGAATTGGAGCGCGACTTTGGTACGACGGTCACCGAGTTGCATCGCTCGGCGATCGATAATCTGACACGACCCAACCCCGACGACCCAACCGGCAAATCGGTCATGCGTCGGATTCCAGAGGTGTTGGATTGCTGGTTCGAAAGTGGATCGATGCCATTTGCCGCGGTGCACTATCCATTCGAGAATCAAGAATGGTTTGAGAACCACTATCCAGGTGATTTCATCGTTGAGTACATTCCCCAGACTCGCGGCTGGTTTTATACGCTGCATGTCTTGGCGACCGCTCTATTTGATCGACCGGCGTTTTCTACCTGCATGGGTCACGGGACGATCCTTGCCAACGACGGACAAAAAATGTCAAAGAGCCTACGCAACTATCCCGACCCGATGAAGGTGTTCGATACGCACGGCGCCGATGCGATGCGCTGGTACCTGTTGTCGTCGACAATCTTGCGCGGTTCGGACTTTGCGGTTACAGAAGAGGGATTTCGTGACACCGTTCGGCAGGTAATGCTGCCGCTGTGGAACAGTTGGTACTTCCTGTCGCTGTATGCCAATGCCGAAACGACGAGCGGAGAACTGCGATACGACAGCACAAATGAACTCGATCGCTACATTTTCAGCAAATTACGAACTCTGGTTGAAGAAACAACAGCGGCATTCGACGACTACGACCTGTTCGTTTCCTGCCAGAAAATCAAGACATTTCTCGATGTACTGACCAATTGGTACATCCGTCGCAGTCGGGATCGTTTCTGGGTTGGCGAAAAAGCGGCCTTCGATACCTTGCATACGGTATTGCACACCGTCTGCTTGACATCTGCACCGTTGTTACCGTTGATCACGGAGGAAATTTTCCGCGGGCTCACCGGCGAGCGAAGCGTCCACCTTCAGCCGTGGCCGGATGCAACGAAGTTCGTCGCCGATCAAGATCTGGTCACTGCGATGGATCAGGTTCGTGATGTCTGTTCCACGGTGTTGTCAATTCGCAAGTCTCATGGCCTGCGAGTTCGATTGCCCCTGGCCTCGTTGACCGTTGCCACTCCAATTGCTGACATGCTGAAACCATTCATCGGGTTGATTACCGACGAGGTAAATGTGCGTGAGGTAATTCTCACCACCGATGTAAGTGATCTTCCTCGCAAGGAGCTCCAGTTGCGACCCGAGCTCCTTGGTCCGCGATTGGGGTCACAAACACAGTCGGTATTTTCGGCCCTGCGACGTGGCGATTGGAAACAAGTTGGGGACTTGGTTGTCATAGATGGGGTCGAGTTGCAACCGGAGGAGTACTTTTTCAGGGTCAGTCGAGCTACCCATAGTACGGACGATGCATTGGCCACGTCCGTCTTGAGCGACGGCGAGGGAATGGTCACTCTCGACACGACAATGACCCCCGAACTGGAAGCCGAGGGCGCCGCCCGCGATGTCATTCGGCTCGTGCAGCAGGCTCGCCGCGAGGCCGGTCTTGCGGTCTCGGATCGGATTCTCTTGACTCTCGGATTTCCACGGATTCTTCGAGATCAGGTGGACAGCCACATGCAGGCATTGATGAGCGAAACCCTGGCGCTGAGCGTTGTGTGGGACGATTCGCTGACTCCGAACGCCGATCTTGACGGCACTCCCATTGCTTTATCCGTAGAGCGAGTACGGTAATGCGCTTGTAGTTAGACCCAGATAACTGATTTTCAACCAAAACATACCTGTGAGGTAGCAATGGCGACAGTAAATGCACGAAAAAGGGCCGCCAAGAAAAAGGCCGCCGTAGCCAAGAAGAAGAAAGCGTTGGCCAAGAAAAAGGCCGCCATAGCCAAGAAGAAGAAAGCGTTGGCCAAGAAGACCGCGGCGGCCAAGAAAGTCGCGCTGGCCAAGAAGAAACTGGCCGCCAAGAAACTCGCGCAAGCCAAAAAGGCCGCCGCATTGGCCAAACAGCAGAAACTTGCGGCGGCCAAGAAAAAGAAAGTCGAGTTAGCGAAGAAGGCCGCAATCCGCAAGGCGGACGAGGCGGCGCGAAAATTAGCCAAACGCAAATTAGATCAGGCGCGAAAAATACTCGCCGCCCAGCGCAAGCGCGAACAAGCTCTAAAAAAGAAGTTGGCGGCCGCGGCTGCCAAGGAAAAGGCCAAGGCCAAGGCGCGCCTCGACATCGAGCGCAAGGCCGCGCGAGCCGCAAAAGAAGCAGCTCGAGTGGCGGCCGCACTTGCTCGCGGGGCCGAACGAAAGGCAAAGGCCGATGCCCAGTTGGCGGCCAAGGAAGCGGCGTTGAAGGCAAAGCGAAAGCCAGTTCCGCCGCCGCGACCGCCAATCATTAAGACCACATTCCTCGATGGCATTCAGGCCACCAAAGAGTTCGACCTCAGGTTCTTGGGTTCGCAACGCGACGCACTTATCGAGGCACGGACAAAACTGCTCGGGCAGGCCAATCGTCTCGAAGATGAAGCGCATGCACTGATCCAAGATGTGGAGATGGGAGACGTGCAGTTTGATGAGGAAGGCGGCGAGGGAGACACGATGGTTGTGGAGCGCGAGCGCGATCTCACCCTTTCGGCACAGGCCCGTGAGACGGTGGAAGAAATCGACGCGGCGCTGATTCGAATTCGGACCGGCGAGTATGGATACTCGGTGCACTCCGGTTTGCCGATTGCGCGCGAGCGGCTGAAAGCACTTCCGTGGACCACCGAGTCGGTGCTCGAGCGTGTTGGGGGAATTGGTAATCGATGACCGATGGGCCTCAGTTCGGCCATCACCGTGCAGCGGCTCGTCGGAAAACTGTTGCCGTCGGATTACTCATTGCAACTGGCGTCGTACTTGTTGATCAGCTGACAAAAAAGTGGGCCGTTAGCACCCTCGGCGATGGTCGCCGGATTCATGTTGCCTGGACCCTGCAGTTCAACCTCACGTATAACTCTGGAATGGCATTTTCCAAGGGGTCCGGACTTGGCCCTTACATCGGGGCGCTGGCTGCGATCGTTGTGGTTGGTTTGCTGATTTCGCTTCGTCGGGTGAGAAATACCGTGACCCTCGTGGCCACAGGTCTGATAATCGGCGGCGCGGTTGGCAACATCATCGACCGACTTACACGAGGAGAGGGTTGGCTCCGCGGATCGGTGATTGACTTCATCGACTTTCAGTGGTGGCCGGTGTTCAATGTCGCCGACATGTGCGTGGTGATCGGCGCCGCAGCGTTGTTTGTTGGCGCCTCGCGAACTAAGCGCGGCGCCGAGGCGCCGGTAAAGCCATGATGTCCGAAATTATTCCCAGTGCCCTGCACGATCAACGAATCGATCGCGTTGTGGCATTGATCGCCGACGTCAGTCGAAGCGCGACCGCGTCGCTCATTAAGGC
>JBKJXI010000106.1:0-8961 GCA_046716325.1 Ilumatobacteraceae bacterium | reverse complement strand
TTTGTACTCGTCATTGAGCGTCAGCTACGGGCGATCGGCAAGGCCGGTATCCAAGATATTGCGGCCACAATTCGAACTTCGCGACTCAATGCGCAGAATATTCGCGAAAAATTCTCCCGCGGCGCCTAGCGCATTTCTAGCCGTTGATATCGGCGGCACCAAACTCGCGGTCGGCATCGTCACCAAGGACGGAGACCTAGTCGAGCGTGCTCAATTGCCTACTCCCAAACACGATGTTTGGGGAGCGCTCCATTCATTGGTCGAGAAACAACTAGCGAACACAAGTCTCGAAGTCGCGGCGTGCGGTGTTGGTTGCGGCGGACCAATGACCTTCGACGGCAAACTTGTGTCGACGCTACATATTCCCGAGTGGCGAAACTTTCCGCTGCGAGCAAAATTGAGCGAACTAACTGGCCTCGATACCTATATCTATAACGACGCACAGGCTCTCGTGCTTGGCGAGCAGTGGCGGGGCAGTGCCCAAGGCGAACAAGATGTCATTGGCATGGTCGTTTCGACGGGAATCGGGGGCGGGATTGTTTCGGGTGGACAGTTGCTCCGTGGTCGGCTGGGAAATGCCGGCCATATCGGGCATGTCATCGTCGAACCCGATGGACGTCAGTGCGCGTGTGGATCGCGCGGCTGCTTAGAGGCCCATGCGTCGGGTAGCTCGATTGCGGAAATTACCGGTCGGCCAGCAGCCGAAGCAACGACAGAAGTCGTTGAACATGTTGGGCAATTGGTGGGCCGTGCGCTCGCTTCGGTTGGCGCCGTCGTCGATGTTCGACTTGCGGTCATCGGGGGATCGGTTGCGCTCGGTTTTGGCGAACCTTTTTTTGCCGCGGTGCAACACGAACTTGATGAGCGCGCCAGGCTCGATTTCATTTCCGGAATGCGGGTGGTTCCCGCCGGATTGGGCGATTCCGCTCCGTTGATTGGCGCCGCGGCAGTCGCTAAGTACGGTCTCGCACTAGCGTGATCTAGATGCAGCCAACATATAGTCGCGAAGCGGAAGAGTACCGAGAAAAAGTTCAGGCGTTCCTGGCCGAAAAATTGCCAGCCAGCTGGAAGGGGATCGGCTCGCTTGAGGGGGTCGAGCTAGAACAATTCGTCAAAGAGTGGCGCGCGACATTGGCTTCTTCGGGATACCTGGCCACCGGCTGGCCGGTTGCCTACGGAGGCGGCGGCCTTTCCGCTCTCGAACAGGTCATCGTGGCCGAGGAGTTCACCCGCGCCGGAGTTCCTACCGGTGCTCCAAATGACGTCTTTAGCATCCAGATGCTGGGCAACACCCTTCTGTTGTTTGGCACCGAGGAACAGAAATTGCATTATTTGCCGCGGATCATTTCCGGACAGGACACATGGTGCCAGGGCTATAGCGAACCAAATGCCGGAAGCGACCTCAGCAATGTCGGATTGCGCGCCGAGTTGGATGGTGACCAATGGTTGCTAAATGGCCAAAAAATTTGGACATCATCCGGTCACTTAGCCGATCACATTTTTACCCTTTGTCGAACGGATCCGAGCGCACCAAAGCACAAAGGAATTTCGTTCATTCTTGTGGACATGCGACAACCCGGCATCGAGGTTCGTCCGATCAAGATGTTGTCTGGCGAAAGCGAATTCAACGAAGTGTTTTATACAGATGTCGTCGTGCCAAAGGACAACGTTGTCGGTGGGGTGAATAATGGCTGGGCCGTGGCGATGGGACTGCTCGGCTTTGAGCGCGGGGAATCGGCGGCAACGGCGCCAATTCGATTTCAAGTGGAGTTCGATCGTTTGGGGGAACTAGGGCGGCAATACGGAGTCTCCGAGGATCCGCGTATTCGACAGCGCCTGGCGTGGTGTTACTCGAAGGTCCAGATCATGAGATATCTGGGACTGCGGACACTGACAAAATTTCTCGCCGGTCATCATCCTGGACCCGATGGCGCAATTTCAAAGTTGTATTGGAGCGAGTATCACAAAATCATCACAGAACTGGCCGTCGATATTCTTGGTGCCGACGCATTGGCGCCGACGGGTCGGAGACCATCTAGTTCGTTTGGTACCGACGACGCCGGAGTGGCGAATAGTTCGATGAGTTGGGCAATGACTTTCCTAAACGCCAGGGCCGGCACTATTTACGCCGGCTCATCGCAGATCCAGCGCAATATAATTGGTGAAATGGTGCTAGGTCTGCCCAAGGAACCAAAACCAAACTGAACTTATGTTGACCTCACGCGACTTTCTTCGACTTTGCGGTGCAATTGCGATGCGTCCGGGGTTGTGGGGGACAGCCGTTCGTCAAGGTATGCGACTGGCGCGCAACGATTGGTGGAAAAAGTCTCCATTTCTCCCGCTCCCTTCGCCCGCCTATCTGGAATTTCGAGCGGTTACGCAATATGGAAACCCAAAGGCGACCCCGGTGATTGCGGATGTATTGGAATATCTCGTGTGGTGCCGAGATTGGGACAGTACCGGCGGGCCCGGGCAAGGGCGACGCGGTTAACTCATGCGTAGCGCGCTCGTTCTCAACGCGACATTCGAGCCGCTGAGCATTGTCTCCGCCAGAAGAGCGGTGTGGTTGGTGCTTTCCGAAAAAGCCGAAATTATCGAAGACGACGGCTCGGAAGTCCATTCGGTCTCGATTTCAATTCCGGGCCCGCTGGTGATTCGACTTCGCTATTTGGTCAAGGTTCCCTATCACCGGCGCACGGCGCTGTCGAGGCGCGCAGTGTTCGCACGAGACGACCATCGATGTCAATATTGTGGCGGCACCGCCGACAGCATCGATCATGTGATGCCACGCTCTCGCGGGGGGATGCATGTCTGGGAAAATGTGACGGCCGCCTGCCGCGGATGCAATTTGAGGAAGCGCGATCGGACTCCAGAGGAGGCCGGGATGAGATTGTCAACAAGGCCGCATGCACCTCGCGAATTGGCGTGGATTGCCGTATCAGTAGGTCGGGTACCTGATGCGTGGAAGCAATATCTTGCGGTCGCGTCGTAGCCCAGTCTGGCTAGTTCACAACGTCGAGCAATCCGCATCGGAGATGCACTCGAGAGAACTCCCATCCGAGCGTGGAATCTGGAATGTCAACATCTCAAACACCGCGCTCGTATTGGGTTCCAGTCAGCGCGAGGACGCCGTAGATCTGGAGGCATGCGCCAGGGCCAATGTTGACCTTGTACATCGACGGACCGGCGGTGGCGCCGTGTTTCTGGAAATTGGCCAACACCTGTGGGTGGACGTGGTCGTTCCGGCAGGCGATGAACTGTGGAGTGACGATGTAGTGACTTCGTCGCAATGGATCGGGGACGCATGGACCCGTGTACTTTCGACTCTTGGTGAATCTCAACTCAGTGTGCATCGGGGACAAGCCCAACCTTCAACCTGGTCCAAACTGGTGTGCTTCGCCGGTGTTGGCCCGGGTGAGGTACTGACGAACGGAAGGAAAATCGTCGGGATTAGCCAGCGACGGACAAACAAGTTGGCTCGATTTCAGTGCTTCGTTCATCGGCGTTGGACTCCGGAGAAGTTTCTGCCGCTGCTGAATGTGCCGCGACCAAGCGTCAAGGAGTTATCAGGACTAGTGGCGGAAGTCGACCACGATCCAAACCTGCTGTTTGATTCTTTCGTCGACGATCTGAAGTTGCTCTAATATGCCCTTGAAATAAGGCTCTAGGCCGGATCACTAACGATTCACGGCTCGTCCGTTGACCCCTCTCCGTGGGGCAAAGTGGGGATAAATACATCCTCGTGGGGCAAAGTGGGGATATAGTGCTCGACAGGGAAGTGGAGTGATCTCCGCCCCCTGGCAGCAAGAAAACGGCAGCGGAGGCCATGGTGTTTGTAGGGGTACATGAACGACAGCTCGACCCTAAGGGTCGCGTCGCGCTTCCGGCTTCGTTCCGTCCGCAACTCGAGCCGCGCTGTTATCTCTCGATTGGTCGCGATAAGTGCGTAGACGTGCTGACCGCGGAGGCATTTGAAGAAGTAGCTCGCGATGCCGTGGCCAAAGTACGCGCTGGCGAAATGGATCGAAATCAACAACGCGCACTTGCCTCCAACACTTTTGAAGTTGCGGTGGATGCCCAAGGACGAATCAATGTCGACGAGAAACTGCGTGAGTACGCCGGGTTGCAATTGAATTCACGAATAGTCGTCGCCGGTTCGTTCGACCGCGTCGAACTGTGGGAGTCCGATCGTCACCTACGTATCAGCGGTGAGGGAATTACTCAAATCGGCGGTCCGGAGTCGTGAAATCGAATTTCGTTTGTCGTGACAGCGAAAGGAGGGACTGAAGCAAAACGTTGTAGTGCAATCACTTTCGACGTAGTCACCGTTTCACCCATCAGCAGTCTCCCGGTCAGCAAATGGACAGCTCCTACTCCGCCCGCTTCCATTCGCTCGATCCGGGGAGAAATCCCGGCGACATAGCAGGCCGGGGGGCTGCTGATGGGTGTGGCGCAACTCGCATTAGGGAAGATTGCCTCGCCACAGCTTCGTAACCTTCATGGCGCCACCATTAGCCAGATTTGAACATAACCCAGTAATGGAAGATGAAATTGCCGAGGTTTTCGCCTGTGTTCCGCACGGCGTCGTAGTTGACGCAACCCTTGGAGGCGCGGGCCACTCTCTGAAGTTGCTGCAGACGTATTCATGGATGCGGGTCTTGGGTATCGATCGCGACCCCCTGGCGATCGCAAACTCCGCGCAAATTATCGCCTCGCACCCGGAGATCGGCGAACGCCTCGTCGTCCGCCAAGGGTTATTCAGTCAGATTCCGCAGTTCATGCAGGAAATGCGACTCACCGAAATAGTCGGTGCGCTTTTTGATCTCGGCGTCTCGTCTCCTCAATTTGATCGACCCGAGCGAGGCTTTTCGTATCGGCACGAGGGTCCGCTGGACATGCGCATGGATAGCGAGGCGAACCTCAGTGCGTCCGATGTCGTCAATGGCTATGACACCGAGCGACTGACCAGGGTCATTCGCGAGTTTTCCGACGAACGATTTGCCTTCAGAATCGCGCGGGCGATTGTGGCACATCGCCCAATTTCGACCACAACCGAATTGGCTGAAATTATCGCGACGGCGATTCCTGCACCGGCGCGGCGAACCGGTGGTCATCCGGCGAAGCGAACCTTTCAGGCAATCCGTATCGAGGTAAATAGCGAATTGGAAATGCTGCCGGCCGCCCTTGACGATGCGATAGACGCCACCATGGCGGGTGGGCGAATTGCCGTGCTCACGTACCACTCGGGTGAAGACCGGATCGTAAAGCGTGTGTTTAGCGAAGCCGAAGTTGACCCAACGGTCGAAAATATTGCGACACCGTATTCGCATCCGCTTCAATCGGCGTACAAACGAGTTCGCCGAGTTCGGGTGCGAGAGACGCCAACCGAACTCGAAATTGCCCGCAACCCGCGCTCCAAGTCGGCCCGATTACGGGTCATTGAAAAGTCGTCACAGTCGATGCCTTCCCAGATGACGGCAGGGGTCTGAGATGTCATTGGCATTTGCCACCGAGCACGTTCCGCGTCGACAGCCGCAACGACATGAGGCCGTGCGTCCAGAGCGCCATCTTTCGGTCGTCCCGGACGTCGGTCATCGGACGATTTCCTATGTGTTGCTGGTAATGGTGTCGGTATTCGCCATGATGGCGACCGTCATTGGATTCCAGGCCTTCATCGCCGAGCAACAACTCAAACTTGACAAGGTGACGACGGATCTTCGACTCGCCCGACTCAATTTTGACGAACTACGCCAGCAACGAGCCGATCTGTTGGCACCCGATTATCTGCGCGAGCGAGCTCGGCTGATGGGAATGTCGCAGGGTTTAGGTTCTCGGTTTATCGAAGTCCCAGCCGACGTCGTGGCCCAGGTCGTCGCCGCGACCGGCACCATGGATTCCGTATTCGCCGATCCGGTGAAGACTACGGGCATCCAGCCAGGCGGTTTGATTAACTCGTTTCAGATTTCGGTGATCCAGCCGTGAACTCGACGATTAGAACTATTCGCGCCCGCGAGCTATTGCGTGGTCAAGCTCGTCGAGCGACCGTGTCGATGACCACCAATCTGCAGGGTGGCAACATTCGGATTCGGCTAGTGGCAATGTGGTGTTTCATCACCGCAATGCTGTTGGTTGTCTTGCTGCGTGTCACACTTCTGCAAACGATTTGGGCCAGTGGCTACCAGCAGGCAAGTGTTGACCAACGCACACGTGTAAACATTGTTCGCGCCGAACGCGGATCGATACTCGATCGGCAGGGATTTGAATTGGCGCTTCCGGTTCCGACTCGCACGATATTTGCCGATCCACGAGTTGTCGTCGACCCGGTTGGAACCGCGCGCGCGATCGCGGGTCTATTACAGCTCACTCCGGAGAAGGAAATTGTTTTAGCCTCAGCGCTGCAAAACACCGGATCCAGTTTCACTTATGTGGCTCGACAGTCTCCGCAGGATATTGCCAACGCAATTTTGGCGCTGAAGTTGCCCGGAATTTCTTCCTATATCGAGTCAAGCCGCCTGCTCACTAGCGAAACGCTAAGAGCCGTAGTTGGACGTACCGATATCGACGGACTTGGAATATCCGGACTGGAAAAACAATTCAACGATGTATTAGCCGGAGTGGATGGCAGAAGCGTGCGCGAAGTGAATAGCGACGGTCAATCCATTTCCACCGGATCCGACAATGGCATCAGAGCCGTTCGCGGCACCGACATCGTGACAACGCTGGACCGAAATATTCAGTTTCAAATCGACGGGATCGTCACCCAACAGATCGAACGGATTAAAGCCAGGAGCGGCACAGTAATCGTGATGGAAACTGCGACGGGCGAGATTTATGCAATGTCAAGCGTCCGTCGAAACGCGGACGGAACATACTCAAGTGATTCGGGCAACTTTGCGGCCGTCGAGGCTTACGAGCCCGGTTCGGTGGCCAAGGTGTTCAGCGTTGCCGCAGCACTGAACGAGGGAGGTATCGTTCCCTCCTCGGTATTCAAGGTTCCCGGAATTCAAGTATTCGACCAGGGCACGGAGTGGGAATACACGATCAGCGATGCCTATCCGCATGTGCTGGAAGAAATGACTGTACGCCGGATCATTGTCGATTCTTCGAATCTCGGCGCGGCTCTAATTTCGCAAACCATGACGACTCAAACGTTTTTCGACTATCTAAAGTCATTCGGTTTCGGTTCGAAAACAGATCTGGGCTTTCCCGCCGAAGCACGGGGCGCTTTGAAACTGGCCAAGGACCTGCAAGGAACAGAAAAAATTACACGGTCGTACGGCTACGGGTACGCAGCATCCGCCGTTCAACTCGCCGCGGCCGTCAATGTCGTGGCCAACGACGGCGTCTATGTAGCGCCAAAAATTTTGTCGGCCAAGATTGATGGAAGGGGTATTAACACGCCGGCTCCACCTTCGGAGTCGCATCGCGTGCTCTCGTCGGAAACGGCGCAATCAATGCGATCGCTATTGACCGATGTGGTCTGTTTTGGTACCGGTAAGCTGGCCAAGATCCAGGGCATGAGCGTTGCCGGCAAGACCGGTACGGGATACAAACTGCAAGACAACGGCACATACATCACCGATGAAGGCACTCGCGCCTATTTCGCTTCGTTCGTCGGATTCTTGCCGGCCGACAAGCCACGGTTCACCGTGCTGGTATCGATCGATGAGCCCGATCCAGCGACTCAGGACCGCTTCGGCGCAACCGCCGCCGCCCCAGTTTTCGCCACTATTTCACACGTACTAATCAATGAGCTAGACATTCGCCCGTCGGCAACTGATTCTGGGTGCCCCCTCGAGCGACCCGCCGAACTCGGTCCGGGTCATTAGCCAGATGTCTTCCAGTTCACTTCCGCTGTCGGTGCTTATAAAGTCGGCGACGAATGTCGTTCCAAATGTGGTTGACGGAAACCTAGACGTCGAGATCACCGGGGTCGCGTACGACTCGAGCGGTGTCAAGCCAGGGTCATTATTTTGCTGCCTTGAGGGCGAGCATTTTGACGGACACGAATTTGCCGACGAGGCCGTTAGGGCGGGCGCAGTTGCACTTCTCGTAAGTCATCGGGTGCCGGTCGAAGTGCCGCAAATTCAGGTCGACGATGTTCGGCTGGCGATGGCATGGATATCGGCGGCTTTCTATGGAAATCCAAGTCAAACTTTGCACGTCATCGGTGTCACCGGAACAAACGGCAAAACTACAACCGCCCATCTCCTTGCCTCGATCTTGCGTCAGCACGGCTGGGAGACCGAGGTCGTCGGCACACTGTCGAGCGTCCGCACGACTCCCGAGGCACCGGATCTGCAACGAAAATTTGCCGAGCAACTGCAGGCAGGCAAGCGAGCCGTGGTGATCGAGGTATCGTCACACGCACTTGCCCAGGATCGAGTAGTCGGAACCCGATTTCGTGCCTCAATATTCACCAATCTCTCTCGCGAACACCTCGACTTCCATGGCACGATCGAACGGTACTTTGCGGCCAAGGCATCGCTGTTCCGTGACGAGCTCACCGATGTAGGAATTATCAATCGAGATGATGTCCATGGAAAATTGCTTGCCGACACGGTTGATATTGAAATCGAAACATTTGGCGAAAGCGATGCCGCCGATATCGAGTCCGACGCATCGCATCATGCATTCACCTGGAGAAATCAGCGAATAGCAGTGTCTATAGGCGGTCGATTTAATGTCATGAATTCGCTTGCCGCCGCGACCGCAGCAGCCAAACTCGGTGTCGCTCCTTACGACATTGCTTTGGGTTTGGCCGCTGCGGGCACGGTGCCCGGTCGGTTTGAGGCCGTGAATGCCGGACAATCCTTCGATGTGATTGTCGACTATGCACACACACCAGATGCGCTGGAGCGCGTACTTCAGTCGTCTCGAAGATTGGCCAGAAGTGGGCGAGTCATCGTTGTCTTTGGATGCGGGGGCGATCGAGATCGAGACAAGCGACCGGATATGGGT
>JBKJXI010000105.1:0-10746 GCA_046716325.1 Ilumatobacteraceae bacterium | reverse complement strand
GCGACATCGTGCCAGGCGCTTGCGTTCCAACCTTCGGCCGCGATGGGAACGGTGCCATCCATCCGAATAAACACAAACGCCGGAAGTTCCTTCAGGCCGAGTTGCTTGACGATGATTCGATTGGGGTCGGTGAATACAAGAAACTCCTTGGCAAACGGTCCAAGAAATTCCTTGGCGTCGTCAGCGTCGGCGGTGACAACGAAATTTACTCGTATCGAAGCGCCGGCGAACTGACGTAAAATCCGCGCCGCGGTCTCAAGAATCCATGCACTTTCGTTTGTATACGGATCGACCACTACCGAGGCGAGATGAAAGGTTGTCAACCATTCGTGCAATGGGCGACCGTCTCCGACCAAAGGTTGGAGCATTGTGTCTCGAGAAGGTGTGTTTGCCACAGCAGCGACGGTAGCAAGTCGCCACTAATGTTTCCGATATGCACCCGATTGAGCGCTTGCGGTATGTGGCACGAGCTACCGGAGCAGATCCGGCGACACTGGTCGGCGAGACCGCGATGGCCCTGCGGGACCTACGGATGGATCCGGCCGGGCTCGTGTTGGCGTGTCGGCGGATCATTGAGCGACATCCCAGCGTTGGACCATTGTGGTGGTTGTGCGCACGACTGTTGTCCTCGACGGACCCATTCGAATTGGCCGCACAGTTGGAGATGGAAGTTACCCATGACTCGACAGCGGCGAATCTTGCCGATGCACTTCCCCCAGATTCCACCGTTTGCCTTGTCGGTTGGTCGTACACGGGAATGCAGGCTGCGGTGCAACGGGGGGACTGCCGGGTGCTCGTCGTTGATTCGCATGGCGACGGTCAGTCGGCGGTCACTGCCCTTGAGCGCGCGAATGTGAGCGCAGAATATGTTGCTTTGGAAAGCGCGGCCGGGGCAATCGTCACCGCCGACGCCGTGGTTATCGAAGCACTCGCCTGCGGACCGGGAGAGGCGCTCTGCGCTGGCGGATCGCATGGCGTGGCCAGCATCGCATATTGCATGTCGCGACCGGCCTGGTTGGTGTCGGGAGTCGGCACCAACCTGCCGGATGTGATGTGGTCGGCGATGAAGGCGCGTACATTCTGTGGACGAGAGTCGTGGGAAGTTGGAGTCGATGTCGTACCCGTCGAACTGTTTGCATCGGTGATTGGTCCATCCGGAAATAGCACTTCGAGTCAGCACAAATTTGTTGCCGACTGTGAGCCGATGCCCGAGTTGCTCCGCCAGAGTGCGATGTAATCATGGAACCATGGGTCGGCCCGCGGGTTGGAATTGTCATTGATTGCAATGACATCGAAACGATGTCCAACTTCTGGTGCGCCGCTCTACGCTACGAACAGCGAGGTGACGTTGGTCATTACCGTTCGATAGTCGCGCCAAATCATGACGAACCACGGATCATCATGCAGCGAGTTCCGGAACCGCGAATTGGCAAGAATCGGCTGCATATCGACATTCATGTCGATGACATAGAGGGCGAAGCCGTACGAATCGTGTCGCTCGGAGCACAGCGAGTCACCGCGCCGATCGACGAAGTTGGGAGTCGTTGGATTCGAATGCTCGATCCGGAAGGCAACGAATTTTGCATTGTTGAAGCCCGCGGCTAACCCGTACCGCTGATGGCCATGACCCTAAACTGACCTGTATGTCCGCACGCTCGCGAGATTTGCCCCGTCGCTCATGTCTGTCGATACCCGGGTCGTCCGAAAAAATGATCGGCAAGGGACCATCGATTCCAGCCGACATGGTGTTTTTGGATCTGGAAGATGCGGTGGCGCCGAAGGAAAAGGAAGCATCCCGTAGCAAAATTGCCACGGCGATTCGCACCCTCGACTGGGGCGACAAGGTGATGTGTGTCCGCGTAAATGACTGGACGACGAAGTGGACCGCATTCGACATCCTCGAGGTGGTCGGCAATTCCGGGCCCCGACTCGATGCAATCATGCTTCCCAAGGTCGAAAGTGCGGCGCAGATCGTGGCCACCGACATGTTGCTCCGTCAGATTGAGATCGCCAGTTCGTTACCCATCGGCCACATTGGAATTGAGGCACAGATCGAAACCGCACGCGGCCTGATCAACGTGGAAGAAATTTGTGCCGCTAGCGCGCGAATCGAGACTGTTATTTTTGGTCCGGCCGATTTTGCCGCCAGCATGGAAATGCCGGTGCTCACGGGTGGAGTTTCAATTGCCGAATATCCAGGCGATCATTTCCACTACGTATTCAGCAAAATATTGATGGCTGGTCGGGCCAACGGATTGCAGGTGATCGACGGTCCGTACCTGCACGTACGCGACAGCGAAGGTCTACGGGCATACAGTCAGCGCACCCGAACATTGGGCTACGACGGAAAGTGGGCCCTGCACCCCGATCAGGTGACGGTGCTCAACGAGGTATTTTCACCTACGCAGGAACAGTTTGACAAGGCCTGGACGATTCTCGATGCCTACGAGCATGCGACCGAAGGCGAGGGCAAGGGCGCCGTGATGCTTGGCGAAGAGATGATCGACGAGGCGAGTCGCAAGATGGCACTTAAGTTCATTTCGCGAGGCGAGCGTGCCGGCCTCAAGCGATCACCAGCAACCGCGTAGGCCTGCTCGCTTCATGTCGGCTCGGTTCGATGCGCTCTTGTTTGATGCCGGCGGCATCTTCCTGATTCCCGATCCGATCGTCATTGGCCCGGTGATTCGAGAATTCGGGGGAGACAGTTCGGTAGAGAAATTGACGCGCGCGCATTATGCCGGGATGGCAGCGATTGACTCTCGGGTACCGATAGGCGAGGGAATGTCAATCGAAAAGTACGGTTGGGATTCGTACCGAGAGGCGTATGCGAGATCGGCGGGTGTGCAGGATCAACATTTGGATGACGCGGTAATAAAATTACGTAGTCTGTTTTCGCCATTCCTGTGGCGGTTCCCGCTTCTCGACTCGACCGCCGCGTTGTGGCGGCTACACCTCAAGCATGTCCCGCTCGGAGTTGTCTCCAATGCCAGCGGACAGATTGAAAAGACATTGGCCTATCAATGCGTGTGCCAGGTTGGTGTTGGTGCCGGAGTGCCGGTGCTGATTGTCTCCGACTCACACGTGGTTGGAGTATCTAAACCCGATCCCGGTGTGTTTGCCGACGCGATCGAGTTACTGGGTCAGCGTGGAATCTCGAAGGATCGCGTGGCATATGTTGGCGATTCGCTCGTCAACGATGTGCACGGCGCAATCAATGCCGGACTCGTGCCGCTGCTCTTAGACCCGTATGACGATCACGCAAATGACGATTGCGAACGAATTCACTCGCTGCATGAACTGGATGCGTTTGTCTAAGCGGATTCGACAAGTCGTCGGGCGATGACCTTGAGGCACAGGGTCTCGTCGGCGCCCTCGAAGATGGACAACACGCGGGCATCTACGAACAGCCTGCTCACCGGGTACTCCTCGGCGTAGCCGTATCCTCCATGAATCTGCATCGCCTCGCGGGTCACCCATTCGGCCGCCTTGCAAACATATGCCTTGACCATGCTCGCCTGAAGCGCACCTTCGCCTTTGCCCATCAACTTGGCAACCGTGTAACTGAATTGTCGTGAGGCTTGGATGACAATTGCCATTCGACCAAGTTTTGCCTTGGTGAGTGGAAATTCGCCGACGTACTTACCGAAAACCTTGCGCGTCGATGAATAATCAAGTGCGGCCTCATAGGCGGCCTGCATCACTCCAACCGCTCGGGCGGCCGTTTGCAGGCGCCCATTTTCGAATCCTTCCATTTGGTAATAGAAACCCTGACCAAGTCCTTGCGACTCGCCGATCAAATGATCGGCGGGAACCCACCAATTATCCAGAGCCACCTCGTACGAGTGCATGCCGCGGTATCCGATTGTGTCGATCGGGCGACCTTCCAGTTTTCCGCCGTTGGGCTGATTGAAGGCGAAGCCGTGCGCCTCGCCGCGCGGTTTGGGAACAATAAATACGCTCAATCCGCGATGCGTTTTTGAGCGATCGCGATCGGTGCGGGCCAGCAGCATCAACACGTCGGCACGGGCGGCAAATGTGCACCATGTCTTCACTCCGCTAATCACATATCCATCGACGCCGAGTTCATTTTTTCCGGCCATCGCGGTGGTCGTAATGCCGGCAACATCGCTGCCGAAATCCGGTTCCGTCACCGCCACCGCCACCATAACTTCGCCAGATGCAAGTTTGGGTAGCCAATGATGTTTCTGTGATTCGGTCCCTCCCTTGACTAGCGCGCGGGTGAGAATCTCCGGTCGAGTGATTAGTGAACCTCCAATTCCCAACGAGGCCCGGGATAATTCTTCGGTGGCGATGCAGCTGGCCATGTATTCGCCCTCACCGCCTTCGCTAAATCCGCCGTAGCGGGCGGGAACCGACAGCCCGAATGCGCCTATTTGCGCCAGTCCGGCAATTACTTCATCGGGCACATCTTCGTTGAAGCGATGCACATGTTCTGCCCGGGGAGCGATCTCCTTCATCGCGAAGCTGCGAAATGTATCTTGCACCATTTCAAATTCGCCGTCCAAATGGCGAGGCCCGGGTGTGGTGGCGAGTGCCGCCACAAAGTCTGGGTCGCGAAATTTGGCAATGAAACCGGCGGCGCCCGCCAATGAATTGTCGCGCGAGCCCCAGAGTTGTTCTCGACCAATCAGTCGCGCCGCCAATTCGTGGGCCATGTCCGCAACGAACGCACATGTGAGCCGCGCCTCGAGTGATCCCTTGGCCCCGTAGTCGAGAAGCGAGCTCGCGATCTGAACCGCAGCCGCCGAGTGTGCGAGGTCGTAGGCAAGTACTTGATGCTCATCTGGTCCGCCGCTGACAATCAATTGGCGGACACCTACGTCGACAATGCCGCTCGCCAATTCAACTATTTTTGTTGCCCACTCCAGATCGGCGGTAATTTCGGACGACACACTCTAAACGCTAGTTATTACGCCTCGGATCGACCTAACTAAAGGTGGTTTCACTGCTGTGTCTACGATAGGACGATGAAGGCGGGACGATGATCTTGCCGTTGGTCGGTCATCGGCGATGACCGCCACGACGCGTCGAGCACAACTTTCTCGACTGCGATCAACTCTTAAGGCACTCAAGTATGTGTTGATTGCGGCGGTTCTGTACTTCTTTGTGCTGCCACTCATCCCCGGATTTCGTAATGCGGTTTCAAAATTGGGTCAAATAAATGTCTGGCTCTTGATGCTTGGCCTGGGGCTCGAGATGGCCGCCTTATTTTGCTATTCGTTGCTCACCCACACGGCCCTTGGCCCACAGGCAAGCAAGGTCTCGGTGCTGCGATTGTTTCGCATTCAATTGAGCACAAAGTCGGTTGGCAACATCGTCCCCGGCGGAAGTGCCGCCAGTTCGGCGCTGGGCTATCGCTTGCTGGTGTTGTCGGGAATACCCGGACCCGATGCCGGCTTCGCGCTGGCTACCGCCGGCCTTGGCTCGGCGGTCGTGCTGAATCTCATTTTGTGGATCGGTCTGATCGTCTCGATTCCGCTACGCGGAGTCAATGCTGTGTACGGTGCTGCGGCACTGGTTGGTGTTGTCGTCATGGGCATCGTTGCGGCGATGATCTTTGGTTTGGTGGATGGACAGGGGAGAGCGGAACGAGCGCTTCGATGGGTTGCTCGAAGACTGCGGCTCGACGAAGATCGGGCCGCAGAAGTGCTGCGCCACTTGGCCAACCGTCTTGAAGGACTCGCACGCGAACCTGTGTTACTCGTGCGCGTTTTTGTCTGGGCGACGGCCAACTGGGTATTGGACATCGCCGCACTGTGGGTTTTTCTGCGCGCCTTTGGCGGTTCCGTGGCAATTGACGGTTTGGTCGTTTCATTTGGCATCGCCAACGTGCTCTCGAGTGTTCCCATTACTCCCGGCGGACTGGGCATCGTCGAAGGTATCTACATTCCGCTTCTGGTTGGCTTTGGTTTGGGTCGATCCACGGCAACCGTTGGAGTGTTGACCTATCGCATCGCCCAATACTGGGTGCCGATCCTGGTCGGTGGTGGTGCGTATCTCTCGCTACGGGTCGGACCATTTGCGATTGCTCGACGCGGTCGTCTGGCGCCGCTGAGTCAGGTTGCATTGGATTCGGAATCGCACAGAAGCAGTCAGATTGACTGGATCGAGAGACATGCGCCCCAAGATCGCACGGGTCAATATCCGTTGCCCGAGTTCAACGGTAAGGGAATTGATGACGACACTCCTGGTCCGTCTCAAATTAAACGCAGTGAGTAGCGTGATCTGATATGACGACGCATGAACGCCCGTTTGGACGGACATTGGAAGATTTTGTTGTCGGCGATGTGTACCGCCATTGGCCCGGCAAGACAATCACCGAGGCCGACAACCATCTGTTTTGCATGATCACGATGAATCATCATCCGCTGCACACAAATGATTGGTTCGCTGCCCAAAGCGTGCAAGGTCGCAACGTCGTTGTTGGAAATCTTGTGTATTCGCTCGTCCTTGGAATGAGCGTTCCGGATGTGAGTGGCGCGGCGATAGCAAATCTTGAGATCGAAACCCTGCAACATAAGTTTCCGACGTTTCATGGCGACACGATTCACGCCGAGACCCGCGTACTCGAAGTTCAAGAATCGAAGTCGAAGAACGACCGCGGTGTCGTAACCGTGGAGACCAAGGGCTTCAACCAGGACGGTAAGGAAGTCTGTTACTTTCGTCGCCGAGTAATGGTATGGAAGCGCGAGTTTGCGCCGGATCGCACGCGCCCGTATGACGGTCACGACGTCTGGAACACCTAGACGACATTGTCGCCCCGTTACTGAGGTGGGGCTCGCCGCAACTGCGTGATTTTCCGTGGCGACGAACGCGCGAGCCATGGCCGGTTTTGGTCAGCGAAGTGATGTCGCAACAAACTCAGATCGATCGGGTCGTTGCAAAATTCGGTCCGTTCATCGAAAGGTTTCCAACACCCTCGACGTGCGCCGAGGCTTCGCTTGGCGACCTGCTTACGCTGTGGCAGGGGCTCGGCTATCCGCGCCGGTGCCGAAACCTGCATGCCGCAGCACAGGTCATGGTGCGGGATTTTGACGGCCAGGTGCCGGGAACGCTGGATGAACTTATCGCCCTTCCCGGAGTCGGGCCGTACACCGCCCGAGCGGTACTGGCCTATGCGGTTGGCGTCGATGTTGGCGTGGTCGACACCAATGTCGCGCGCATGATTTCACGGGTAGCGAATCGCCAACTTCGTAGCGCTGAGTTGCAGGTGATCGCCGATCAAACCGTGCCGATCGGACATGGCTGGGAATGGAATCAGATTGTGATGGACTTTGGGGCAAAAGTTTGTACGGCCCGCGCACCGAAATGCTCCGTGTGCCCAATTCGTCAACTTTGTGCGTGGCATGGTGGGCCAAGTCAAGACCCGGCGACGGGTACGGCGGGGACTAGCAAACCGCAGGCTCGTTTTGAGGGCTCGAACCGTCAGGCGCGGGGGCGATTGATGCGCGCGCTGAGCGATGGCGCAGTGAGTTCATCACGAGCCGCTCAAGTGATGAAATTGCAGGAACAGCCGGAGCGCTCGGCGCTCGTAGTTCAGTCGCTGCTGGACGACGGACTCATCGTTGCTAACGACTCGATGTATCTTCTTCCGTAACCGAAATCACGATTTCGTCAAATACCAAGTCGGCATAGTCCCGCATCTCGTCGTCGGTGCGGTCTTGAATCGGGTGGGGAACAAATACCCGCTTTAGTTGGGGTAGGCCAAGCGAGGTTGACTGGACTTTGGCGGCCTGAACGAACTCGCGCGAGGCTACGAACATGCTCGGTATTCCCCGAGCTTCGAGATCAACGATGTCGTGCACACTGCACGACGTGCAACTGCCTCAATCGGCGAGGGCTTCGATCACCACATTGCATGTTGTGGCGATTTCATGTCGAAGATCTACCGGTGCCGGTTTGGTAAAAGTTGGCTTCTTGAAGCGCTTGACCCGCGCACCGATGTCTACCAGTCGCTTTTCCAATCGATCGAGAAAAACATCGCCGCGGGCCTTGGATATGTCCAATAGCCCAACGGTGAGACCCGCAAGAGATTTTGGTCGCGCTACAAGTTGGCGGGTTGCGAGTCGCCGTTCATTTGTGGGATCCAAAACAATTGTCGTCATGTGGTGACCACCTTAGTGACCGGGTCGCTGCCCTTAGGTCCGTTGGCCCAGCCGCCAATGATTGCCGAAAACAGTCCGGCGCCACCGCCGGCGTGGACCAGGAGAATGCCACCTGGACGAAACTTGGGCAGCGTCATATCACGAAAATGGTCGCGGACACCCTCGGCCATTCCGTGTGCGCCGCGAATAATGTCAACACCTGCAAGCTGCAGTTGCGAGTCGAGATACTCCGTGACTCGATTGCGGTCCCACTTCGCCTCGGCAAAAACACGCCCGTGCTCCGGACCGACGACAAGCATGGCGTCAAACGCAAACGGCAACTTTGGGTGTTGCACCGTGAGCAGGCAGGCTGCCAGCGTCTTGGCGAGTTGCTCGGGTTCGCGGGCCAGCTGATCGACGACGCAGCGTGGTCCTTCGCCGGCAAACACCGTCACCGTATTTGCGTTCGGGTCGAATCCGCGTGCGGTAGCGAGCGAGGTCCATGGCGAGCCGGCCTCGTCTTCGGCAAAACAGAAACTCAACTTTCCCGGCATGCCGTGTGCGGCGCGGTCGATCTCGCCGGGACGCCCGCCACCCACATTTCGAATAGTCAGCTGTACGGCTCGACCGATCGTGAGATTGGCGCGATTGCCTTGGCCGAACACGTTCACGCCGCTGTTCATTCCAATTGCCCGCGTGCCCGGTCCGTTGCACACGATCACCGGACCGACCGGCATGGTGGTGGCGAGCACACCATGCATGTTGAACTCGTCGGTGCAGACGGCTTCGAGGGAAGCGATCACCCACGGCAGGTACTCGGGTAGACAGCCGGCCATCACCGCATTGATTGCAATTTTTTCGACAGTCAGTTCGACGAGATCGGGTGGAACGATTGCCACCGTCTCCTGTGGCGACCGTGAAGTTCCGCTAAGCATGTGCATCACTCGCGCTTCGGTCGGTGGCACTACTGGTAGCCCATCGGTCCAGCCGCGAGCAAAAAGAGATTCCATATCGTCTTCGCGCTCGGCAATTTCCAGCCGGCGGGCATGCATTGTCGAACCAGAATGGCGCACTCGCAATTCATCGACGAGATCGGGATCCACGCTGAGCGATCCGCATCCGGGTCGAAACTCAACAAGGTCGCTACCGAGATCATCAATTCCGGTGATTGAACGCCACTCGCTGCGAACCCAGCCGACCGTGCGAGATACTTCGCGACCGTCGACGACATGTATAAGGGTTGGAACTGTTTCGATATGGTGATGCCAACTCAGCGCTAGGTCCGAGTCATGTTTCGCATCGGTACCCGCGGGAAATGCCGGGTCATCCTGGGTCAACACGGTGCATCGGGTTGCCCCATGTGCGAGGCGTTGCACGACGGGCGTGACCATCACACATGTTGCACAGTCCCGCTTGACAAAGATGACAAATCCATCGGGAAGTGGCGGCGCGTTCATGTTGGGTCGCTCGCTACTTCATGATCCAGTCGAGGATGAGCCTGTTTACGATTTGCGGTTGTTCCAGATGCAAAAAGTGTCCGGCGTCTTCCACGATGCGAACGGAGCCGTTTCCGGGGACGCGCGACAATGCGTCGCGGGCAACCTCGACTCCGATGCAGCCGTCGTTCTCGCCGTGCAAATACAGAGTTGGTTGGGGTGGGCAATCGGATTGCATCGCGCTTTGCGCATCGGCGAGTGTCGGATCGCGAAATCCCGAACCTAGCGTGGCGCGGTAGTAGCCAAGCGCGGCCTGCATGTGCAGCGGATCGCCAAGTGAATCTCTGACGTGTTGGCGGTCGACCTCGGAGGCGTAACCGGGGGACCACTGTTTCCACAGCAGGTCGATAAACGCAAAGTTATTTGCCGTGACGACGAAGTCCGCTAGTGGATGTTGAAAAACGAACATGTACCAACTGCGTTGCAATTGCGAGAGGTTGGTCAGAAAGGCATTCGTCAACGTGCCCCACGGTGGGACGCTCAAGCCAACGACTCTTCGCCACCTGTC
The DNA here is from genome assembly GCA_046716325.1 of Ilumatobacteraceae bacterium. Classification (GTDB taxonomy): domain Bacteria; phylum Actinomycetota; class Acidimicrobiia; order Acidimicrobiales; family Ilumatobacteraceae; genus UBA3006. The sequence continues at coordinate 637 of JBKJXI010000105.1, read as the reverse complement.
CGATCCGATGATTGCGGCACCATATGCCGCCGACGCACCCCAATCATGACCAATGATCACAGCGTTGCTGTCGCCATCCAGGGAAGTATGTAACGCGTTGGCGTCGGTTGCCAGCGCCGCGGTTTGGTATGCGCCATTTGGTGCCAACGAAGTTGGCGAGTATCCGCGCATGAATGGGGCGACGGCACGGAAGCCCGCTTGGCCCAAGACCGGTAGCAAGTTTCGCCATGTATGGGCGGTATCGGGAAATCCGTGCAGGCAAAGTGCCAGTGGGCCAGATCCGCACTCGAGGGCAACGAAGTCGATTCCGTTTGCTGATACCAGAGTTTCGCGAGGAATCAATGAGTTTGCAAGCGGCGTTCCGACCATGGGTCAAACGATAGGTCATCGCTCTAGGTAGCATCGCGTCAGTGAGCGTGCCATTTGACAGCATCCATTTTCGACATGTGCTTGGACATGTCCCGACCAGCGTCGTTGTCGTCACGGGGTGCGGAAGCGACGGAACACCAACGGGAGTGACGATCGGTACATTCACCTCGGTCTCGCTAAATCCACCGATGGTGGGTTTTTTCCAAGGCGTCAGCTCAAAGAGTTGGCCAATCATTCAACAGAGCGGATCCTTTTGCGTCAATGTGCT
>JBKJXI010000104.1:0-4180 GCA_046716325.1 Ilumatobacteraceae bacterium | reverse complement strand
GTAGTCGGATTGGCAATTGAAACTCGATTGCCAACTCAAGGTAGACATCAAAAAATTCGGGTCGCAGAGTTATCGCGGTGAGATGGGGTGCCAGGTGAGTCACATCGATTCCCCATTCGATCGCGCGGGCAATCTGGGCCCGGCACTCTCGTAAAACCTCAGTCGGGTCGGCATGTTCCCACAGGTCGTCAATTGTGCGTGGAAATCCTCCGTCGCCGGATTTAAGCGAAGGCGCATAGGTGATCGGACCCCAGCGATACATTGCGTGCTCGCTGTTAAGCGTGAGGTGCACTCCAATGTCGTCGCCTGAATAATTGAGTACGGCGTGACGCGCCCAGGGTGCCGGCACCATCAGCGAAGCACACGTGGCTACTCCCTTTCGCAGCGACTGATATACGCCCTCGTTGGCGGCCTGAAAAGCTCCCAGGTCATCGCAACTAATGATCACGAGTCGCGTATCTGGCGATCGACCTAACCGCTCGGTGAGTGATGGCATAACGAGACCTTTCGTCACGTGATGTAACACTATCCGCGGCATGCTTGCCAAAGACCTCGGTTGTTCGAATACGCATCACGAGATGCGGCGACGAATCTGTCCAGGTAGGTGAGATTCGGCTCGATTGTGAGCACGCGTGCATAACCCTGCAATACGAGCTCCAAGTTGATGAACATATTGTCGGAGTCGCGATACATGTAGACAAGCAATCTGTCGTAGGCGTCTCGCGCCTCGGTGTCGCGTTCAATGTTGACCGCGGTCCCTCGCGGCAGTAATGATTCGGTGAACTTTGTTGCCGCAATCCCAAAGCACTCAACCGGTTTATTCGGATGCTTCGTTTCCGGAGTATCTATTCCGATCAGGCGCACCCGCTGACGACGGCCCGCGATGGAAAGATCCACCGTGTCGCCATCGATGACCTCAATGACCGTTGCGCTATTTATAGAGTCGGCCGTGGAGTTACCCTGTTGCGTGCAGCCGATCAGAATCAGCGGGATTAATAGCAATCGAATATGCCGCGTCGAGTGCATATCCGTCATTGTGCCGAATATGTGTGGCACCGTTGGCGATTAGTCTCGATGTCGATGACGTCAGCTGCGCAAATACTCCCTCTAGGTCGAGTCGGCATTTGGACATTTACCCTTGACGCCCAACCAATGTCCAAGGCGCAGGAAGCCGCGGTCGAATTGGAGGCACTCGGATTCCGGGCTTTGTGGATACCCGAGGCGATAGGCCGCGAACCTTTCTCGGCGGCGGCCCTGTTGCTGTCCGCGACCAAGAATTTGATTGTGGCCACCGGTATCGCATCACTGCATGCTCGCACCGCCGCAACAATGCAGGCGGCCCAGAAGACGCTTACCGAGGCGTTTCCCGATCGTTTCCTTCTTGGTATCGGGGTGAGTCACCATCACATGGTCAAGGCATTACACAAAAGTGTGTACGAAAAGCCATACAGCAAGATGGCGGAATATTTGGATGTGATGGATGGAGGACTGTTTGCCGCCGCGCCACCCACGACACCAACGCACAGAGTGCTAGCCGCATTGGGACCCAAGATGCTGAAACTTGCCGCGACCCGAGCCGACGGAGCACACCCGTACTTTGCTCCGGTTGAGCACACGCTCGCGGCCCGCGAGATACTTGGTGCTAATCCAATCCTGGCGCCAGAACAGGCCGTGATTTTTGAAACCGACCCTTCCAAGGCCCGTGAAATTGCCCGCAAGTACATGGGCACCTACACGCGACTGCCCAACTATGCCAACAATTTGATGCGCCACGGTTTTTCCGAAGACGACATCAGGGGAGCCGACGGACAATCGAGCGATCGACTTGTCGATGCAATTGTCGCTTGGGGGACCCCTGACACTATTTTGCGGCGAATTCAAGATCAGCTCGACGCCGGTGCCTCACATGTAAGCGTTCAAGTTCTGCAAGACGATTTTATGGCGCTACCGATGAGGCAATGGCGTGAACTCGCCGACCTGTTGCCCGAATTGAGTGGCTAGATCAACTAAAAATTGAGACTCCACCGGGTCCGACCAACAGACCAACAGCAATGAGCAAAATGCCGTAGAGAATATTCCGTCGTGTCAGGGCGATAAGTCCGCTGACCACCAATATCACAGCAATTACCCAGAGAAAAAATTCCATTTCACACCATCCTTTGGTAATGACTCGGCGTTCGATTTGAACTCCCGACAATCAAACTTATACCCCCAAAACCCGAAGTTGTAACTTGCGCATACCGGCCAGCCAACGCTCGTGCTCGGTGGCCTTCTTGGCAACATAACCCGCCACCTCTGGGTGGGGCAAGATCAGAAAGGTCTCGACCTCGATGACTTGCGTAACGATTTCGGCCACTTGCTCGGGTTCAAGTACCACCCCAGCGGTTCGAACGACATTGTGAGATGCACCGTTATTGGCCGCGTCGGCGCCGCGCAGCATATTGGTATTCACCCCCTGTGGACAAAGGCAACTCACTTTGATTCCCCGATTACCGTATGTAATGGACAGCCATTCGGCAAATGCGAGCGCGGCATGTTTGGTGAGCGAGTACGGTGCCGATCCGATTTGAGAGAGCAACCCGGCGGCTGAAGCCGTGCTGCAAAAGTAACCGTCGCCTCGTTCTAGCCATGTCGGCAGGAGGTACTTCGCCGCCCAGCGGTGGGCATGGACGTTGACGTTGAAGGCGTTTTCCCAGTTTTCCTCCGTGGTCGAAAGATCAGTGCCCCCGCCAATTCCTGCATTGGCGAAAAACAGGTCGATCGGGCCAAAAGCCGCCTCGGCCTGTGCCACGAGAGAGGCATTGGCTTCCTCGGAGCCGACGTCTGTGGCAACCGCAAATGCACTCATGGGTCGCCGAGAGTTGAGATCCTCGACAATCTGGCGGAGTGGCTCGACATCGAGATCGGCGAGCACCACTCGTGCACCCTGGGAATGAAACCGCTCCGCAATGGCACGACCGATGCCATTTGCCGAGCCGGTCACAACGGTGTGTTTGTCAGAAAGTTCCATGACGTGATGCTAGACACATTCCACGGAGATCGCCGTCCAAAAGACAGACTCCACGCCGATACAGTAAAGGTATCCAACTTTGACTCAGTGCCACGTTCTGTGCTCACAGGTCGGGTATGGTCACAGAAACGCACTAACAACATAAATCAATTCAGAGACAGGGAGCACAAGAGATAATGACCGATTCTCGTGAAGCAGAAGTCATCAGCGAAGCCCTTACCGTCATCGATAAAGCGCTTGCCGAAATGCTCCACCGCGAATTGGTTTCCACCGGCGAAGTAGCCGACTTGTTGCTCGATGTCCGATTGTTGCTTACTGCAAGCGCCGCCTCTTCAACCGAGTCTTAATTCGGGCCCACACGTTTGGGGCCGGCAGCGTCGGCGCCGCGAACGTCGTCGGTGGTGACGCGATTGCAAGGAATTCGGCCAGCGATTGTTCCATGCAGTTGCGTAAACGCTCGGGTTCAGCGACGGCATCCGTATCGATATTTAATCCCATGTCAAGACTGTGGTTATACGAAAGCATCGTCAGGTTGAAAGCCACTCCGCCTAACGGACCGACCGGGTAATTCTCCAACATCTGGGCGCCGGCTATAAACAGCGGAACTCCGGCACCGCGTACATTGGAAGTGGCGAAGTCGATCGTCTGACTCTGCGTCCGGGCGATACGCGTAATGACGGAGGTCGGCAGGGCGCCGGAAACCGTGGCGAGGGTGGTTAGCGTTGCGCTTTTTGATGACTCGCGAGCCTGATTTACGACCTCATTGATCGCCGCAAAGCGCTCGCTAATTGGCATCTCGCCGGTCGGCACCAGCATCCTCACTAGTGAAAAGGCATTTGATCCCGAATTCTCCGTACGAGTACTCACCGCCATCGAGGTCCGCAGCGACTCGACCGGCATTCCGAGTTCGCGGTGATAGCGCCCGGCCGCATCGGCGGCGGCGGTAATAAATGCGGTATTGATCTTTCCGCCGAGAGCTCGTGAGGCGTCGAGCATTGGTCGATACGGCGCACGCAACACTTCCAGTCGTCGCTTCAGCGATCGCTGAGTCCACAGTGGCGAGCGCGCAGGGTCCACATCACCAATCTGGGAGATCAGGTTTCGCACGGTGGCCGCGGTTTCGACACCGAGCGAGGGTAGTTGGCTCGGATCGGAAAGCATCTCGCGCAC
>JBKJXI010000103.1:0-3043 GCA_046716325.1 Ilumatobacteraceae bacterium | reverse complement strand
ATGCGCACGTCGCCCCTGGACGCGCGACACCGAGATCTGGGAGCCAGGATGGTTCCATTTGGCGGCTGGGAAATGCCGCTTTCGTATGCAAACGGCACCGTCAGCGAGCACCTGAATTGCCGAAGCGATGCCGTCGTGTTCGATGTCTCGCACCTGGGAACGGTCCGGGTAACAGGAGGCGCGGCCAAGGAAGGATTGCAACGGGCGTTCACCAATGACTTAGACAAAATAGGTCCCGGACGAGCCCAGTACACCCATCTATTGGATACGGACGCCTCGGTCTTAGACGACATCATTGTGTGGTGGATTGACGACGAAGTCTTTGACGTGATGCCAAATGCCTCTAACACTTCTCGAGTCATCGACGCCATCGGCGGAACCGATACGACCGAGTCGAGGGCCGTGTTGGCGGTGCAGGGTCCTCGCGCGCGACAACGAGTTCGGGATTTCAGCCCCGAGGCCGCCGCGGTGCCACGATTTGCGGTGCGTCAGGTGGCAATCTTCGACACGCCTTGTGTCGTGGCAGGGACCGGCTACACCGGTGAGGATGGGATCGAGATCGCCGCGCCGGTCGCCGTTGCCGAAAAGGTTTTCGAAGCGCTATTGGCCGCCGGGGTGACGGCCGCCGGGCTGGGCGCGCGGGACACGCTTCGCCTCGAAGCCGGGCTCCCGCTACACGGCCACGAGCTGGGGCCGGGAATTACTCCGCTGCATGCCGGACTTGGTTGGGTGGTTGCATGGAACAAAGGCGAGTTTCGCGGCAAGGCGGCGCTAACCGCGGTTCGAGAGGCTGGCTTAAATCGCAAATTGGTTGGAATCTCAACTTCGGGCCGTCGACCCCCACGCGAGGGATGCGTCGTATCGCATTCCGGGCAAGCAATTGGGACCACGACGAGCGGAAATTTTTCCCCAACACTCAACCACGGAATCGCATTTGCCTTTGTCGATCCTGAACACATCGAACCTGGCACCGAGGTGACGATCGATGTTCGCGGGTCTGATTTGGCAGGGTCTGTGGTAGCTACTCCGTTTGTGAAGAAGCAAACTGGCTAAGCGGCTCGCACGAGCACATCAAGTTTCTGTCGCCATATGCGGCATCGATACGCGAGACAGGGGGGTAATACATTCGGCTGCGAAGTGATTCAAGTGGATAGATCGCCTGCTCGCGTGAGTACGTTCGATCCCAGTCACCGACGACATCTTCAATGGTGTGGGGCGCGTGCCGTAGCGCACTGTCACCAACGGCAACCTTGCCCTGGACGATGTCGCTGACCTCGCCGGCGATTGCGATCATCGCCGCGCAGAAGCGATCGATCTCTCGAAGGGTTTCGCTTTCGGTTGGTTCGACCATCAGCGTGCCAGTAACCGGAAAACTCACCGTGGGGGCGTGAAATCCGAAATCGATCAATCGTTTGGCGATGTCGTCGACCGTGACGCCGGAGGACTTGGTGATCGGTCGCACGTCGAGGATGCATTCGTGGGCCACGAATCCACCGCTTCCGGAATATAGCGTCGGAAAAAATTGGGCCAGTTTTTTGGAGATGTAGTTGGCGTTGACAATTGCCTGGCTAGTGGCAACGCGCAGTCCGCTCGCACCCATCAGCGAGATATACGCCCACGAGATGGGCAGTATCCCCGCCGATCCATAGGGGGCCCCGGCAACCGGACCGACCGGGTTGGTGGAACTCGCCGAACCATCAAGGACATCGAGAAGTGGATGAGTCGGCAGGAATGGCGCCAGGTGCTTCTTGACCCCGATCGGACCGACGCCGGGACCGCCACCGCCGTGTGGAATACAAAAAGTCTTGTGCAAGTTGAGGTGACTTACATCGGCGCCAAACTTTCCGGGCTGGGCAATTCCGACGAGGGCATTGAGGTTGGCTCCATCGATGTACACCTGTCCGCCGTGCAGATGAACCAGGTCGCACATAGCGACTACATCCTGTTCGAATACCCCATGGGTCGAGGGGTAGGTGATCATTAGCGCGGCCAATGTTTCGCCGGCGCGTTCGCACTTGGTCTTTAGATCATCGAGATCGACATTGCCGTGCGCATCGCAATTGACGACGATCACCTTCATCCCGGCCATCACGGCGCTGGCCGCATTTGTTCCGTGAGCGCTAGAGGGAATGAGGCACACCTTGCGCTGCAGATCGCCCCGGCTGGCATGGTAGGCGCCAATTGCGAGTAGACCGGCAAATTCACCCTGACTTCCGGCATTGGGTTGAAAACTGACGGAGTCGTAGCCGGTAATTTCAACCAGCATTGCCTCTAATTCGTCAATCAGTTGGATGTAGCCACGCGCATCTTCCAACGGCGCAAACGGATGGATGTTGGCAAACTCCGGCCAGGTAATCGGAATCATCTCCACCGCCGCATTGAGTTTCATCGTGCACGAACCGAGGGGAATCATTGTTCGATCGAGGGAGAGATCCTTGTCGGCGAGACGGCGCATGTAACGCAACATCTCGTGCTCGCTGTGGTATCTCTCAAACACGGCCTGGGTCATAAATTCGTCGGTCCGGCGCGACTCGGATGGAATCCCGTCCGTTGACCCGCCACTGCACAATTGTTCAACGATTGTGTTCGTGCAATCTACTCCAAGCGATCGCAACAACGCGACAACCGTTTCAATTGTCGAAGTTTCGTCCAGGCTGAAGCCAATCGTGGTGTCGTCGATGTGGCGAAGCAATAAGTTGTGCTCAAGCGAATCGTGGTGAGCCGTTCCCGCATTGGGAACTCGAACGCGGACGGTGTCGAACCACGAATTGTTGAACACTTCGATGTTTGCCGCGCGAAGGGCCGCCACCGCCGCACTCGTGAGTGTCTCGATGCGTTGCGCAATCCGAGTGAGCCCGTCACGGCCATGCCACACGGCATAGAAACCGGCAATGTTGGCAAGCAGCGCTTGAGCGGTGCAGATATTTGAGGTGGCCTTGTCGCGACGGATGTGTTGCTCGCGGGTTTGCAACGCCAGTCGCATTGCGGGGCGACCCATGGTGTCGACGCTGACACCGACAAGTCGACCGGGGAGTGCGCGGGC
>JBKJXI010000102.1:0-3588 GCA_046716325.1 Ilumatobacteraceae bacterium | reverse complement strand
AACATGTGGCAGCGTAGATTTGTCATCCACCAGACACCATTCCCAATCGGCAAAGAGTTGACTCTTCATCGAGGCAATGCAGGCGTTTAGTGCGGCGGCAGGAGGATTGTAAACGGGAGTGACAATGCTGAACTTTGGCATCAATAATTTCACTTAGCTGAGGCGGCGCGTAATCCGTTTAAAGATTCGTACCGGCAACATCCCAAATCGACCCAATTTCCATGTCGTCGAATTTCGAATCCGATTTATATGTCTGGATAAAAATGCGATTCGTTCTTGTGCAGCCGCAAGTTGAGCACTCTGAGCCAGAAACTGTGCTTCCTGTTCTCCGGCGCGCGCCGCCGCACCCATGGCGAAATCACGGGCCGCGAGGAGCTCTCTTTTCAGTTCGACGATTCGATTTTCCAGCTCCTCGATATTGCTCATTTCATACGTTTGACGGATCAATCCGATCTCGGTGAGCAATCGCTCACGCGAGGCATCCGCCAGTTCTCGAGACTCCCAATCAGTTGCCGACATCACTATGACGATACCTGAGCAGATGTTGTTGGGCGGTTGGGTCGCTGAAGCTTGATTGCTAGCGTGAAGCATCCATTCGGGCGAGTGGCGAAACGGCAGACGCGCTGGCTTCAGGTGCCAGTGTTCGAAAGGACGTGGGGGTTCAAGTCCCCCCTCGCCCACGGGAACGTTCGTGGTTGAATGATTCTTCAGTGAGGAAGTCACGGCGTGATACAAAGTTAGGATGTCTAAACCTCCGACGATCATTGAAGTCGAGCAGTTGGAGAAAATCTTTGCCGTCCCGGTGCGGGAAGCGGGCCTCCGAGCATCACTGCGAAGTCTGATCCACCGCGAGGTGCGTGAGGTTCGCGCGGTGAACGGTGTTTCTTTCAGTATCGAGCCGGGTGAGGTGGTTGGCTTCCTTGGTCCAAACGGTGCCGGTAAAACGACCACATTAAAGATTCTGTCGGGCCTACTACAGCCAAGTGGAGGGAAAGCAACTGTCTTGGGTTTTGTACCCGGACGGCGTGACTCGGCGATGCTGTCGCGGTTGGCGTTGGTGATGGGCAACCGCAATCAGTTGCAGTGGGATTTGCCAGCGATGGATTCCTTTGAACTTAATCGGGCCATCTATCGCATCCCACGCACCGACTTCGTTGAGATGCGTGACGAGCTGATCAGCCTGTTGGACATCGGCGAGTTGGTTACCAAGCCGGTGCGCAATCTTTCACTTGGAGAACGAATGAAGGTGGAGATCGCTGGCTCACTTTTACACCGACCGCAGGTTTTGTTTCTTGACGAACCGACAATCGGTCTCGATATCACGATGCAGAAACGAATCAGATCCTTTATCGGCGATTACAACCAGCGATTTGGAGCGACCGTTGTGCTGACTAGCCACTACATGGCCGACGTCCAGGCGCTGTGCAAACGGGTGATCATTATTCATCACGGCAACGTTCTGTTCGATGGCGATCTGTCGGCCCTGTCCCAGAAATTCGCAGCTACTAAGACGATCGTGATTCGATTCGACCAGTTATTGAGTTCCACCACCAACGACGCTGGATTCCCCGATCTCACTCGCTTCGGAACGGTGCTGACTGTGGCAGACGGGGCGGTCTCGTTAAGCGTCCCTCGAGACGAGGTGGCGAACATCACCGCGCAGATTCTTGGTCAGCACTCGGTGCTCGACCTGACAATTGAAGATCCCCCGATCGACGATGTGATCGAGCGGGTCTTTGCCACCGGATCGACCGCGGAGGGAGCCTCGGGTGAGTAATGCCGTAGCCGAATTCGCTGTCTGCAACACCGAGCGTGTTCCGCGGTGGCGCTCGATGGTTTCGCTGTATTGGATGTTGGCGAAGACCTCAATGCAGGTGCAGTTCCAATACCGAGCCTCAAACTATTTTTACATGGTCGGAATGGTTGTGGAGCCCACGATTTACCTGGTCGTGTGGCGCACGATCGCCGAGTCGAGCGGCGGTGATGTCGAAGGATATACGGCCGGAACATTTGCCGCCTACTACATCGTGTGGACTTTGGTGCGAAATATGAACATTGTCTTCACTCCCTTCGGTTGGGAGCAACGGATTCGGGAAGGCGAACTCTCCGGCCAGTTGCTCAGGCCCGTGCATCCAATTCATTACGACCTTGGCTCATTCGCCGGCTGGAAGGTGATCGTGATCGTGTTCTGGATTCCAATCGCGGCAGTACTTTCGCTGGCGTTCCGTCCGACACTCGACCCCAGCGTGGAGCAATGCATCGTGTTTTTTGTCGCCATCTGGGGCGCCTACCTGATCCGTTCGATGTTGCTGTGGGTGTTGGGGATGGTCACTTTCTGGACGACGCGAGTTTCGGCACTATTCACGATCTACTTCACGGCCGAACTGTTGCTTTCCGGACGATTGGTGCCAATGACCCTGATGCCGGATTGGGTGCAGGATCTGAGTTGGTTTCTACCGTTTCGATGGACTTTCGGATTTCCAATAACCGCATTAGTCGGACCAATTTCGCGAACCGAACTATTCGTCGGTGTGCTGGCCCAGATCGGCTGGGTGTTGTTCGGAGTTCTATTGGTCAAAGTTGTGTGGAGGCAGGGTATTCGAAAATTTTCGGCGGTCGGCGGATGACTAGCGAACACGTCGACGCGGAAACGACTACGTACCGAGCGATACGTGCGCCAAGTTTAGCGTGGTCATTTTTTCGTATTGGAGCGATGAACGAACTGCAATACAGGTCAAACTTCTTTTTGCAACTTTTGGAGTCGGTGCTAACGCTCGGTGCCGGACTGGTCGGGTTGGCCGTTGTTTTTGGCCGAACAGCAAGTCTCAACGGATGGACTCGCCCCGAGTTACTTGTGGTGATGGGAGTGTTCACCATGGTTGGTGGCATAACGAACACTTTCGTTGTACCCAACATGCAGAAGTTGGTGGAGGACATTCAGCGCGGGACACTCGATTTTGCCCTAACCAAACCCGTCGATGCGCAGACTATTGTCAGCGTTCGACTGATTTCGATTTGGCAAAGCGTGGACATCCTCGCCGGCTTGATCGTGTTGATCATCGGCATGGTTCAGTTGGGTGACAACAGCAACGGCGTAATCGGAGCAACATCGCTTGTGATGTTGCTATTGCTGGGAAGTTGGACGATCTATTGCTTCTGGTTGATTCTGGCCTCGTCGGCATTTTGGTTCATCCGTGTTAACGAAATGCAAGAACTTTTTCAGGGATTGTTCCGATCCGGTCAGTATCCGGTCGGGATTTATCCGGGATGGATGCGATTCGGTCTCACGTTTCTTGTGCCGATCGGATTTGCCGTCACCGTTCCCGCGGAGGCGGCGACGAATCGACTTAGCGGGGCGACGGTGATCGTGGCGCTCGCGGCCGCCGCCGTGTTTGGAATCGCCAGCCGATGGATCTGGCGAATTGGACTGAGACGTTATAACGGCGCGTCGGCGTGACGGAGGTGCTCGATAGAGTTGAGACCTAGCGTGCAACAATTTACTGAACTTCGGCGGTCCAAAAACTTGCTGTGGAACCTGACGCTGCGGGAACTGCGCTCGAGATATCGCAAGTCGTTTCTTGGCTGGGC
>JBKJXI010000101.1:0-6542 GCA_046716325.1 Ilumatobacteraceae bacterium | reverse complement strand
TCGCCTAGCACCTTAAGGATTTGCTCATCTCCTTCTACCCCCTCGAGGGAGTCGAAATAGACGATTCCCCGATTCATCTCCGCGTCGACATCGACAGAAGTGACGGTCACCAGTGTCAGCCGCTCGTCGTCAATACGCACAAGTTCATCGGCGATGACCTCGCGGACCGTTTCGCTGACCCGCGCCGCACGAGGGTAACTATGTTTGCGAGTGTTACTCGACTTTCCTGTCGAGCGGCGTTGTTGTCGTGGCATGTCACTATTCCCGTCTCTGACCAATCAATCAACCGAAGTACGGCTGGGTGAGTCATCTACGATAGTTATGTTATGTCTGATTCACGATCAAAGATTCCTCGCTTTCGTTACACGGCGACGATGGCCAACGCCATTGAGGTTCGGTGGCAGGACTATTGGGAGAAGCACGGAACCTTTGAAGCGCCTAATACGGCAGGTCCCCTGGCCGAGCCTGCCAAGGTTGCGAAACGAAAGAAACTCTTCATCCTCGACATGTTTCCTTATCCCTCCGGTGCCGGACTTCATGTCGGTCATCCCCTTGGCTACATCGCCACCGATGTGTTCGCGCGCTACAGGCGCACGACCGGATACAACGTTTTGCACGCGTTCGGCTATGACAGTTTCGGTCTTCCGGCAGAACAACACGCGATCGCCACCGGCGTCCATCCGCGGTTAAACACCGAGTCAAATTGCAATATTATGCGGCGCCAATTGCGTCGTCTCGGTCTTGGTCATGATGCTCGCCGCAGCGTTAGCACCACCGACGAAGATTATTACCGTTGGACGCAATGGATTTTTCTACAGATATTTAACTCGTGGTACGACGAGTCGCAGAACCGGGCCCGACCAATTAGCGAATTGGTGGCCGAGTTTGAATCCGGCGCGCGTGATACGGGACTTGGCGAATGGTCGACACTCGACAAGGTGGCGCGACAAGAAATTCTCAGCACTTATCGACTTGCCTACCTCACCGAGGCTCCCGTTAACTGGTGCCCGGGTCTCGGCACAACACTGGCCAACGAGGAGGTCACGAACGACGGTCGTAGCGATATTGGCAACTATCCGGTTTTTAAGCGCAACATGCGCCAGTGGACATTGCGGATCACGAAGTATGCCGACAGGTTGTTGCACGATCTCGACCGTTTGGATTGGCCGGAGCCGATCATCATCATGCAACGCAACTGGATCGGCCGCAGCGAAGGAGCCCGCGTACAGTTCTCTTCACCTGCAGGTCAGATTGAAGTCTTCACCACGCGCCCCGACACGCTGTTTGGCGCAACATTCATGGTGTTGTCGCCCGAACATCCTCTCGTTGCCGCGATGACCACTCCACAACAGCAGGGAGAGGTCGAAAAATATTGCCTCCACGCTGCATCACTGAAAGATTTTGACCGCCAGGACGATTCTCGGTCCAAGACCGGCGTGTTTTCCGGCGCTCATGCAACCAATCCGGTGAATGGCTCACAGATTCCGATCTGGATAGCCGACTACGTGCTGATGGGTTACGGAACCGGGGCAATCATGGCCGTGCCTTCGGGCGATCAGCGCGACTTCGACTTTGCCCGAAAATACGATCTTCCGATTGTTGCCACTCAGATGCCAAACGACGACTGGTTTGACAGTCAGGGAATTGCCAGATCCGGCGATTGCGCGACCTGGCCCGGTGCATACATCGGCGAGGGAATGTATATCAACTCGAGCAATGACTCGCTCAATTTGAATGGTGAGCGTACCGTCGCCGATGCCATTGATCTGACCAACTCGTGGCTTGAGAAACACAATCACGGTAGATCGGCGGTTACATACAAGCTTCGAGATTGGTTGTTCTCGCGACAGCGCTATTGGGGTGAGCCATTCCCGATTGTCTATGACGGCGACAACCAACCGATTGCGGTGCCGGAGAGCGCATTGCCGGTGACGCTGCCGGAGCTTGCCGACTTCAAACCGCAGGCGCTTGACCCGAACGACAATGTTTCCGATCCGGTCCCACCGCTTGCACGCGCCACCGAATGGGTGAATGCGACGCTCGACCTCGGCGATGGCATTCGAACATATCGACGCGAAGTAAATGTGATGCCTCAGTGGGCTGGCTCATGCTGGTACGAGTTGCGATATCTCGACCCCACTAATACCGAGCGCTTCGTCGACCCGGAGGTCGAGCGTTACTGGATGGGACCGCAAACTCCAGGGGACACGGGCGGAGTCGATCTCTATGTCGGCGGTGTTGAACATGCGGTGTTGCATCTTCTCTACAGTCGCTTTTGGCACAAGGTGTTGTTTGACCTTGGCCATGTCAGCAGCGAAGAACCATTTCATCGACTCTTCAATCAGGGCTATGTCATGGCGTTCGCATTTCGCGACGCGCGAGGTCAAACGGTACCGGCCAGCGAAGTGGTTGAACTTGGAGACGAGTTCACATACAACGGCGAACGCGTAACCCGTGAGTACGGAAGAATGGGCAAGAGTCTGAAGAACGGAATCGCACCAGACGAGATGTACGACGAATTTGGGGCCGATACGTTTCGGTTGTACGAGATGTCAACCGGTCCCCTGGAGGCCAGTCGACCGTGGAACACGCGCGATGTCGTCGGGATGCAGCGGTTCTTGCAGCGAGTCTGGCGCAATCTCGTGGACGAAGATTCGAACGAACTTCATGTCAGCGATGTCGAGACACCAGTGGAGTTGCGTCGCCAGTTACACCGCACGATAGAAGGTGTGGGTGCCGACATGGACAACTTGCGATTCAACACCGCCATCGCCAAACTCATTGAACTCAACAATGCGCTCACCCAGCATGTCAATACTCATGGCTCGACCCCCCGCGAGGTCGCGAACGGCCTAGTGCAAATGATGTCGCCACTGTGCCCGCACCTGGCCGAGGAACTGTGGTCTCGCCTAGGCAACGACCGATCGATCACCTACCAGCCTTTTCCTAAAATAGATCTCGCCATGCTCGTTCGAGAGACGATCGAGATACCGGTGCAGGTGAATGGCAAGGTTCGGGTGCGACTTACCGTGAGCGCCGATGTCACCGATGATGAATTGCGCAACCTGGCTCTTGCCGAACCAAGGATCATTCAGGTTCTGGCCGGGGCCGCGCCAAAAAATATTGTGATCGTTCCAAAGCGACTCGTCAACGTCGTGCTATGACAGTCTCGCGGCGGCTCGCCTGATCTGGGAGATATCGGGAGCGCCACGCATTAACAGAATCAACCGATTGACCCCGCTCTTTTCAAGTTCTTGACGGATTGACGACTTTGTCTCAAGCAATTCATCGTCAAACCACTCCCAAACCGAAACTATGAACGAGGATTGACCCGAATTCTTGGCAGTCGAAGTTGCGGTCGCCAATATTTCGACACGCTTGGAATGACTGGCGCGAATATTCACTCCGTCGGTCCTTTTACCAGCAATGCGCGCAAGTTCAGGACTATTTACTCCAAGAATTATCGAAGGTCTTGGCTCCGGCAATGGAAAGGCAGCGAGTTCGCTTCGACGGGTTGGCGACCACAACTCGTCGATTGTGTCAAGAGTGGCGACGAGACGTTCGTGTCGTGACTTTACTGTTGCCGGAATCTTGATTCCTAGGGCTGCTTGCTCGGCAGCAAACGCACTCGTGGGTGATGCGCCCGCTCCGAGCCCAAGAATAAATCGGCCGTGCGAAATCTGTTGCACTGTTGCGGCACTATTTGCCAAAACCCCGGGGTGTCGATTCCCCACATTGGCCACCAACGACCCAAGACCAATGGATGATGTCGACGCCGCAAGTGCGCCGAGCGTGGTGAAACACTCGGGCATTGATGGCGCGTTCATCACACTGCCCGATAAATGATCGGCAATCCACGCGGTTGAAAACCCGGCACTCTCGGCCGCCCGAACGGCATCGTGCAGTTGCTTCCAAGTCGCCGCACCCTGATTGAACTGGATATCGACGATCATGATAAATTCTGGCTCACCGCAACTAATTGATCAATACTGGCCGTGAGGTCCGGTAGGCTTTGCGGGTCGAAGGGGAGTAGCCCCTCGGGACAGGTCGTCAGTACGGCAGTTCATTGCCCGGCCCCCCGCCCGTCTGATTGAGACGGGAGCGAGACCTTTGACTGTCCGTTAGTTCGAGACAGTCGAAAGGGTCTGATATTTATGATTGCCGCCGCCGATCGTTCGCAGTTCATTGACCTCGCAGTCCCCGCTTGGGCGTGGATCGCACTTGGCATCGCGATCGTCGCCATGCTCGCGGTGGATCTGTACCGGCATCGAGACGCGCATGCGCCGACGCCGAAGGAGGCGCTCGTCGAGTCGATCGTTTGGGTGCTCTGCGGACTCGCCTTCTCGATCGTGATCGCGATCGGTTTCGGCGGCGACGCATTCGGCGAGTACATCAGTGGGTATTTGATCGAGAAATCGCTCAGCGTGGACAACGTGTTCGTGTGGGCGATGCTGTTCGCCTCACTGTCGATTCCGTTGAAGTACCAGCATCGCGTGCTTTTCTGGGGCATCTTCGGTGCTCTCGCGTTGCGCGCGGTGTTCATCCTGCTCGGCAGCGCACTGATCAGCCGTTTCTGGTGGCTGCTGCTCGTGTTCGGCGTGTTCCTCATCTACACCGGCACCAAGATCATCCGCCACCGGACCGATGAGGGCGAGAAAGGGTCCACCCGCGGTCTTGGCCTGCTTCGCCGGATCATGCCGGTCACCGACGAACTCGACGGGCAGAAATTCTTCACCCGCCTCAACGGCAAACGTGCCGCCACCCCCCTACTAGCTGCGCTGTTCGTCATTGAGATTACCGACGTCATCTTTGCCGTCGACTCGGTGCCGGCGATCCTGGCGGTATCAAACGAGTCGTATCTAGTGTTCGCCTCCAATGCCTTCGCCATCTTGGGACTACGGGCGATGTACTTCCTGCTCGCCAACGCGAAGGAGAAGTTCCACTACCTTTCCCACGCGCTTGGCGGCATCTTGATCTTCGTCGGGATCAAGATGACGATCTCGCACTGGTACCACATGAACACCTACCTGTCGCTAACCGGCATCGTCGCCATGCTCGTCGCCGCGATCGTGTTCAGCCTGCGACTCGCCACACGCCGCGGTGGAGCTGAGGGGAATTGAACCCCTGACCTTCTCCATGCCATGGAGACGCTCTACCAATTGAGCTACAGCCCCGATTTTCGATTCTGAGCGTAGCGGGGCCGACCGCTATCTCTTGTGCCAGTTCACAACCGGCACATCGGTGTACAGGCGCTCAATCTCGTAAAATTGTCGAGTCGGCTCGGAGAAGATATGAACGACGACATCGCCATAGTCGAGCAAGATCCATTGTTGCTCGGAAACCCCTTCGCTGTGCAACGGCGATAGACCGAGATGCTCTCGAATTCGCGCACTTACTTCATTGGCAATCGTCCGGACCTGCGATGAATTATTTGCACTCGTTACCACAAACAACTCGGTAATGGCTAGAACATCGACGACATTGAGCACGATCGTGTCGGTGCCCTGCTTATCGTCGGCCGCTTGGGCCGCCAAACAGGCAAGAATTAGTGCATCTTCGGTTATTTCTGGCAACGGCGAGTCCGGTTCGACCGATGATCTTGCTACGGGCATGAATTACTCGTCCGCCGGCGGAAGCGTTGTGGCCGGCAAAGTCGGTGACGTGGCGACGAAGTCAACAAAGTCCTGGCCGAGCACAATTTGAGCGCCGATTCCCTCGACCGGTTGTTTAATCGTGGAGTACTTCAGTGTGCCAAGTACGGCCTCCAGACTTGCTTGAAACCCGTCGATGGCCGAGATGTCGGAAAATCTAAATACCGTTTCCTTGGTTGGAGGATCGGCGATTTCGCGGACAAGCGCGACGCCGATTCCCAGATAGGTCAGTCGCTCGACAACCGCATGTGAGATATTTACATCGTTGAATGGGCTGTCGATTTGGACGGCGAAACCACCGTTGACTCCCGACAGGGAACTCGGCGCAACGCTTGCCATCAGCAATAGCACTTCGCTGCGATCCAGCGCATAAAGTTCTATCCCAAGCGGATTTTCGATTTCGGCGACTGGCTCCGCGTTGAGTTGCCACACCTGGACCGGTCCGGCAAACACCAGGCGAATAAAATTGGCGAGATCGGTTGGCACTAGATCAGGAACTGTTGACTCGGTTGATTGGTTTGGATCAATCGCAATTCCGCCACTCACCGCCGCGGCCACACCTGTCCAGATTGACTTCGTACGCGCAAGCCGAGCACTCTCTAGTTCGCCGTCACGGGTTGCAGTCAGGACTGCGGCAACCTGATCGGGAGTCAGGTCAATTTCTCCAGCCGGAAATAACTCCGTATCGATGGCGACTGGCACTGCCGGAGCGGTGACATTCGTTTTCGACTTCAGAGTGGTGGTTGTAACCGGATCAGGCGTGGTCACCGTCGTGTTCACGACGGGTACATAAAATTGCGCATGAATTGATGGTGTGATCGACAACATGGCGGCAATTTCGCCGGCGCCAAATGCACCGACGCGGGCAAACGTGACATCCAAAGCTCCCTC
>JBKJXI010000100.1:0-4638 GCA_046716325.1 Ilumatobacteraceae bacterium | reverse complement strand
ATTTCCATGTGCAACAGTCCGACAAATCCGCAGCGAAAACCGAACCCAAGCGCGCCGGAAGATTCGGGTTCATAGGCGATCGACGCGTCATTCAACTTGAGACGCTGCAGACTCTCGCGCAACGTTTCAAAGTCGTCCGCGTCGATCGGAAACAACCCGCAAAACACCATCGGTTTCGGATCGCGGTATCCGGCTAGGGCCGATTCCGCAGGATTTAGGTAATCGGTGATCGTCTCGCCGCTGCGAGCCTCGCCGACATCCTTGATCCCCGCCACCAGATAGCCCACCTCGCCTGGCCCAAGTTCATCGACCGGAGTCGGAACCGGCATGCGGGCACCGACTTCGATGATTTCATGAGTCGCCCGTGTCTGCATGAATAGCAATTTGCTACCGCTTCGCAATCGGCCGTTCATGACACGAATACTGGAAACAACTCCGCGATAGGTGTCGTACTGACTGTCAAAGATGAGTGCCTGTAGAGGCGCATCCGGATCTCCAACGGGAGCAGGGATTCGAGCGATTACCGCGTCGAGCAACTCGGGGATTCCCTCCCCTGTTTTGGCAGAGATACGCAAAATGTCTTCGGCCGGTATCCCAAGAATTTTCTCAATTTCCATTGCATATCGGTCAGGATCGGCCGCCGGGAGGTCAATCTTGTTCAGGACGGCGACAATCTCTAAATTATTTTCCAGGGCCAAATAGCAATTGGCGAGGGTCTGGGCCTCGATCCCCTGGGCGGCGTCGACCACGAGGACAACTCCCTCGCATGCCGCCAGCGAGCGACTTACCTCGTAGCCAAAGTCCACGTGCCCCGGGGTGTCGATGAGGTGCAACACCGAATCCCTCCACAGAACCCGAACGTTTTGCGCCTTGATCGTGATCCCGCGTTCGCGCTCAAGATCCATCGAGTCGAGATATTGGGCGCGCATGTCGCGCGCATCCACGGCACCGGTTATTTCCAGAATGCGGTCGGAAAGTGTCGACTTGCCGTGATCGATGTGGGCAATAATCGAAAAATTGCGGATGCTGGCGAGATCCATCGGACCGTTTCTGTTGTGGGTAACCGCTGAATTCTACAGTCGGGTCTGCCAGTTGGGTTGACTACCAAGTCGCTGTTAGCCTGCATCGTCCGCATACAACATTATTGTCGTCCACGAAAGTCAAGGTTTCCGAAGTGGCAAACATTAAGAGCCAAAAGAAGCGAATTCTCACCAATGCCAAGGCCACCGATCGCAACAAGGCAGTCAAGAGCGAGTTGCGAACCCGAATCAAGAACGCCAACGACACCGTCGGAACCGCTGAAAACACGGAGGCACTCCGCCTGGCTGTAAAGCGTCTCGACATGGCCGCATCGAAGCGTGTCATTCACCCCAAGCAGGCGGCACGCAAGAAAAGCCGCTTGATGAAGAAAATCAACGCTTCCGGCTAGTCCTCGGTGCCGGGCTGCCCATTTTGCTGAGGCGAGCCACCAAAATTTCCATGGTCAATTCTTCCGGTAGGTCTTTGCCACCCCGAAGATCGATATCCGCCCGAGAGAGCAGCTGAATCGCGCCGGCCACTCCGCTGCTTCCAACTCGTCGGTAAAGATCCAAATATTTGCGTGCCTGAAAGTCGCTCTTAGATCCGATGAGTGTCATCGCCTGCTGAACGTCCCTGACATCCGGACCGTCAAGCTTGAGCAATCGGACATAGTGATTATGCAGTAGGGACATCACCTGCAACGGGTGATACTCGCCGCTGCGAATCATGCGTCGAAGCATGACCAACGCTGTCGAGGCATCGGCGCGATCAATTGCGTCGGTGAGATCCCACGGCAACACGCTGCCCTGCTCACCAAGGAACGGCTGAATATCGTCGGACTGCAATTTCTTGGATGTGCCAAACGCCGACACCAACACTTCGATGAGCGAAGGGAGACGAGCCTGATCCTGACCCAGCCAATCAATCACGCTGTTCATCGCCTCCGAGTCGAGTTTCAATCCAGCCTGGGAAAATTGTTCTTGAAACCACAGCACAAGTTCGCTGCGCCGACCGGGCGGGGCCGTGGCAAAGACCGTCGCGCCCGACTTTTTCAGAGCCTCAGTTGTGGACTTGGCGAGCTTTCCTGATGCGGTTAAGACCAAATGGGACGACTCGGGTGGGTCGCGAAGAAATTCGATAAGCGGACCGAGCTGATCGACGGTTGCCTCGTGAATTCCGCGCAACACCACAACTCGGGCGTCTCCAAAGAGAGATGGGGTTTCCGCGCTGACGACGGCGCTACGGATCGCCATTTCGCGATCGTCAGCCGCAGCGGCACCCGCATCGTGGCTCTCATACATCGTGGCTCGATCCGCCGTGCCGATGAGTTGGTCCACAAGTTCGGTGAGCCGGGCCGAGACCAACCGATCATCGGCGCCGGTGATCAGATAAATACCCACGGCTCTACTCTGTCATGCCGACAAGCGACTCGCAGAACGATTGCGAACCTGATACCAGCGCGCGGTTCCAAAAACCATAAGTGCAACCCATCCGGCGATATTGAACACTCCGCGCGGCGAGACTCGCTCGGCTATTACGGCTACCCACCACACCCAACGGACGGCAAGAACCATTGGCCACATCACGACGGCGATCACTTGGTGTGGAAGAACGGCGGAAAGCAATCCCAGCGGCAATCCGGTAAGCATCACCACTCCAGCAACTGGCACCGCTAAGAGATTGGCGAAAATGCCGATGACGGGCGCGCTACGAAACACCAGCACGCTGATCGGCATGACGCCAAGCTGAGCGCCAATCGTTATCGACAAGGGTTGGGCACACCATGACGGGACTCCCACTTGAATTAGACGGCGCGATACCAGCGGTGCGATGGCAATTAATCCAATGGTTGCACCAACAGACATGAGGAAACCCACCGACCAAGCCAACATCGGATCCATGACAAGCAGAACGATGACGGCGAAAGCGAGCAAATTCCTTGGCGCTACTTTGAGCCCTCGAGCAAGGCCGAACGCGGCGAGTGCCGCCATCGTTGCCGCTCGAAGGACCGAGGGTTCAATTCGTGTAAGCAGCACGAACCAGCCAAGCAGTCCAATCGTTGCCGCCAGTCGCCACCATGTTCGCAATCGTCGTATCAGCGGACTAAGGGCGATCAGGACAAAGGCCACGTTCTGCCCCGATACCGCAACCAGATGCGACAAACCCGCGGAGCGAAACGCTACGCGCATGGACTCCGGCTGGTTTCGATCGTCGCCGATGATCAAGCCAAGGTAAAGTGTCGCTTCCGCATCGGGCATCACCCCCGCGCTACGGATCAATAGCCGGCGAACACGATTCACACTCCTATAAAGAGGCGATCCAAAACTCGCCTGCTCAGAAACAAAGGTGAGCGAGAGCGTCCCCACGATATGGCGAGGCGCCAACCACTTCTGCCGATCTGGTCGAACACTTGACCGAGTGCCTTCGATCCAAACCGTTTCACCCATCAGCCGCGTTCGCAATCGCCGGCCCGACGAGCCATAAGCAAGAGTTTCAAAGCGCTCACCACCGACTTCAAGCACAACGCGTTGCCCGCCAAAGAATCGTTCAGGATCGGAGCGGAGAATCGCCGGACCACGGTATGGCCCAACTGAATCGGTAATGGAATGTCGCCAAGCGTCCTGTCCCCCCGATGCGCCGACGATCACAGTGAGCAGCGCCACCGCAATCGTAAATGGATGGTTGGCGCGAGAATTGGCGTACACGGCAATCACCACTCCGGCAACAAATAGCGAAATTTCTCGCCGCCCCAACAGTGGAACGACTTGTGCGAAGACCCGCCACCAGCGTGTGGCGACAAAGATGATCAACGCAAACATGATCAGCCGATGGTCGTGCCACTTGTGCCGCACCTTGGTACTACCCACCTCGTAGAATTGATTCATGGCATTATCAACTGCGCTCGTGCCAGATGGCATTACCTACAACCGCCAACTCATTCGTCAGCGAGGCGGGATCATCGCGGTGGCTATTGCCGCCGTGATGGCCATAGCTGGATCAGTTCTCATTTGGCTCCCGGGTCCGCTTTTCGGAGTGGTTGGGTTTCTCGTCATTAACGCGGCCCTACCGGCGCTCGCGCTGGCGGGAATCCCAGCCATCACCGAAGCCGGTCGATTTCTGATTGCCATCATCGCCAGCGCCGGGGTGTGGTGGGCAATCGGACATTTCGCCGCTGTGCGAGCCTCGCGCAATGCGATCGTTGACTGGACAACATGGAGGCGAGAATTTCAACCGCTGGCCATTGGCGTGTGGGCAGGATCAATTCTTGCCCTCGGTGTTGCCGCATTTGTGCTCGGAGCGTTTTAAGACTCATACTCGAACTAGTCCAAGTAGAGCCTCGAGTTTTGCAGGTCCAATTCCGCGCACGTTGAGCAAGTCCTCGACTCGGGCGAACGGTCCGTGCGCTAATCGATAGGCGACTATTGCGCTTGCAGTCGAGGGGCCGACACCCGGCAAGGTATCGAGTTGCTGTTCGGTTGCGGTATTCACATCAATTATTTGAGAATCCTCGGTGTCCAGTGTTGAGTCGCTTGTGGATGGCGGCGGCAAATTGACTCCTGGCCGTGGACGGCTGGCCAAGGGCCTTGAAATCTCACCGCGGCGTGGAATGTAGAGCTG
>JBKJXI010000099.1:0-3609 GCA_046716325.1 Ilumatobacteraceae bacterium | reverse complement strand
GGCACCAACCGAGTGACGGCCTCGATAATCAGGCACGCGGCGACCTCGCCGCCCGCCAATACGACGTCGCCCACAGACACCTCCCCGTCGACGAGATGTTCGACTATCCGATGGTCGACCCCCTCGTAACGGCCGCACAACAGGCTAAATCCACCGGCGGCCAGAAGCTGTTCGGCGAACTGTTGGTCGAATCGACGCCCTCCGGGCGACAACAGCAACAGCGGCCGCGGCGGCTGCACCGCTTCAACCGCGGCAAACACGGGTTCTGGTCGCATCACCATTCCCGCGCCGCCACCAAATGGCGCATCGTCCACGCTGTGATGCACATCGACGGAATGCTCGCGCAGGTCATGACATCGCAGGTCGATCAAAAGTTCGCCGCGAGCTCGCCCGAGCAAACTCTCGGAGCAGAAATCATCGACAATGTGGGGAAAAATCGAAAACACATCAATGCGCATGGATTTCTCGGCGCTCATTGGTCGAAAAGTCCGGGAGGTGGGTCGATAGTGATGCGACCGTGTTCGTGCGACTTCACAAATGGAATCGGAATTAGGCCGCCAGAATCGAGTTCGATGATGGGATGGGCGGGATTATCTATCACACTCACACACTTTCCATAAGGTGTGCCGTCGATGCCGAACACGGTGCCGCCGATGAGTTCGTGTACCCACAGGATCGAGGAGTCCTCGATCGGCTCGCCATACAGATCTTGGTTTGCCAGGCGCTGCGCAACATTGCGATCGGTCAGGCCGACAAATTCGATGAGCCAACGATTTTCCTGCTTCTTCGATGAAGCGATTTCGTACCACGTCCCCGACGCCCATAGACGCGCGCCCTGAGCACTGCGGGCGGGGTGATCCGTGTACAAATGAACATACATTGCTCCGCGAACTCCATGTGGCCGTGCCATACGACCAACGTGCAACAGGCCCGCGGGCGGAAGTCGCTCAGTCGTCGACGAAGTCGACATCAACATCTACGCCATCGCGAGTTGCAACAGCGCGAACTACGGTGCGAATGCTTTGCGCAGTGCGACCACGGCGACCAATGACACGACCAAGGTCGCCATCGCCAACTCGCACTTCTAGCAAGACCTTGTCGCCGTCGGGAAAACCCTCGACACGAACCGCTTCCGGATTATCGACGATGGAGCGTACGACGTGATCGAGAACCGCCGATGCCACGGGGGCCGGATTGATGCTGGGTGCTTCAGACACGCGCGGATCTCGGAGTTACTTGGCGGTCTTGGAAGCGGAAAACTCGGCCCATGCACCCGATATTTCTAGAAGTTTCTTGACTCGTTCGCTGGGCAGCGCGCCTTGCTTTAGCCATTTGATGGCTTTGACATTGTCAACACTGAGGACCGATGGGTCGTTCTTGGGATGATAATTTCCGACGATTTCAAGGAACTTTCCATCGCGGGCATTGCGAGTATCAGCCGCCACAATGCGGTAATGCGGTTGTTTGGTTTTGCCCACTCTGGTGAGGCGAAGCTTGACGGACATGGGTGACAGGCTAGCGGGGTGGCACCCGAGAGCCCAACGCATCGGCCAAATCAAATCGATTTGATCCCTTGCCACCCTTTCCTCCTGATGCGCCCATTCGCTTCATCATTTTCTGCATCTCACTAAATTGCTTGACGAGGCGATTGACGTCGGCAATCTGTGTGCCGCTCCCTTTGGCAATTCGACTCCGACGACTGCCATTGATAATTTCCGGATGACTTCGTTCTTCGATGGTCATCGAGCGAATAATTGCTTCGGTTAGCTTCACTTGCTCGTCGCCAATTTCGGCATTCTTCATTTCCTTTGGCATTCCCGGAATCATGCCCATGACGTTTTGTAGCGGACCCATTTTCTTAATTTGCTGCAACTGGTCCAGAAAATCATCGAGGGTGAATGCACCTTCGAGCATCCTCGCCGCCGCCGACTCTGCTTGATCCTTTTCGTAGACGCGTTCGGCTTGCTCGATCAAAGTGAGCATGTCGCCCATGCCAAGAATGCGACCCGCCATCCGATCGGGATGGAACTGTTCAAAGGCATCCAGTTTTTCTCCGGTGGTGGCAAAGGCAATCGGCTTGCCGATGACCTGTTTCACCGACAGCGCCGCACCGCCGCGCGCGTCGCCGTCGAGTTTCGTCAGAATTACTCCTGAAATTGCAAGCGATTCATCGAATGCCTTGGCAACCGCGACCGCATCTTGACCCGTCATCGCGTCGACAACCAAAAACGTGTAGTGGGGCGACACTGCATTTGAGATTTCCCGCACTTGACGCATCATTTCGTCGTCGACCGCCAGCCGACCGGCGGTATCGACTATGAGTACATCGCGGCCAATACTTTGCGCGTGGTGCAGGCCGGCCCTAGCGGTCGCTACCGGATCGCCCGGCGCCGAAAACACGGGAACATCGAGATGAGCAGCTAGAACTATCAGTTGCTCGACGGCGGCTGGACGCTGTAGATCGGCTCCAACAAGTAACGGCTGGCGACCCTGCGATTTGAACCACCCCGCCAATTTGACCGCGCTCGTGGTCTTGCCGGACCCCTGCAACCCCGCCATCAAGACCACGGTTGGCGGATGCGACGCGTACGAAATTTTGAGTGTTTCGCCACCGAGCATCGAAATCAATTCGGCATTGACGATCTTAATTATCTGCTGCCCGGGGTTAAGCGCCGTCGACAGCGTGGCGCCGACGGATTGCTGGCGAATGTGCTCAATTACATTGCCAACGACTCCGACATTGACATCGGCCTCAAGCAGTGCGGTGCGAATCTCGCCGAGCATCTCGTTGACATCGTCTTGGGTGAGACGGCCCTTGTTGCGCAATCGCTTGAGAATTCCGCCGAGGCGATCAGCGAGTGAATCAAACATGTTGTGGCGAAAGGTTAGCGGTGAAAATCGCCTTAGCCGACAACCGCGTCAGTCACGATGTCATTTTCTATCGCCACCGTGACTCGACACTCGCAGTAGTCCATAGTGAGAGCAAAGTGCTCACCGTCGCGACTACCGACTCGCCATACCCAACCGTTTGCGTGCGCTTGTGCTTCCGCGACCGACTCGGTCTTGCCAACAAGCGTTGCCGCCTGATCAGCCGTGATCACGACGTTTCCATCTGGCACCGACGACACGGACGTGTCGGTCGTGCCATTAGTCGAGTCATCGGACGATGAGCATGCAGATATCAGAGATCCGCTCGACACGCTAAGCACGAACGCAAACAAGAACCGCTTCACGACTGATCAAATAATGCAGCGACAAATTCATCCGGGTTGAAAGGTGACATGTCGATAATTGTCTCACCAATTCCGACTAATTTCACGGGAATGCCGAGCTCGGTCTCAATTGCAAAGACAATGCCACCTTTGGCAGATCCGTCCAGCTTGGAAAGAACCACTCCAGTTACTTGAGTGGCAAGGGCAAACTGGCGGGCCTGCACCAGACCATTTTGTCCGGTCGTCGCATCAATCACCAGCAAGACCTCGGTGACTTTGCCTGCGCCTTTGTCGGCAACCCGTCGGACTTTTTTCAGCTCTTCCATCAGATTGGTGTTGGTTTGCAGGCGACCGGCGGTGTCGGCGATGACCAGATCAATTCCGCGAGAATGTGCAC
>JBKJXI010000098.1:0-2714 GCA_046716325.1 Ilumatobacteraceae bacterium | reverse complement strand
TTGATATGCACCACGCCATTGGTGACATTCTTGCGATCGCGCTTGCGCGGACGTCGTGTTCCAACTGCCTTGGCCATCGTTATTTCCTCACTGCCATCTTCTTATTGGCGACCGTCTTCTTTGGTCCCTTGCGAGTGCGAGCATTGGTGTGAGTGCGTTGTCCGCGCACCGGCAAGCCCTTGCGATGTCGAGTCCCTTGATAGCTTCCGATCTCAACTTTGCGCTTGATGTCGGTTTGCACATCACGGCGACGATCGCCCTCGACGGACAACTTGTTTTCGATATATGTGCGAATCTTGTTGACCTCTGAGTCGGTCAGATTGCGTACGCGAGTATCTGGATTGAGATCCAACTCCTTGCACATTTTGATCGAGGTTGAGCGACCGATGCCAAAAATGTAGGTAAGAGCGATCTCGAGGCGCTTTTCGCGCGGGATGTCGACTCCTGAAATTCGTGCCATTGGCGCTTCCTTAGAAAGTTGCGGGATTAATCTGGTTAAAAATCTGATCAGCCTTGACGCTGTTTATGACGTGGGTTTTCGCAGATCACCATGACTCGCCGATGCCGACGGATGACCTTGCACTTTTCGCAAATTTTTTTGACGCTCGGTTTTACTTTCACTTAATTGGCCTCGTAAATCTGCGCTTTTTGGATAGCTATTTGAATCGGTAGGTAATACGGCCCCTGGTGAGGTCGTACGGTGTCAACTCAACTTGAACCTTGTCACCCGGCAAAATGCGAATGTAATTCATGCGCATCTTTCCGGAAATATGAGCCAAAACTGTGTGTCCGTTTTCGAGTTCTACTCGAAACATTGCATTAGGTAGGGACTCTGTGATCTTGCCTTCCAGCACAATTGCATCTTCTTTATTCTTCGGCAGGGTCTTCTCCTCAAACGAACTCACCGCCCAGTAGGTGAAAAACGCTCCTAAAGGCGAAGAGTTATGCTACCGCCGACCCCCGCTCGCCCAAAACCCCTACCTGCCTATCTCCAGGCTTCGACTGTGGCCAATAGTTTGGCAAACACCTCGTCGGGGCTACCTAGGCCGTCGACGACCACCAATTTGGCAGTTTTGCGGTAGTAATCGACGAGCGGTGCCGTGATCTCGTCGTAGAGATCGAGGCGATGATTGATCGCTTCGGGAGTATCGTCGTCGCGCTGGTGGACGATTCCGCCGCAGTTTGGACAAATCCATGGGCTCGGATCGTCGCCGGTGGTGACAAAGTTGGCGTCACACTGCTGACACGTGCGCCGCGCGGAGAGTCGGCGAAGCACGACATCGCGCTGCACCTCGAGATCGATCACCACGTTCACCGGACGAACCTCGGTGATTTCATCGAATGCCTCGGCCTGACCAATCGTTCGCGGGAATCCATCCAGGACATATCCACTGATGCGGGCATCGACCTCGCCGAACCGGCCCTGGACCAGCGACACCATCAGGTCGTCTTCGACGAGGCGTCCCTCATCGATCACCTTCTTTACTTGGCGCCCAACGACAGTTCCAAGTCGGACCGCGTTGCGCAAGATCTCGCCGGTAGAAATGTGAGGAATTCCGTAGTGTTGCGCGACTCGACGACACTGTGTGCCCTTGCCGGCGCCCTGGCGACCAAGCATGATGACGCGCACTCCGATTGACATAGGTTCGATACTCCGCGTGAACTTCTTGGTGACGTTCCTAAGACGGAATCGTCACTTCAAGAAACCCTCGTAGTTTCGCTGCATGAGTTGGCTATCGATTTGGCGCATGAGTTCCAGCGCTACGCCCACGGCAATCAAGACCGTTGTGCCCGCAAATGGGAATGACTGCACATTTCCGACCCACAAAATGATGTACGGCAAGACGGCAATGGACGCCACAAACAACGCACCGGGCAATGTGATGCGATTAACCGTCTTGGCCAGGAACGATTCCGTTTGTGGTCCCGGGCGAATACCTGGAATGAAACCGCCCTGTTTGCGCAATTGATCCGCCTGTCGTATCGGATCAAAGGCGATGGAGTTATAAAAGTACGCGAACGCAATAATCAGCAAGAAAAAGACCGAGATGTACAACACATTTTGACTATTTACCAGGTAGTTGTTGACGAATCCCGCCACCGAGCCGCGCCAACCCTGAGCGCTGCCAAGCATGTTCGACATCAATACCGGCAACAACAGCACGGAGCTGGCAAATATGATCGGCACCACCCCGGCCTGGTTGACCTTCAGCGGTATATAGGTGTTTTGACCGCCGTACATTTTGCGACCGACCACGCGTTTGGCGAATTGCACGGGGATTCGCCGCTGTCCAAGTTCGACCCTCACCACCGCCACGAGTATCCCAATTGAAACGGAGACAAGGATGATGAACACGACAATTTTCTTATTCTGCAGCAACGAGTAATAGCCGTACGGAAGGTCGCTCACGACGGAGGCGAAAATAATCATCGACATTCCGTTGCCGATGCCACGCTGACTGATCAGTTCGCCGATCCACATCAACAGGGCGGTGCCCGCCACGAGCGACGGAATCACGATCAGTGCCCGAGGCATGAACGGATTTAACAGCACCACATCCGGGGCCTGAGTTGCGGCGCCAAAAAATGCCGATCCCCTTCCCTGACCGAAGATAAACGTGAGGCCCGCTCCCTGTAACACGGCAATCCCGATCGCCATGTAGCGAGTCCACTGGGTGATCTTTCGCTGACCGACGGCGCCTTCTTGCTGCCAC
>JBKJXI010000097.1:0-4277 GCA_046716325.1 Ilumatobacteraceae bacterium | reverse complement strand
GTCTGGAAGCACACCGATCTGTGGATCAACTTTCCGTGGAGCGAAAAGGAGCCCGTCGCCAAACATCGTTCCACTGTCCGTGACGCCTAAGCGACGCCGCGGACGAGGACCAAGTTATTTGGTGTAGGTGATCGTCGGGTCTAGAAACTCATTTGTGGTGATGTCAGCGGGCGTTACCTCGATGACATCGAGACCCTGCTCGCGGAATATCGGCAGAGCCTTGGCAATAAATTCTGCCACTCGCCCCTCCTCGAAGTCGCCGAACGTTGGGGTATCACCATTTGCGACGATGTCTAGATCCTTCTGAGCCCTGGCGCCGTTCGAAGTATCGCCTTTGCTTTGAGTCCAGAAACTGTCGTAGGCAAGTGTTGTGGCGATAATGATTTCATTGGCGCGCTCGGGATCGGCGATGTAGTCAATTTGTGCCTGTTGCAGTATCGGAACGAGTTTGGTCAGGCACGGTCTGAACTCCTCTAGGCGATCCTTACGGATCGCAAGCGATTGGGCGTAGCTCGTCCACCCGGCATCGTGGATCATTTGGTAACCAACCGTGATCGGTCCAGAGTCGAGAACCGAGTACTTGTACGGCTCGGACGTAACGAAGCCCTGGTGGGCGGCGTCCTCGGTGGCCAGCAAAAGGTTGCCTTGATAATTGGTATCGATCTGACCGCTGTCGATTGCTCCCGTGCTAACGAAGTAACGCATGAAACTTTGATCGCCAAAGACATAGATTGTCGAAATTTCCTTGGCAATATCGACGATGGTTTTCGCGTCTGGGTGTTGCTCGGCGTTCCACAGAACGACTTGCGGGTTTTTATTCAGTGCGGAGAACACGGCGAGCGTGGGGGTGTCCACATATGTCTTTATTGCCGCATCCGTTCCGACATAGCCAAACATGATCGCATCGTCTTGATACATCTGGGTGACCACTGGTATCTGGAGAAACGGCCCACCGGCCCTGATTTCCAGGTCGACTCCTGTGTCTTCACCGTGGACCGTAAGGGCTCCAACGACTGCCCCGGTGTCCTTCGACGCAGAGTAGTCGGCACCCATTAGTTCGAACACTCCGCCATGCTCGGATTCGGGAAACCAGTCGGTTTGCACCACAACCTTTGGTGGACAAGCTTCGACAAGTGAAACTCCCGCTGGCACAGATTGAGTAGTTTCCGTCACGGTTGTGTCGCTCGACTCGGAAGGAGAACTGCCGCAGGCGGCAAGTGTCAATACAAGGATCGCTGAGATTCCGGCGGCTGTTTTCGAGTAGGTAGTCATGAATTCTCCTATTGGGTTGTAAGTGGTCTAAAACTTTGCAGCATCTTCGTACCAACGGCCAACCGCGACTTTATAGATCGCACCAAAAATTATAAACAGTGAAAGTCCGAGAAGCGCTGCGCTAATTGAAGTAATAAACATCGGGCCGGACTGGTTATTGATAAAGAACGTGGTGATGAGTTTTCCCAACCCTGGACTGCCTTTTGAGAAAAAGAAGTCGCCGACGATTGCTCCGATCACGGCTAAGCCGGCCGAAATTCTGAAACCCGTGAAGATCGCCGGCGACGCCGCGGGCAATTGCAACTTGATCAGGCGACGAATTCTTCCGACATGGTGAAGGGTAAATAGGTCGTGGAGATTGCGATCAACGGAACGCAGGCCAAACAGGGTATTGGACACGATGGGGAACAGCGAGATGATGACGGTCACGATGACCCGAGCGGCAAAGTTGGCCCCAACAATCTTGATTAAGAGTGGTACAAGGGCAATGATTGGGGTCACCTGCATCGCAATGAGGTAGGGCCACAATGAACGCTCCAACCAGCGAGCCTGTGCCATCAAGATTCCCAATAGGAGACCCAGAAATATTGAAATGAGCAGTCCGAGCATGCTGGTCTTGATCGAAATCCAGGTTGCAGTAAAAATCTTGTCTCGATTTATCCCGTTGAAGTCCTCAAATAATCGATGCGGTGGGGGAATGATGAGCGGCTTGTTCGAAGCCGGCGAGAAATTGTTGTCCATGCCGTAGGCCACCGCATACCAGACTGCGATAAAGATGACGAAGACGACCAATGGTCCAACTACTCCCGAAACTCGATCCGATTTGGACGATCTCATTGGCTGTCCTGACGCAAGGCACGAGACACTTGACCACAGATTTCGGCAAATTGTGGCGAGTAACGAATGTCGTGCCGGCGGGGATACGAAAACGGAACCGATACAACCTGGGCGATAGTGCCCGGACGAGGTGACATCACCACGACGCGGCTACTCATGTAGACGGCTTCAGAGATTGAATGGGTAACGAATAGAGCCGCGAACTTACGCCGGGCAAAGAGATCGAGAAGATCGTCATTGAGGCGTTCACGAGTAAATTCATCGAGTGCGCTAAAGGGCTCGTCAAAGAGAAACAATTCGGGATTGCTCACCAGCGAGCGTGCCAGCGAAGTTCGCATCTTCATCCCGCCGGATAGCTGCCGCGGGTATTTTCGAGCGGAGTCCACTAGATCTACGAGTTGGATGATCTCGTCCACCCGTCGGGTTCGCTCGCTTTGCTCAATCCCGTCGAGTTCGATCAACAGCTCAATGTTGTCGTAGACATTGCGCCATGGAAGCAAGGTGGCGTCCTGAAACACGAATCCCACCTTGGTGGTCTGGACGATGCACTCGCCGGCGGTGGGAGTTTCTAGCCCGGCGGCGATCCGCAGAATCGTGGATTTGCCGCATCCACTTGGCCCGACAAGGGAGACGAACTCCTGCCAGCCAATATCCATCGTGATGTCGGAAAGCGCCTGCGTCGAGTCGGCAAAGGTTTTGCCCAATCCCCGCAACGAAAGGAGTTGCGCCGAGTGGAAGTGACCGTCTGCGACGTCAGCGGCTGATGATGTACTCATCGAAGCGTCGGCATTGCCGCATCCTCGTCGGGGTCACCGCTACAAGTTACTCCACAATCCGCGAGTTTCGAGTACCCCGCGCAGAACGCTAAGTCGATCGGTCATAATTCCGTCCACACCAATATCGAGCAGGTGTTCCATCTCGACAGGCTCGTCAATTGTCCAGACATGAACCTGTAGCCCGACATCATGTGCGGCTTCCACCAGTGCCCGATCGGTAATCGTAAGTGGTCCCTGCTTGAGCGGTATCTGGGCGGCCTGCACACCAGGAAACTGAGGGCGAGATCGCAACCAGCGCCGCAGGCGTAGGCGAGCAACCTCCTTAGGCCCGAGCGACGAACACAGTGCGGCACCGAAGTGGCTTCGCAACTGACGCAAACGATTGTCACTAAAGGAACCTACACAAACCCGCTCGAGTGAGTTCGTTGCGGTCAGCAAGTCGATCAAGGGTTGCAGCGCTCCATCGGCCTTGCAGTCGATATTGAATCTGGCCTCCGGCCAACTGCTCAACAATTCCGCCATCTGTGGAATTGGTTCGCGTCCAGCCACCCGCGCCTGTCGAACTTGTTCGTAATTGAGTTCACTGATTCGGCCGGGCACGCCACATGTTCGCTGCAAGTCATTGTCGTGAAAGGCGAGCAGGACGCCGTCTTTGGTGGCATGTACGTCAGTTTCGAGATAGCGATATCCGGAATCAATCGCGTGTTGAAACGCAGGCATCGTATTTTCTGGATTATCGCTAGCCCCTCCGCGATGGGCAAATGCAATCGGCAACTTGGTATCGAGAAACGGATGAGTCGCGCTTGTTGCCATTTCGGATAACTCAGATCGCTCGTCCGGCCTTGGCCCAGTACTCGTCCTTGAGAAATCGCTTGTACAGCTTTCCGGTCGGATGTCGCGGAAGCTCGACACGATAATCAATGCTCCGCGGACACTTGATGTCGGCAAGCGACTGTCTGCAAAAGAGCAGTAGTTCTTTGCTCAGTTCGTCGGCCTCTTGCTCAGTCGCAGGCATCGACACCGGCTGCACGACTGCCTTGACCTCCTCACCAAATTCTTCGTTTGGAATTCCGAATACCGCCACATCGATGACCTTTGGATGATTGATGAGCACGTTTTCTGCCTCTTGCGGATAGATGTTGACCCCACCGGAGATGATCATGAATGCCTTGCGATCGGTGAGATAGAGAAATTTGTCGGCGTCCATATAACCGATATCGCCAAGTGTCGTCCATCCTCGCCCGAGAGGATCGCGCGATGCCTTCGTCATTTCTGGATCGTTGTGGTACTCGAACTCTGCCGGGCTTTCAAAAAATACGGTTCCAATCTCACCGGCGGGAAGCTCGCTGCCATCGTCATCGCAAATGTGAAGGATGCCGGAAACCGCCGCGC
>JBKJXI010000096.1:0-2731 GCA_046716325.1 Ilumatobacteraceae bacterium | reverse complement strand
TCGACCCCATCGGGTAGGCCCGGTGCTGGTGCTTCCTCGATGAGTTTTTGGTGACGGCGCTGGGCCGAGCAATCGCGGGTTCCTACCCATACCAGGTTGCCGTGGGTATCGCCAATAATTTGTACCTCTATATGTCGCGGCCAGGCAAGATATCGCTCGAGGTAAATTTCGTCCCGCCCAAAGAAGGCCTTTGATTCGCGCTGTGCCGATTCCATTGCCTCCTGCACATGTTCGGCGTCGAGTACGACCTTCATCCCGCGTCCGCCACCGCCATATGCCGCCTTGATCGCGACTGGCCAGCCATTCAGATTGCCAAAGTCTCGAATCTCCTCGACACCGGTAACAAATTCCGTGGTGCCAGGAACAATTGGAGCGCCTCCGCGAAGCGCGGCCTTTCGCGACGACACCTTGTCTCCCATTTCGACGATTGCCTCCGGTGACGGGCCAATGAACGCGACTTCCATGTCGGTAATCGCTCTAGCAAAGTCCGCGTTTTCGCTAAAGAACCCGTAGCCGGGGTGCACGGAGTCGGAACCGCTGCGCCGGATAATGTCCAAAATGGCTTCGGTGTTGAGGTAACTCTCGGCCGCCGTCTGACCGCCCAATGCGAATGCCTCATCGGCTAGGCGCACATGGAGAGAGTTTCGGTCCAACTCGGAGTAGACGGCAACGGTCGCGATACCCATTTCGCGTGCGGTACGAATAATGCGGACGGCAATTTCGCCACGATTGGCGATAAGGATTTTCTTCAGCACAAGTCACTATCTTGGCGTAATGACGAGTGCCGACGCCAACTGGCTCAACTGGCCCAATGGATGGTGGGTTGAGCACGTGACCGAAACCACCAGTACGAATACCGATCTGTTTGACCGAGCCTTACTTGGTGCACCAGCGCATCTCGTCATCGCCGCCGATTTTCAAACCGCCGGGCGCGGTCGACTCGACCGAACATGGGAAGCCGTGTCCGGAGCGAACTTGCTCGTGTCACTCTT
The DNA here is from genome assembly GCA_046716325.1 of Ilumatobacteraceae bacterium. Classification (GTDB taxonomy): domain Bacteria; phylum Actinomycetota; class Acidimicrobiia; order Acidimicrobiales; family Ilumatobacteraceae; genus UBA3006. Next base: position 1,739 of record JBKJXI010000096.1, on the reverse strand, counting down.
ATTTCGTGATGTGAAGCGCCCGCAACATCACTTCGCCCAGATAGTCGGGCTAGCCGCGGTCCGGGCATGCCAGCAATTGGCGGGCGTTGTACCAAATTTGAAATGGCCAAACGACCTGCTCATTGGGAATCGGAAACTGTCGGGTCTATTGGCCGCCGCAGGTCCGGAGTTCGTGGTTGTTGGAATCGGGATCAACGTGAATTGGGCACCCGACGGCGCCGTGTCGCTGAGCGAGTTTGTCGGCGGTGCCTGGTTGGAACCGGCCGATCTGTTGCGATTGTTGTTGTCAAACATTGACGCTCTCGAGCAACAAGCCAGCGATGATTTACATCGGCTGTATTCCGCTTCGATGGCCACAATTGGCGCCACCGTTCGAGTCGAGCGCAGTGATCACACCGAGCTTGTAGGGATTGCCACGACGGTCAATCTCGATGGTCGACTCGCCGTCGTCGATGAAGTCGGGATGACCCATCTCATCGATACCGGCGACATTGTGCACTTGCGCACGAGTTAACGGATTCGCCGCAATTGTGACATTGATCCGGAACGGCTGACGGCTACCGTCAAGAGTGCATGAGTCAGGTTTCCAGCAAACTCCGATCATCGCGTTCGCATCGATCAAGCAACTGGCTGGTAAGCATTGGAATTGCCGCCAGCGTGGCACTGGCTGGAGCGACTGGGCTGGTCGTTGCGACGAACACTCAACTGTCGGCGGTACGACGAGATGCGAGTGCCGTCGAGTCGTTGTCACCGACAAACGGGGAATTTGAAAACTATCTACTCGTTGGATCGGACTCGCGCGAAGGGTCCGACCCAACCGATCCGGACTACAACAATGTCGGGGCCGCTGCCGACATTGGAGGCAAGCGCAGCGACACCTTGATGGTGATGCACTATGTCAAGAAAACGGGTGGGCTCTCACTGATTTCGATTCCGCGCGATTTGTGGGTCGAGATCGGCAATGGCAGCAAATCGCAACGGATCAACACGGCGTACCAGATTGGAACCGATGTGCTCGTTCGAACCGTGCAGAAGGCTTTGAGCGTGCCGATACATCACTACATCGAGATCGATTTTCAGGGATTCAAAGGTCTGGTAGACGCCGTCGGTGGGGTGACCGTGTGCGTGGATTATCCGTCCCGTGACCGTCACACGGGATTGTTCATGCGGGCCGGGTGCCCGCGACTCGACGGGGTCAGGGCCCTAGCCTTTGCCCGAAGTCGCTTCTTCGAATCGAAAATAGATGGCGAGTGGCAGATCGACGGAACAGCCGACATCGGGCGCACCGCCCGCCAGAGAATGTTTGTGACCGCCCTTCTGAAAAGTTCCGCTGAACATGTGGCGGAAAATCCATTTACGGCCGGATCGGTATTCGCCGGCGCAGTGGAGGCGGTGCTGGTTGATGAAACATTGAATCTGCTCAACTTTGGTCGCAAGATGCGTCCGGCCATCGGTGGCAACATCGGGTCATTTCCATTGCCGGTCTATGGCGACACTGTCGAAGGAAATTCCGTATTGCGCTTGTCTAAGGATGCCAAGGAAGTTCTTGACTTTTTTGCCGGCGTTGGCCCACGCCCGAAGGCAGAAAACGAGACGTCAGAAAACGAGGCGTCCGGTTAGTCGTGTCGGCTGACGACCTCGACCACGAGCGGTACAAATTCACCGGCGACAACCGGTTCGGCTATGTGATTCCCTTGGACCAAATCACATCCCAAAAGTCGCAGACGCCGATTCTGTTC
>JBKJXI010000095.1:0-2519 GCA_046716325.1 Ilumatobacteraceae bacterium | reverse complement strand
ATGAAACATCCAGCCCACCACTACTTGTCATCGCTACCGGCACCCCACGGCATCCGCTCAATGTGGCCCCCATCTCATAAGAGGGATACGACACGGCGGGATACAACACGGTGTCGCGGTTTGGTGTGCGCAGCTTCAACCATTGCGGTGTGGTGACAACAAATTCTTTGCTGCCAACACACGCCGCAATCTGAGCGATCGGCACATTTATGTCGAATTTGCGCTCAATCCAGTTGCGAGCCGCGGCGCGCAACGGCTCGATTCCGATACTTGCCGGATAACTTCGCTCCGAATTTGATGTGGACAGCGCCGCAATTACTGCGGCCGCCGGTGGATCGCAGGGATCGCCAATCGAAAGGCCGACGACGCCACCGTCGTGAACGGCTGCCAATTCTTTCAGTGCATCCAGGCGATCGTATGGATACGGCGGTGGAACGAAACCCTTCGCCGTCACTTTCGCACCACAAAATTGGCGAGTCGTCCGGCAGAGGCATCGGCCAGGCGAGCGCGAATGCGCATGCCCAACTCTTCATTGGACGAGGACACCACCTCGCCTTCGCGATGGATCGAAGCAACGATGTCGCCGCGGTCATACGGGACGAGCATCTCCACAACCGTTGTGATCAATCGCATTCGATCACCAACCCGTCTCAATAATTCTTCTACTCCATAGCCCGTTGCTGCCGAGATCGCGATCGAGCCGGGCGTTTCGTCGGTAAGTTGACGAGCAATTTCTGGTTCAATATCGGCCTTGTTGAATACGAGCAACTCTGGCACCGCTCCGGCGCCTATCTCTGTCAGCACTTCTCGAACCGCTTGAATCTGAAGTTTGGGATCTGCCGCCGTGGCGTCCACGACATGCACAAGCAAATCGCTTGTCACCGCACCTTCGAGCGTGCTCTTAAACGACTCGATGAGTGCGTGTGGCAACCGCCGCACAAAACCAACCGTGTCCGATACCAGTACAGGTTCTCCTCCCGGAAGGGAGAGACGCCTTGTCGCCGGATCGAGCGTGGCGAACAAGCGATTCTCCACGAGGACACCGGCACTCGTGAGCGCGTTGAGGAGAGATGACTTCCCTGCATTTGTGTAACCGACTATCGACACCGACCCGAGTCCACTTCGTCCCCGATTCTTTCGCTGTTCGTGTCGAGTACTACCAAGGTCTTTGAGGTCACGCGCCAACTTGCTAATGCGATCCTGAATCCTTCGACGATCAACTTCTAGTTTCGTTTCGCCGGGACCACGAGTTCCAATTCCACCACCCTGCTGAGACATCGCCCCGGCTACGCCTCGACGAAGTCGCGGTAGTCGATAGCGCAACAGCGCGAGTTCGACCTGCACCTTGCCTTCCAGCGTGTGCGCATTCTGGGCGAAGATATCGAGAATCACCGCGGTGCGATCGAGCGCCGTTCGACCGAGCAATTTTTCGAGATTGAACTGCTGGGCGGGCGCTAGCTCGTTGTCGAACACGACGGTGTCGGCATCAACCGCAAGGCATAACTCCTTTAATTCTTGGACCTTGCCTTTCCCGATGTAATAGGTGGAGTCCGGCGATGCCCGCCGTTGGGTAAGGCGGCCGACCTCATCGGCACCGGCAGTATCAATAAGCCGCGCCAGCTCGTCAAGACTCTCCTCTACTTCCACCTCGTCGTGGCCATCGAAGACGACCCCTACGAGCACAATTCGTTCCCGACGACCACGCTCAATGAGCGTTTCACCGAGAGCCTCCTGATACGGGGAACTCATATTGGCATCTCGGCGTTCGCATCGAACAAATACTCAGACGGCCCGATGAGCGTCACCCGACCTGGTTCCGGCGAGTTCAGAACCACGCGAGCATCTCCGCCGTCCATGTGCACGAGGACTTCATCGGCCTGCGGTGTAACGAGACCCCACTTCACAGCGGCCCACGCGCTTGCGCACGCTCCGGTGCCGCATGCTCTGGTGATTCCCGCTCCCCGTTCGTGGACACGCATCGTGATCGCATTACTCTCCGGGCCCGGCTCGATGACTTCCAAATTTATTTCGGGAACCTTACGACCGAGTTCCAAGAGATTCACTTCCATAACATCATCAACGGCGACAACCGCATGCGGATTGCCAACCGAGAGATGCATCACCGGGCGCATGGGATCACATCCGATTGAATTCCAATTGGCCGGTTCATCGAGCAATTCAATAGCGCCCATGTCGACGCTCGCCTGCACCGTATTTTCGAGCAGTTGATCCGGAGTCACCTCGACCCTCCGGTCGCCCGCAGCGGTATGAACGGTATACACAATCGATGCGGTCGGCGAGTCGCGCAATTGGGCGGCGTGGGCCAAGCATCGAATGCCATTGCCGCTCATCTCGGCACCCGAACCGTCTTGATTGAAGAGGCACATCGTCAACGTGTTCGCCCCGTTTCGACCAAGCAACAACAGTCCGTCGGCGCCAACTCCCGAGGCGCGATCACACCACGCCCGCGCATGCTCCGGCCACTGCATCGAAGACACGAGATGGGGATCGAGCTGCTC
>JBKJXI010000094.1:0-19366 GCA_046716325.1 Ilumatobacteraceae bacterium | reverse complement strand
TGCCTGGAGTCGGCGTGCGGTGAGTCTCCTGGGCCAGTTCATCTCAACTTTCCGTTCCGCGAGCCACTGGTTGGCGACATCGGTGAGCTGCCGAAATCCGCGATCCGAACACCCTTACGGTCGGTCGTGGAAGTACCCCCACCGCCAGACGACGTGATCGACATTGTCGGTATTTTGCGCGGCAAGCGTGGAGTGCTGGTTGCCGGTGCCGGATGCAAAACCAGCTCCGGCGTACTCGAATTAGCGCGAGTCCTTCACTGGCCAATTCTCGCCGATCCTCGAAGTGGATGCCGTGTCGTCGAGAGAAACTCTCCCGTCGTTGTTGCCGGAGCAGACACGTTTCTGCGATCGGAAAACTTGGCGCGATCGTTAAATCCAGAGGTGGTCATTCGGCTGGGTGAACCCCCGGTATCAAAGGTGGTGAATTTGTGGTTGCGTGACTCGGGCGCCACCTATCTGGCGATTTCGGCCACACCGAGGCTCATTGATCCCGATCGAATCATTTCGCGGCACCTGGTTGGACCAATTTCGACCTGGTGTATGGCCCTGGCGGATCGACTGGGACGACCTGACACAAGTTCGGCTAGCGACTCTGGTTGGCTCGCCAGGTGGCAACAGGCGGAGTCAATAACCCAACAAGTAATCACCACATCGCTACTCGAAGAGAAGGGTCCGACGGAGCCGGCCGTGGCCAGGGAATTGAGCAAACACATTCCACACGGATCGCGCCTAGTGGTTTCGTCATCGATGCCAGTGAGAGATCTGGAATGGTTTTCCGAACCACGGGACGGATTGTCTGTACACGCCAATCGCGGAGCGAGCGGTATCGATGGCGTCGTATCGACCGCGGTGGGTATTGCATTGGCAAGCGGTGCACCGACATACCTGCTCATTGGCGATCTCGCGATGCTGCATGACTCGAATGGACTTATTGGACTGGCGGACCGCGAGGCAGAGGTGCGTATTGTTTGCATCAATAACAAAGGGGGCGGGATCTTTTCGTTTTTGCCGCAGGCGACCTCATTGCACTCGGAGCGATTCGAACAACTCTTTGGTACCCCGCATAATTCAAACATTGCGCAAATCGCAGCGGCCCATGGAATCCTGAGTAAGTCGGTCGAATCGGTTGAGCAACTTGTCGAACAAGTTGGCGAGATTGGCTCGTGGCTCGTGTGCATTGCGACAGATCGCAACGAAAATACTTCCGTGCATGCTCGATTGAATGCCAACGTACTGAAGGCGCTAGCGCCAATAATCTAAGGTCGAATGAGGGCGGCCAGCATGGCCTGAAACTTTGCCTGGGTTTCGGCGAGTTCGGAGTGCGGCTCGCTGTCGGCAACAATTCCGCCCCCCGCAAAGAGCCGCGCCGAGTGTCCGCCCGCGGAAATCTCGGCGCAGCGTATCGCCACCGCCCAGATGCCATTTCCTTCTGCGTCAACCCAACCGACGGCGCCTCCGTATCTTCCCCGCTGAATACCTTCGACCTCGGCAATGAGTCGAAGCGCCTCGTTGCGAGGATGTCCGCCAAGGGCGGGCGTCGGTGAGAGGCGATACGCCAAATCGAGCACGGTTGGCGCTGGTTGGGAGAGCTGCCCTTGCATCAGGGTGCCCAGGTGCTGCACGTTGGCAACGGCGACTATGGATGGCTCTGGTTCCCAGTCCAAGTACGAACACCAGGGAAGAAGGGTGTCGTACACCATGTCGATGACCACTCGGTGCTCAATTTGATTTTTCTCGCTGCGCATCAACAATTGCGCTAGACGTGCATCGGTTTGCGGGTCTCCGGTTCGCGGAGTTGTTCCGGCCAAAGGATGACTAGTGACCTCGCTCCCGTGCACGGCGACCAAAAGCTCCGGCGACGCGCCGATTAAGCCATCGATTGAGTATCGGTAGCTAGAACCAAATGAAGTTCGCAATCTCAACAGCACCGCGTGCACATCTATCGCTGACGAGGTGGTGACAATCACGTCGCGGGCGATGACCGCCTTGGTTAGTCGCCCCGCCTTGACCGCGTCACGAGCCGCGGTCACCGCCGTCAAATAGTGCTGAACTTCGACTCCTGGTTCCACCGTGTATTCGGCGCCGGTAGCAAGCGGTCTTGCTGGAACCGATAAGTCCGGAATCGAACCATCGATCGAGGTCACCCATCGATTTTCATCGCGGTCCTTTCCAAGAATGACTCGCGGCAAAATGAATTGGTGCAATTGAGAGCTATCGAAGGGGATACATCCAAGCAGAATCGGACCCACCCCCGGCCCATCGATTGTCGAGTCGTGCTCGATTGAGCGCAAAAATTCAATGGCATCGCTTGAGTTCACTCGTGCGGCATCACCCCGGCCGGCACATCCCACCCCGTCTCGCACGAAGAGGTAACCGTCGCCTCGAGCAAAGTCGTTGAGATCTAGATCCGAGTCGGTGAACTCGGCAAGCGGTCTCGTGACGGCGCGCATCTCTAAATTCGTGTACCGAGCAACAGTTGAGTCAGGCCTCCAGACAGTTGACGGTGTTCGACAAGAGCAAATCCGGCGCCCGACATCATCGAGCACAATGTCTTAGCGGATGGCAGATATGCCACGCTTCGCGGAAGGTAATTGTAGGCGGCACGATTGGAGAGAAGTCCTCCGATTCGCGGAACGACTTTGCCGAAGTAGAAGCTGTTTCCGAGGCGAACGAGTCGATTGCTTGGAACTCCAACTTCCAATACGGCAACGCGTCCACCGATTCGCGTCACTCGTGCGATTTCGGCGAAGAACATCGGTAGGTCGACCAAGTTTCGCAAGGCGAAGCCACACGTGATGCCATCGACGGATTGGTCTGCCATGGGAAGTCGCAATATGTCGGCCTGAACTAGCGGAAATCCGCTGTGACTAGCTCGAAGCATGCCAAGTGAAACGTCCACCGATATTGGTTTGAAGCCATTTTTCTGTAGTTCGACGCAAAGATCACCGGTCCCGCTCGCTAGATCCAATACACAACTTCCCTCGGGCAACGAGAGCGAGCGTACGGTACGCCGCCTCCAACGAACGTCCAAGCGAAAGGTCATGATCCGGTTGACTAGGTCATAGCGCGGGGCAATGCTGTCAAACATTTCTCGGACCGCGGTTGCCTTGGTCGCACCCTGGGGGAGCGCATCGCTGTCCCAGCTCGATCGAATCGGTGATTTTCGGGCCACTATAAGAGTTTACGACACGTCAACTAATCCGGCACTCGACTGCGACAACGTCACAATGACACGAAGCGAGTAATTTCTACCTAGAGGGTCACATGAGTGAATTTTGTCGGGGGAGTTTCTGATGATCGATTTTTCATTTCCGGCCGAAGTGGAGGAAGTACGTCTCAAAGTTCGTTCGTTTATGGACAGCGAAGTTCGACCGAAATGGGATGCCATTGATCAGAAAGATCGCCGACAAGTTGTGGACGCCATTGTCCACCTTCGTGAGCGTGCCAAAACCAAATGGCAATTGTGGCTACCCCACATGCCGGTCGAGTGGGGTGGAATGGGTCTCGGGGCAACCGCGATGGCCGCGGTTTCCGCCGAGGCAGCGAAGGTAAGCATTGGTCCTTATGTTTTGAACGCGCAGGCGCCCGACGAGGGCAATCAGCACACCCTTTTGCATTGGGGAACTCCGGACCAGAAACAGAAGTATTTGAAGCCCCTGTGCGATGGGAGCGCGCGGTCGTGTTTCGCCATGACGGAGCCAGATGTTGCAGGCAGTGATCCAACTCTGATCAAGACCATTGCCTATCAAGACGGTGACGAGTGGGTGATAAATGGACACAAATGGTTTATCTCCGGTGCTCGAGGTGCTCAGTTTGCGCTCCTGGTTGCGCGCACGGAGGAGGATCCCGAATTACCGCAGGCGGCAAATTCGTGTTTCATCGTCGATATTCCAAGCGAGGGGTGGAATATCGTCCGCGACATCGAAACGATGTCCGGTGGACACAACCACTGCGAGATCTTGATTCAGGACCTTCGAGTTTCAGCACTCAACATGCTTGGCGGTCGCGGGCAGGGACACCTGCTTGGTCAATATCGGCTCGGTCCCGCGAGATTGGCACACTGCATGCGGTGGATCGGACAGGCCGAGACTGCACTGGACATGATGGTTGATCGAGCCCTGGCGCGCTACTCGCATGGGTCGTACTTGGCCGAGAAGCAGGGAATTCAATGGCTGATCGCGGACTCGGCGATGGAGCTGTATCAGTGCAAATTGATGGTTCTCCATGCCGCTTACAAGATCGAACATGGCATGGACTTCACTTCCGAAGTCTCAATGGCCAAACACTTTGTCGCCAACAGCCTGTGGCGAATTATTGATCGAGCAATCCAGGTGCACGGCGCCCTTGGCTATAGCACCGACACTCCGTTGGCGGGGATGCTTCAGCAAGCTCGCTGGAGCCGATTTGCGGATGGGGCCGATGAAATTCATCAAATGCGAATCGCCCAACGAACGATTGCGGCTTACAAAGATTACGGCACCACCAAGAAAGCAACAGGAGATCTACCACTATGAGCAATCCAGTCATCTTCGGGGTGTTCATGCCACAAGGTTGGAAGATGGAGTTGATTGACATTCCAAACCCAGCCGACAAGTGGAATATCGCGGTCGACACCGCGTTGCACGCCGAGGTTTTAGGGTTTGACTCAATCTGGGTGTACGACCATTTTCATAATGTTCCGAAGCCGGCACACGAGGCCGTGTTTGAATGTTGGACGGTGATGGCCGCAATCAGTCAGAGAACAAGTCGAATTCGTCTTGGCCAAATGGTGGGTTGCAATCTGTATCGTCCGCCGGCACTCCTGGCCAAGATCACATCAACTCTCGATGTTATTTCCGGTGGACGCCTCGACTGGGGGGTTGGCGCCGGATGGTATGAAAACGAATGTCGGGGCTACGGCTATGAATTTCCGGTTCCCAAGGATCGGATTGCGATGCTGAAGGAGACCGTCGAGATCGTCAAATCAATGTGGACCCAGCCGGAGACTACATACACCGGCAAGTACTACCAAACTGTGCGCGGCAACTGCGACCCCAAGCCGATGCAACAACCGCATCCGCCGATCTGGATTGGCGGCGGCGGCGAGCAGTTGACCCTCCGAGTTGTTGCCCAATACGCCGACTACTCAAATTTTGGCGGAACGGCCGACGAGTTCGCCCGGAAACGCGAAATCCTCAAGGGACACTGTGCAAAGGTGGGTCGAGACGAGGACGAAATTCGAAAGACCTGGTCGCCGGAAATACTGATCAGAGACACCGAGCAGGAGTTGAAGGACCTGCAGTCTCGCAGTACTCGAGGAGAATCGTTTGAAACCTGGCGCGCCTCAAATTTGATCGGTACGCCCGATCAAGTCGGTGAGCGAATTCAAAAATACATCGATCTCGGATGCAGCGGATTTATTCCTTGGTGCGTTGACTATCCGAGCACTCAGACAATGGACGAACTAGCCAAAATAATGACTGGCTACCGCTAATACCTATCGGTAATAGCGGAAGATCACTTCAGCGACACACGACGGCTTTGACGCCCCTTCGCATTCGAACGTCACCTCGAGGGCAACCTGAGCACCGCCGGTTATCTCGTCGACCGAGATCACCTTGGCGCCGGCGCGTAATTGTGATCCGACCTTGACCGGAGACATGAAGCGAACCTTGTTAGCGCCGTAATTGATTCCCATCGCCACGCCACCGACCCTGAATATCTGAGGCAAAAGGGTGGGTCCGAGCGAAAGCGTGAGATATCCGTGGGCGATGGTTCCACCAAACGGTCCAGTTTTTGCTTTTTCGACATCAAGATGAATCCACTGGTGATCACCCGTGGCATCGGCAAATTTCTGTACCTGTTCCTGCGAAACGGTGATGTACGGACTAAATCCAAGATGCTTGCCAACATATTGCGGAAGCTGGTCTATACCTTCGATTTGAGTAGTCATGGATCAATTCTAGTGATACCAGATTCGTTGGTGCTCACGACTCTGCCTGTGTAAGAGCAAGGCAACCAATGCGCCGTCGAAAATGACGGTAAGTACACCACCCCCGAGTGGACGACCAAGCACAAAGTCGACAAACGAAATTGAGACGTCGTACTTGGATCTCAAATCGGCCATGGCAATAGACCTCAAGATAAATGGTGAAACGGCCGCTAGTACCGCCAAACGGTACCCGAGCCTGCGATCGTTGGCCATTAGGAATCCACCCAAGATGTGACAGGCGACGACCGCCAGATCAACTAATAGGCCGATTCCAAATCGAAATCTGATGTAGCCGAGATAGCCGGTTTTGTCGAATGTGCTCACTAAAGCGAAAAACCCATTGAGGTACAGCAACCACGTTGCAATCTGCAAAGTTTGTGGTTGCATTCGGTCAAACCATTTTTTCGGATCCAGTGAATTCATTCATCAAGTCTGTCAGATGTCGGCCCATATCGGTAGTCTCGGAATGTGCGCACCGGATTCATTTCACTCGTTGGTCGACCGAATGTTGGAAAATCAACACTGCTCAACGCGATTTGTGGACACAAGTTGAGCATCGTGTCAGATAAGCCACAGACCACTCGTAGGCAGGTCCGAGGAATTCTCAATTTGCCGGATGCTCAACTGGTCTTTGTCGATACTCCGGGCCTGCACAAGGCCGTGACGGCACTCGGCGAACGAGTGAATGCGACCGCTCTTGCATCTACACGGGAAGTCGATGTTGTGTGTCTGGTGGTGGACGCCACACAACCAACGGGCAGCGGAGATAAGTGGGTGAGCGAGCAGTTACGGATCACGTCGGTTGTCGTGGTCCTCAACAAGATCGACAAGGCGTCGCCAAACCAGATCATGAAGCAACTCAAGGCACTTTCACAATTTGGCGCATCGGAGTACTTTCCGGTGTCAGCTCAAACGGGAGACGGAGTGAACACACTGGTCGAATATTTGGTCGGCCGGCTCCCCGAAGGGCAACTCATGTATCCGACGACAACCGTTGGCGAAACACCGGATGCGATCTGGGTGGCGGAGTTGGTTCGCGAGCAGCTACTACACATATTCGATGACGAACTGCCTTATTCAATTGCAACTCGAGTGACCGAATGGGAATGGCCGCGAATCCGCTGTGAAATTGTGGTTGAGCGTGAAAGTCAAAAAGGCATGGTCATCGGCAAGAAAGGAAGCGTGCTCAAAGCGGTTGGCACTAAGGTTCGCCAACAATTGCCCGAAGGAGCGTTCCTCGAGCTGTTCGTTATCGTTGACAAGAATTGGCAGCAGCGTCCCGATCGCGTCGAACGGCTGGGTTACTAGCCACCCGCATTTTGGACGATGAGATTTGTGTAGTCGTCAAAACTCACACTTTGCCCCGCCGGAGCCAGATCTCCTCGTCCGCGCGGGACGGCTATCAGGCTCTGGTCCACGCTGAACAACACCTGACCGATTCCCGGGCGACTGGTAAGCGTGAGCACAATCTGGGCAATCGCAAGATTCTGGTCGCCTGGAGACAAATTGCTGAGAAACGGAGAAACCGCATTGACGGTAGCCACACCCCGAACGACATCTACAGTGGCGATAACAAATTTGGGCAATGCGCTTCGTAGCCCGACGGCCGTGCCGTCGTTTGGCGGTCCGGCTATCAGTGAGCCAAGTGTTTGAGTTGCAGTTGCCGGACTAGTGATGTTGCGCTGTGTTTTGACGACATTGTTACTACTAAGAAAATAGAGATCGACGATTTCACTTACAACCTCCGGCTCTGCCAGCGTCACATCCGATCCCACCGTCGTAGTAGTGGTGGATGTCGTGGTCGCGGCGGTTGTCGAAGGTGCATTCAGGTCAAACGGAATCTCGCTCGGGGGTATACCCTCAAAACCGCTGCTCGCCGGAACTGAACACCCGCCGAGGAGCAACAGGGCAAGAAACAGCCGGCGATCCATCATGACTCGTCCGTTTGATCAGGTGGCCGTGGTGTGCGTTTCATTGAGACAACAAACCGAGCGCCGCCACTCATCGCGGTCTCGACCCAGGCACGACCCCCAAGAATTCGGGCGTGTTCAAAAACAATTGCCAGACCGAGACCGCTACCCGTGCTGTTCCGAGAGGCGGTTCCTCTGGCAAATCGTTCAAAAATTCGCTCCCGTTCGCTTGTCGCAATCCCTTGTCCCGAATCTTCCACGCTCAGTAGTAACACATCATCAAACAAGTCAATAATCGATTCGAGGCCGACGCTGGTCGCACCGCTACCGTGATTGCGGGCGTTGTCCAAGAGATTGACAAGAATACGCTCGACACGCCGCCGATCGGTAAGGACCTCGTGACCTGCTATTTCGGCCGGCAAGGAATTCAGAAATGGAACGTCGGCGTAGTTATGCCGAGTCATGATGCGAGTAATCAGATCGGGCATGATGACGTATTCGAGGTGGGATTCGCTCGCACCCGCGTCCAGGCGCGACAACTCGAGCAGGTCGAGAACCGTTCGATCGAATCGCCGAACTTGAGTACCGACAATATCCAAGGCCTGTCGGTTTCGATCGCTGAAGTCCATTCGGCGGGCCTCCAACACTTCGACGGCCGCCGCCAACGCCGTAACCGGGGATCTCAGTTCGTGGCTGACGTCGCTGGCGAATCTCTGCTCCCGTTCAATTCGTGTCTGAACGGCATCGACCATCTCGTTGAACGAAGTCGCCAACTGATTTAGGTCGGGATCGGTTTCTGGTTCCAATCGAGTGTCGAGGCGTCCGGTGGCAATCGTGTTGGCGGCATTTGCAACCCGGCGCAAAGGTCGCAGGACATTTCGGCTGGTCGAAAACCCCAATACTCCGGCCGCGATCGTTACCAGAGCTACACCCAGAAGCAATGTCGTCTGAATAGTTCGAAGTGTTCGCTCGACATCGGTCAAGGGGAATGCCTCGAAGTATTGGGCGCGCACTGCGGGAATTGCCACACCCACTGCTTCATAGGGGTCGCCTTGAAAACTGAAACGCTGGCGACCCGTACCGCCAGCCAGTGTTTGACGGACAAGTTCCTCCGGCAAATTCGACTGTGTGAACCGCAAAGGTTCCTGGGCATAGAAAAATTCATTCTCAATATCCGTTGCGTCGACATGCACTACCGCATATCCGCCTCGCTCACTTCGAATGTTGGTAACTAGATTTCCAATCTCGGCCGGATCATTGTCGATTACGGATCGAACAAGTTGTGCGTTGTTGAATGCCTGTCGCTTGGCTACATCGCTTCGCTGGCTAAGAAGATAGGAGCGTGTACTTGCATAGGTGACGACGCTCAAGGCAAGGGCTGCCGCAAATGCGGCCAAACTAAAAAATGCCACCATTCGCCCACGCAACCCGAGAACCATGTGAGCAGTAGTTCGACGAGGCACCACTACAGCATTACTCAAAAGTCATTCGGTGCGGCCGGTTGGTAATCTCCCACTTTTTCGGGGCACAAAAAACACCGACGGGCGTCAAGGGGGAGCATGACGACCCGTCGGTGTACAGATCAAGTTTCGCGCCTGAATTTGACACCAACGCCTTATTTCTATGCGTTTTAGGTAACAAATTAATGGCATGGGGCAGAATGCTCCGTAATGCATTCCCTCTTGTTTATTGAAGACGACTCTCACATTCGGGCGGCGCTTGGCCTCGCTTTGGAGGACGAAGGGTACGAGGTTCGAGAGGCGGCCGACGGGACCAGTGGCCTTGCCGCGTTTGCCGAGTCACTACCGGATCTCGTGCTCCTGGACTTGCGACTCCCGGACATGTCGGGTTTTGAGGTGTGTCGAGCGTTGCGAAAATTAAGCACTGTTCCAATCATCATGGTGACCGCCCAAACCGACACCCATGATCTCGTTGCAGGTCTCGAGGCTGGCGCGGATGACTATGTCACAAAACCAGTAGTGGCAAAAGAGTTGGCCGCCAGGATTCGTGCCGCGCTGAGACGAACACATCTCATGGGTGAGCATCTTGGATCGAAACTAAATTCAAAATTTGCGGACATTGAAATTCGGCGTGATCTCAGCGTGGTACGCAAAGGAGATCATGAGATTGCCCTAACCAAGACCGAGTATCACCTGCTCTGCGAATTTGCGGATCACCCAAACATGGTGTTATCCCGAGATCAATTATTGGAACGGGTTTGGGGATACGAATACTTGGGAGACAGCCGCTTAGTCGATGCCCACATTCGCCGACTTCGGGTGAAGATTGAAGATCATCCCGACGAACCAAAAATAATTCATACGGTTCGAGGAATGGGCTACCGGCTCATCCCTTCGTAGCGAACAGCAGAAAGTCTTCGACCTCGGCGCGAACCGTGGTGCGAGTCATCGGCGGAAGGGCCGACAAAACCCGCTTACCGTATCCCTTGGTTGCCAGTCGTGGGTCGAGTATCGCTACCACTCCTTTGTCTGACTTCGATCGAATGAGTCGACCTGCCGCTTGGGCCAGTTGAGTTGCTGCTCTTGGCAGGTCGATCTCCGAAAACGCATTAGGGCCGACCATTTCGCGTCGTGCCGTCAACAGCGGATCATCGGGACGTGGAAACGGCAACTTGTCGATGATGACAAGACTCAGCGTGCGACCCGGTACATCAACCCCTTGAAAGAATCCGGCGGTGGCGAATAAACATGCGGACTCCACCGCCTCGAATTCGCTCAGGAGCGCCATCTTTGGCAGATCTCCTTGTCGCCAAATGTGGAACGGAAGGCGATCCTTTAAGTCATTTGCCGCGGCATGCATTGCCCGATACGTGGTGAAGAGGGCAAGAGTTCTACCTCCGGCCGCCGTAATTAATTTCGCGATTTCATCATGTACGGCCGCGTCGCGTAAGGGAGAATTGGGTTCGGGGAGATGCTTGGGGCAATAGAGCAGCGAATTTTGCTCGTAATCGAACGGGCTACCCACGTCGATGAAATCGAATTGCTCCTCCCGTAAACCAATTCGCTGTGGCAGCGACAATGGCACCGTGGCGCTGGTGAGAATTGCCGTGCGCATCGACCAAACACCCTGATCTAGTGCCGGGCCAACATCGATTGGCGCAATTTGAAGGATCGGACGGTCTGCCGTGCCGGAGACAAACACAACGTGGCCAATCAATGCGCCAAGACTTGCGTCAATACTTCCAGCCAATCTGGCACATAGACCTTGGGCCCGCAATTTTCGCTGCTTGGCAGACTCGTCGTCGGATGCGATCGCCCGTAGGGCAGCGAGGGCCACGTCCACATGCAGACGAATGGTCACGAGAATTGATCGAATCTCATCGGGAATGGGCTGAGCGACACGTTTTTCAAGCAGGGGTGCAATGGTGTTGCGCAATTGGGAAACTGACTCGGAAAATTGACTAGCCAAAATTTCGTCATGAACGATGCCGCGAATCGCCGAAGCCACATTTGCGACTCGGTTGGGACTGATGTCGACACTGTTTGTCGAACTAATTACATCTTCAAGCTGATGCACTTCGTCGAATATCACCACTTCGTGCTCTGGGAGTAAGCCCCTCTCGCTGGCAATATGCAGTCCGTAGAGAAATGTGTTGACGATAATGACGTCCGCTTGGTCGGCCTTGCGGCGGGCCCGCTCGGTAAAGCATTGCTCCCCGGCTGGGCAGCGGATTGCACCCGGGCATTCGTCGCTGCCGACACTCACACGGCGCCATCCGGCGTCACTTGGAGACCAGGAGAGTTCGCCCGAATCGCCCGAATCCGTTTCTTCGGACCACTTCTCAAGTCTGGCGATCTCTTCGTCGAGCACGGGGTCCGAATGTGCTAATTCCAATCGATCCTGACGGGATATCTTAATTTCGTTGACACGCTGCATACAGATGTAATTTTGGCGGCCCTTTAACACTGCCCACGAAAGTGGAATTGGAAGAATGTTCGCCAGAGATTTGGCAAGTAAAGGCAGATCATTCATCGCCAGTTGATCCTGCAGGGCCTTGGTGTACGTGGCGACAACGGTTTTGCGTCCAGACAGAATTGCCGGAATCAAGTAGCCAAGAGTCTTGCCTGTTCCAGTCCCTGCCTGCACGACGAGGTGACGCTGTGAATCTATGGCGCGCGCTATTGACACGCTCATTTCATCTTGGCCCGGGCGCTCCTCGACTTCCGGAAGTAGAGACGTGACAAGATGCAAAATATCTAGCACCCTGCGATCCTGAGGTAAGAGTGTCACACAGTTTGGTGAGGAAGTAACTCAAGTGCGGAATCCAGTTCGGCACCGTCAAAATCGGGCCAGGTGCGTTCCGTGAAGTAGACCTTGGCGCCCGCAATCTGCCACAACATGAAATTAGAAATTCGCGTTTCACCAGAAGTCCGGATAAGCACATCCACCGGCGGGAGAGACGAATCGTACAGGTGGCGGCGAATCGAGTCGACCGTCACCGGAGAGCCGACGTGCGATTCTCGAGCCGCGAGATTGGCTGCTCGAGTTATCTCGGCTCTGCTTCCATAGTCGAAGGCGACAGTAAGGACCATTCCGGTGTTGTGCGCCGTGTCCTCAATGGCACGCCGAATAGCGCGTTGAATATAAATCGGGGTGCGGGCGCCCGTTTCGTCAAAGGGTCGACCGATCCATCGAACCTGGACATTGTTGTCATTTAGTTCGTCGATGCGTCCAAAAATTTTTCGGTGCAGGGCAAGGATGTGGCGAACTTCAGACCGCGGTCGAATCCAGTTCTCCGTAGAGAATCCAAATACGGTCAACCAGCCGATGTGACGCTTGGCGGCCTGTCGAACTATCTCGGCAAGCGATTCCTCGCCCGCGGTGTGTCCTGCGGTGCGGGGAAGACCCCGTCTACGAGCCCACCTGCCATTTCCATCCATAATGCATGCCACATGACGGGCCCGCCCAGGCTGCGGAGGACTGATTTCGTTCATGCCTACCAAACCCTACTTAGCCTCCGTGCGACAATGGATGCATGTCAAACCTTGCGCACGTTGTTGTCTGCGGGGGTGTAACCGAGGAATGGAAGTCGACGACGGAACCGGAGTGGAAGGCGCAGCTCGAGACGCTCACCCAAGCGGTCAGTGGTACGGGCGTTCGATGGCTAACTGTGTGCCCATACTCGGGAGTCCTCTCGATTGAAGATCGAGATCGGATATTTGACAGCGTCATCGCAGCCTGTGGTGGTGACCTTCATCACGACCGAGTCTCGTACATTGCCGACGAGGGCCTGCTGGTGACGATTGACCCATGCGCCGATGGCCGTCAAAGAATTGCTGCCGCGGTCGGTCGGTTACAACATTCCAGAGACTTTGATGAAGCAATGCTCGGTGCATCGGTGTTATCCCCATCGCAAGACGACCCCGACCTTGTGGTTGTGCTTGGCCGACCAAATCAATTGCCGACATCGCTGGTATGGGAGTTGGCCTACAGCGAATTGGTTTTTCTCGACATCCCTTGGATGAAATGCAATGTGGAACACCTACAGATGGCCATTGATGACTACCAGCGGCGAGATCGTCGGTTCGGCAGTATCGACTCGTGAGCGTGTACCGAGATTCGGCGGTGGTGCTTCGTAACTACAAGCTCGGCGAATCGGACAGAATTATCGTCATGATGACCAGCCAACACGGAAAAGTGAGAGCGGTGGCGAAGGGTATTCGCAAGACAAAATCACGATTTGGTGCCCGTCTTGAGCCGCTGAGTCACATCGATGTTCAGTTGTACCAGGGCAGAAATCTTGACATCGTGACGCAGGTCGACTTGATCAGTTCTTCATATCTGCTTCATCAGGATTTGGATCGCCTGCTGCAGGGGATTTCGATGCTTGAAGCAGTCGACCATATCTCTATCGACCGTGTGCCGGCTCCGTATCTCTATCGGATGCTGGTCGGCGCCATCAGCGAACTCTCCAAGCATGCTTCGCCAATTGTGCTTGCCGCATTTTATTGGAAGTTGCTCGCGGCCGAAGGTGTCACGCCCGAAATTAATGTGTGTGTTGGCTGTATGTCCGATGGAGAATTGGTGGCATTTGATCTCTTGGAAGGTGGTGCGCAATGCCGTTCATGTCGCACCGGCGTGAGTATCACGCCGCAGGCACTTGAACTTCTGGGTCAAATTCTCGGTGGACAATTGATCGAGGCGTTAGCAAGGGAAGAGACCGCCGCGACGGCGGAAGTTACCCATTTGGCTACTCAATCGATGGAACACCACATCGAGCGTCGTCTGAAGTCGGTCTCCATGTTCGACCAACGCAATCGGTAACCTAATTCGATGCCCGCGTCCGACCTAGACCAGATCGTTAATCTCTGCAAGCGGCGCGGATTCGTATATCCGAGTGCCGAAATTTACGGCGGTTTTCGATCCTCGTATGACTATGGACCACTCGGTTCGCTGATGCTCGGAAAAGTCAAGGAAGCTTGGATCCGGGCAATGGTCCAGGAGCGTGATGACGTCGTTCTGATTGATTCGGCGATACTTACTCCACCGCAGGTCTTCGAAGCAAGTGGACATTTGGCCAATTTCAGTGATCCCTTGGTGGATTGCACAATTTGCAAGAGACGATTTCGTCAAGACCAGTTGGACGATCGGGATTGCCCCCACGATAAACAGGGATGTCAGTTCACCGAGGCCCGCGCCTTTAATCTCATGTTCAAGACCCAGGCCGGTCCGGTAGAAGGCGAAGGCACCGATGTCTATCTGCGACCCGAAACGGCGCAGGGAATGTTCATCAACTTTGCCAATGTGCTGCAGACTTCCAGGAAGAAGCCTCCGTTTGGAATTGCTCAGGTAGGTAAAGCGTTCCGAAATGAGATCACCCCGGGCAACTTCATCTTTCGCACCCGTGAGTTTGACCTTATGGAGCTCGAATTTTTTGTGCCACCGACACAGGGACCGCTCTGGTACCAGTATTGGTGCGAGCAAAGGATGCAGTGGTACATCGATTATGGAATCCCGGCCGAGATGCTGCGCTTTCGGACGCATGACGCCGACGAGTTATCGCATTACTCAACCGGAACCAGGGACATCGAGTTTGCATTTCCATGGGGATGGGGAGAATTGGAAGGGATCGCTCAGCGAACCGATTTCGATCTAAATCAACACATTGAGCATTCCAACCAAAAGCTTGATTACTTCGACCAGACGACGAACGAACGGTATGTGCCGTTCGTGGTTGAACCCGCCGTAGGTGCAAATCGGATCATGGCCGCTTTTCTACTCGCCGCGTACGACGAAGACATCATAAACGGGGAGCCAAGGACTGTGTTGCGGCTGCATCCGCGGTTGGCGCCATTTCAGGTAGCGGTTTTGCCACTGTCGAAGAAAGACACGCTTACACCATTGGCCCGCAGTATTTACTCAACGCTTACGAAGCGATACATGTGTGAGTTTGACGAGACTCAGGCGATTGGTCGGCGTTATAGACGCCAGGATGAAATTGGTACTCCGCTGTGCATCACCGTTGACTTCGAATCCCTCGTCGACAACGCGGTCACGATTCGAGAACGAGACAGCACTACTCAGCAGCGTGTGCCAATTACGTCACTTGAACGCGAACTAAGTCAACGGTTGGGATTTTAGAGTTTGTATCTTGACGACATCATTGAGCATCACCGTGCGCGGGCGGGCGACGACAGTCGCGATATAGACGACCTCATTGCCGAGGCTCGTGCAGTGGAGCCGATCAGAAATTTTACGGATGCAATAGTCGAAACCTCGCGAGTTCACTTGGCGGTGATTGCCGAGATCAAGCGACGATCGCCCTCAAAAGGGGAATTAAACTTGTCGCTCAATCCCACCACGATCGCCATCAATTATGAGATGGGCGGGGCAACTTGTATGTCCGTTCTCACGGACGAAAAGTTTTTCGGTGGATCGGTAAATGACCTCATCGATGCACGGCGGGCTACTCGATTACCGGTACTCCGCAAGGACTTTGTAGTCTGTGTCGCCGATGTGTGTGACACGCGCATCATGGGCGCGGATTGCGTATTGCTGATAGCCGCCGCGCTGTCGGTCGCCTCTTTGTCGGAGCTGTATCGCGTCGCCAAAGAGATAGGTCTCGATGTCCTCATCGAGGTCCATAGCGCCGAAGAACTCGAGCGCGCACTGGGTCTCGGGGCAACCTTGATCGGCGTGAACCAACGGAACCTGGCGACTTTCGAGGTGGACTACGCCTTGGCCGAACAATTGTCACCTCTATATCCAGCTGGGGTCGTCAAAGTGGCGGAGTCAGGGGTGCGCAACAGCGATGATGCGACAAGGTTGCGAGGCATTGGATTTGACGCAGTACTGGTCGGAGAGTCGCTGATCACTTCGCCAAATATTTCGGCAAGTATAAAAGGACTACTGGCTAGATAGCCGTCCGGTACTACCGTTGGCGGTGCATGTTCGTCAAAATTTGTGGCATCACCAGCGAGGAAGACGCGCTTCTGGCGATAGCGATGGGTGCCGACGCGTTGGGATTTATTTTTGCACCATCCCCCCGTCAAGTGTCACCGGCCAAGGTCCGTGAAATAGTGCGTCGATTGCCACCGGAGGTATTGACAATCGGGGTATTTCGCGACGAGCATCCAACGCGTGTCGTCGAGATCGTAAATTCGTCTCGGTTACACGGGGCGCAGCTACATGGACACGAGACACCCGCCGTGACACACGATGTCGCCGCAAATGTGCGCTTCGTGATTAAGGCCGTAGTGGCCGGTTCCGTGGATGCTCGTCGCGCCGATGAGTTCGCGACGGATGTTGTATTGGTCGATGGAATTCAACCGGGGTCGGGTGACCTCATTGATTGGTCCTTACTTTCCGAGATACCCGATTCGGTCCGGGTGTTGCTGTCGGGAGGGCTCACTTCCGAAAATGTAACGGCGGGAATTCAACAGGTACATCCGTGGGGCGTCGATGTATGCAGCGGAGTAGAGCGAGAGCCGGGTCACAAGGATCCAATCAAGTTGCGTGAATTTATCGCCGCGGTGCGTGCCGCAGATCAGACTAAAGGCGAAGATGAGTGGAATCCGACCGAACATCCCTATGACTGGATGGACGACAATTAGTTGAACTGTACATTGGGTCAATGATGTTGAATCCTCCAATTGACGGAAGATTTGGAGAATTTGGCGGTCGCTTCGTCCCGGAGACCTTGGTTCCAGCTTGCCACGAACTTGAACTTGCATTTATCGACGCCTGGTCGAATGCGAAATTTCGCACCGAGCTGGACGACCTGTTACGAGACTATGCGGGTAGGCCATCAATTCTTACCGAGTGTCACAATCTCGGCTCTCACCTTGGGGTTCGTGTTTTACTGAAGCGTGAAGATCTCAATCACACCGGGTCACACAAGATCAACAGCGTGTTGGGTCAGGCTCTTCTCGCCAAACGAATGGGGCGAAAACGCATTGTCGCCGAAACTGGAGCCGGCCAGCATGGTGTTGCGGTGGCCACGGCCGCGGCTTTACTCGGACTTGAATGCATGGTCTACATGGGCGAAGTCGACATCGCCCGCCAAGCACTCAATGTATTTCGGATGAAACTCCTGGGCGCCGAAGTGGTACCGGCAACTTCCGGTAGCCGTACTTTAAAGGACGCGGTAAATGAAGCGATGCGGGATTGGGTCGCGTCGGTGGAAACTACTTATTACGCGATCGGTTCGGTGATGGGCCCCCATCCGTATCCATGGATGGTCCGAACCTTTCAGAGCATTATCGGCCAAGAGGCTAGGGAACAGTGTCGCATTCTGCTGGACGGCGGAGTTCCCGATGTCGTTGTGGCATGCGTCGGAGGCGGCTCAAACGCGATCGGAATTTTTGCCGGGTTCATGGATACTCAGACGAGATTGGTTGGAGTCGAACCGGCCGGTGGGGCCGCAGTCGGTCGAGGTGCTCCTGGAGTCGTGCATGGAATGCGCAGCTATCTTTTGCAAGACGAGCACGGTCAGGTTCTCGAAGCACAATCAATAAGTGCTGGTCTTGACTACCCGGGAGTTGGACCGGAGCATTCCCATCTGGCTTCGATAGGTCGCGCCGAATATCCAAATGTGACCGACGACGAAGTCGTTGCCGGGTTTCAGCTGCTGGCTCGACTGGAGGGGATCATTCCTGCCCTAGAGAGTGCTCACGCAGTGGCCTGGACGATAAGGGAAGCACCAAATATTCAGGGTCAAACGGTTTTGCTGAATTTATCCGGTCGCGGCGACAAGGATGTCTCCCAAATGATGGAGATTCTCGGAGGAAAGTCGTGACGGCGAGGGGTGAGCTGGAGTCGCACTTGCGAATCCAACGTGACGCCGGCCGAAAAATCCTCGTGCCTTATATCACCGGAGGACTTCCGGGATGGATCGATGCAATTCAGTCCGCGGCGGCCAACGGGGCCGATGCCGTGGAGATCGGTATTCCATTTTCTGATCCCGTGATGGATGGTCCGATCATTCAACGGGCATCAGAGATCTCGCTCAAGCTTGGAACCACCCCACATTCAATACTCCATCAGCTCCGGACGGTTGATGTGCAGATACCGCTGGTGGTCATGTGCTACTACAACACTGTCCATCACGCGGGTGCAACTCGATTTGCTCATGCATTACGTGACAGCGGAGTATGCGCGGCGATCGTGCCCGATCTTCCGCTCGAAGAGAGCGGCCCGTGGTGCGAGGCAGCGGATGAGGCAAGTGTCGAAACCGTCATGTTGGCGGCTCCAACGGCACCGGACGAACGCCTTCCCCGAATTGCGACTCGATCTCGCGGCTTCGTTTATGCGGTCGGACTGCTGGGTGTGACGGGCGAGCGAAACGAACTGGCGTCGACGGCGCTTGTATTGGCGCGTCGGGTAAAAGCTGTCACGGACATTCCTGTGCTTATCGGCGTCGGGGTTTCCAACGCAGACCAGGCCGTGGAGGCGGTGTCCGTGGCCGACGGAGTCATTCAGGGAGCGTCGATAGTTCGTCGGCTCATGGAGTCGGGACCAGACGCCGTGGGTGAATACGTCGCTGAGGTTCGCTCCGCACTCGACTGTGCTGATAGGGCCCGACGCTAGATTTACTTTCGTGGCAAAATCTGCGGCGCTGAAAGCGGGGGATAAGGCACCAAAGATCGAACTTACGGATCAACACGGTGCAACATTTACACTAAAGGGTCTGGGAAAACGGAAAGTATTGGTGTACTTCTACCCGAAGGCCGACACGCCCGGATGCACCCAGCAATCGTGCTTACTCCGAGACTTGATTGTGAACGGAGAAATTGGCCGTACCGCAATCGTTGGAATCAGCCCCGACTCACCAACCAAACAACTCAAATTTGATAATAAATACTCGCTTGGTTTTCCGTTGCTTTCCGACTCGGACAACGCTGTCGCCAAGGCGTACAGAGTGTGGAAAAAGAAATCGATGTATGGTCGCGAGTACATGGGAATCGAGCGCTCCGCTTTTCTTATAGACGCGAGTGGAGTCATCCTCTGCGCCTGGTACAAGATT
>JBKJXI010000093.1:0-14365 GCA_046716325.1 Ilumatobacteraceae bacterium | reverse complement strand
GCCGGTGCACGCGTGAATGGTTTGCTGGCATCAACATGGCCGGCCAGCGACTCAACTTTCTTCCCATCAACGGTGAATGAGATTCTGAGTATCGACGGGTCCGCGGCAGTGGCGGTCCAAACTATTTGCGCAATTGCGAGAGCCTCTCCTTGGGCACCGACGTTCAGCTCGCCAAATGTCAGGTCAATCGTTGCCTCATTGCCCGCTACCTCGACGCCATTGATCGTGGTGTCAATGGGCCACAGCGACATGTAATCCGCATCCTTGGGCCGATTGGCAAACAGCGCTCGCAGTGCTGCCGTAATCGGATCGGGAGTAATCTTGAGCCGAATAAATTCGCGGTAGAGGCGGAATCCACGAGCAGTCTCGGCGACCCAATACTGCGCAAGTGCACGCTCCTCTGGATCTGTGCTACTCAAAGTTGAGGTCGTCGTAGTTTCTAAAATTGCGGTTGTCATTGATGTCGAGGTCGCTACACAGCCGCTCAAAATCAATGCAATTGTTGCTACGGCTACACACACCGCACTCTCCATCACTCGCCTGTTCATCTCATCATCCTGCCCGATGAATTTGACTAGTTCAGTACGCGACCGTGGCGCACAAATTCCACAGCCAATTCAAGTTCGGGCGAGAGGAATCGATCAGGACCGGGGCCAGCCACAACTTCGCGCAGCCGATCACGAACCAAACCAGTGACTGGGCCGGGTTGCAACGGCGCTCGTAAATCAAGCGCCCGTGCTGCGGTGACCAATTCGATGGCGATGATCCTTGTGAGATTGTCGACTCCACGGCGCAGTTTGCGACCGGCACTCCAACCCATAGAGACGTGATCTTCCTGCATCGCCGAACTGGGAATGGAATCAACACTCGCCGGTACAGCTAGGCGTTTGTTTTCGGACACAAGCGCCGCCTGAGAATATTGGGCGATCATTAATCCGGAGTCAACACCCGGATCGTCGGCCAAAAATGGAGGCAATCCGTTGGAGCGCGCCTTGTCGAGCATCCGATCGGTGCGCCTTTCCGCCATTGATCCAAGGTCGGCAACTGCTATTGCTAGAAAGTCGAGCACATATCCGATCGGTGCGCCGTGAAAGTTACCATTCGAACTCACGCGCCCGTCGGGTAACACCACCGGATTATCGATCGTAGAAGCAAGTTCGCGAGTTGCCACTAGCGACGCATGCGAGATTGTGTCGCGCATCGCCCCCGCCACCTGCGGGGCGCAACGAAGAGAATACGCATCTTGAACGCGATCGTCGTCATACAGATGTGACGCCACGATCGGAGAGCCCTTCAGCGCCGCATACATGTTGGATGCGCTAGTCGTTTGTCCCGGATGAGGGCGTAACGGATGGTGCAATTCCGGCGCAAAGACTGCATCGGTGCCGAGCAAGGCTTCGACGCTCATTGCGGCCACGACATCAAGCGAATCGCACAGCATCGTCAGATCGGCAATCGCGAGGATGAGCATTCCGAGCATCCCGTCGGTTCCATTGATGAGCGCGAGACCTTCCTTTTCCCGTAACTCAAGTGGAGCAATTCCTACCTCGCCTAACAATTCGGGCACGGGCCGCCTCACACCCGTGGAATCTGTGGCCTCTCCTTCCCCCATCAGGACCAATGCACAATGGGCCAGCGGCGCAAGATCTCCGCTGCACCCAAGCGAGCCGAACTCTCGTACCACTGGCGTAATACCTGCATTGAGAATGGCTGCCATTGTCTGGGCAACGATCGGCCGCACCCCGCTCCGACCGGAGCACAACGTCTTCAAGCGGAGTGCGATGATGGCTCGAACAACTTCTCGCTCCACTGGATCGCCCAAACCTGCGGCATGGGATCGAATGAGCGAACGTTGCAACTGGGCCCGCAACTCTGGTGCAACATGGCGTGTAGCGAGAGCGCCGAATCCGGTTGAGATTCCATACACGGGTTCGGGTGACTCCGTAAGCGCGTCAATGTGGGTCCGCGCGGTCGTCAGTGCCGAAATGGCTTGATCAGACAGGACGACCTTGGCATTGTGGCGGGAAATGGCCAGTACCTCATCGAAAGTCATTCCGTTCGAATTGATGATGACGTCAGACATATGTCGCCTTGTCAGCGGTCGTAGGGCGGTACATCGACGCCAAAAAAGTTTTTGAAGAGCTGAAGTACTTCGCCGGGCTCGGCATGACGCTTGACGGCATGCTTGGAAAACAGCATCTTCCCGTCAACCTCAACATCAAATACCCCCTTTTCACCCATCCTCAAGGTGACATCGTCGATGACATGTTGGTAATCATGAATGAGATCCGAAATCGCACGCACGGCGCGATCCGAATAGTCTCAAGGAACGCAATATGTGATTCGAATGTTGTGTTTCTGCGGTGTCGCCATGGAGTGCAATCTAGTTCAGGCACTATGGCGGCCATTCCCCGTCGCACCCTCATGGCAGACTGTGGAAGTGGAAGTTCTCGTTGGAGTTCTCATTGTCTGCGTCATCTCCGTTGGCGCACTTCTCGTTCGACGTCAAGCCAAAGCGCCAATCCCGTTGACTCCCGGTGTTTCGGCAACGGATCAAGTGGCGCTAGTTGATGCGGTACGCACAGCGATCGATGCCCAAATCAGACAGGTGACGCAAGATGCGCTAAATAATGTAAACAACCAGGTCGACCGCCTGTATCAAGCGCGTTCGCAGACCCTCACCAGCGACACCAAGTCACTTCTCGATCCAGTCGCCTCACAGTTACAAGAACTGCGTGGTGCGGTCACCAGTCTGCAATCCTCATACGACGAAAACAAGGGCCTGAGCAATGCCATCAGCACCCAAATTTCTCTGCTCACCGACACCACGGCCGCACTTCATGGGGCACTCAAGTCAAGTAGCGCCCGTGGCGCATGGGGAGAACAGCAACTCCGCAATGTGATCGAACTTGCCGGCATGGAGTCTTATTGTGACTTTGACGAGCAGACAACTTTCAGCAACAACGATCGGCTTCAACGACCAGATGCAGTCGTCCGCTTGCCAAACGACAGCCGCGTTGTGATCGATGCAAAGACTCCGCTTGACGCCTACTTGCGAGCTCAAGAAGCACCCGACAGCGCAATCCAGCAACGACTCCTTCAAGATCATGCCAAGGCGGTGCGAGATCACGCCCGCGTGCTTGCCGATAAAAAGTATTGGACTCAATTCGATCGTGCTCCCGAGTACGTCATTATGTTCATTCCCGGCGAGTCATTTCTCTCAGATGCATTACGTGCCGACCCTTCACTCCTTGAAGTCGCCATGCGCAGTCGAGTGCTCATCGCCTCGCCGGTAAACCTTCTCGCTCTACTGCTCGCAGTTGCCAAGGGTTGGCAAGCGTTTCAAATCGCCGAACACGCCGAAAAAATTGCGCAACTCGGAAAAGAACTTTACGAACGTGTCGACACGGTGCTCGAACATGTCGACAAAACAGGGCGTGGTCTAGAGACCGCTATTAGGGCTTACAATTCAATGGTGGGTTCGATGGAGAGTCGAGTCCTGCCGACGCTGCGCAAATTCAAAGAAACCGGAATCGCCGTCGGCGATGTTGAGAATCTAAATGTAATTGACACCGCGCCGCGGCAACTCTCGGCTCCCGAACTTAATGGCTGATCGAACCACGTTTGCATCCGAGGCAATGCAATATGCCCCGAGTCTCTATACGACAGCGTTGAGAATGACCAGAAATGCCGCCGATGCGCAAGATTTGGTTCAAGAGACCTATCTCAAGGCATATCGAAGTTTTGCAACGTTTGATGAAGGCACAAATCTCCGGGCATGGCTATTTCGCATTCTTACTAATACGTTCATCAATAGTTATCGAGCCAAGCAGCGTCGACCGCAAGAATCCGAGCTCAAGGATGTGGAAGACCTCTACCTGTACCATCGCCTTCCCCAACTCTCGCAAATGTCAGCCAGTGCCGAGGATCAACTAATGGATATGTTTGCGGAATCTGAGGTCCGCGAGGCTTTAGAAAATCTTCCGGAATCGTTCCTGATGCCCGTGCTTCTCAGCGATGTCGAGCAATTTTCGTACAAGGAAATAGCCGAGATTCTTGACATTCCAATTGGTACCGTCATGTCACGCCTGCATCGCGGAAGAAAAGCCCTGCAGGAAGCGTTGTATGAATATGCGATGAACAGGAATCTTGTTTCCCAGCAATCGCTTTCCAATCAGTTACAGTCACCCGATGCTCCAACCAACTAAAAGGAATCCAACGAAAATGGCCGATTGCGACGAGACCCTCAGGGAATTGGAGCGATTTCTTGATAGCGAACTAGCTACGGAGAAACTCGAGCACCTAACCGATCACCTCGGTGGATGTGTTGACTGCCAGCAGACATTTGAATTCCATGCCGAATTGCGCCAGATAGTGCGCCAGGCAGCGCAACACGAGCCTCTTCCAGAATGTTTGGTGGATCGCATCAAAGAGTGCTTCGGAACTGATCTTTCCGACGAATCTGAGCTTCAGTAAACTCTTCGCTACTCTTGTAACCATGATCGCTGGAGAAGTTTGGCACTATTGGCTCGGCCTGATTTTGTTGGTGGTGGGAGTTGCATCATTGGTCGGACTTGTCGGCGGGTATCTCAAGCAGGTAACCGCAATGAAGTATCCAAGCCGGCGCCAACGACAATCGCAGAAGTAACATTGCGAGGCTTATGCCCGCGCTGACCGAAGATCTCCACTCGCATCCGCTTGTGGTGGCGGCGCTCGCTCGCTGTACCTTCCCACCCGCTGGCTCTTCCGTTACATGTGCGGTTTCTGGCGGTCCGGACTCGATGGCACTACTTGTATTAAGCGTTGCACACGGTTGTCGGGTGACGGCAATTCATGTCGACCACGGGCTTCGACCACACTCGGATCGTGAAGCCGGAAAGGTTCGGGATCTCGCCAGCGTATTGGGTGCCGAATTCGAAGCGGTGCGAGTTCACATCGATTCGGGTGGAAATCTAGAGGCCAGATCAAGGGAGGCCCGTTACGGTGCGCTTCCGGGTGATGTTCTTACAGGACATACGGCAGATGACCAAGCCGAGTCGGTGCTCATTAATTTGCTCCGCGGCGCCGGTCTGCGCGGACTCTCGGGCATGCAACCGAACCATCAGCATCCGCTTCTCAGGCTGCGCCGAGTGGAGACTCACGATTTGTGCGTGTCACTGGGGATTGACACTGTTAGCGATCCGTCAAACAATGACCCTAGGTTTCAACGCAATCGAATTCGCCAAGAGTTGATCCCGCTACTGGATGAACTGGCGA
This sequence comes from Ilumatobacteraceae bacterium, assembly GCA_046716325.1. Taxonomy (GTDB): domain Bacteria; phylum Actinomycetota; class Acidimicrobiia; order Acidimicrobiales; family Ilumatobacteraceae; genus UBA3006. The sequence goes on along the minus strand of JBKJXI010000093.1, from coordinate 9,109 downwards.
ATCGTGATGTCTCATTGATCTTGGCGCGACAGGCCGACTTGATACGTTCGGATGCGGACCTACTCGACGAACTTGCCGCACATTTGGATCCAAGCGATGCCAAGGAACTTGTCGCCGCCCCCATAGCGCTGGCGCGACGCGCCATTCGAGCCTGGATCGCTTCGCCATATCCGCCCGACGCCGCAACAGTAGAGCGAGTTCTTGCTGTGGCTAAAGGTGAATTCACCGCGTGCGACATTGGCGACAACCGACAAGTGCGTCGAAGTCATCAGCGTCTGAGCATCGTGACGACAAACGTGACCGCAAACATCTTCTGATTCCAAGATACGACAAGGTTTTCATGGTGTATCGTGTTGGTTCAGTGTTTACCGACTTTGTTCTGCGCATTCCTAGGAGTTGCAACTAGTGCCGCCAAAATTGCGAGGCAAGTGGGCTCTTGGTATCACGCCCCGACACCTCACTTGGATCATCAAGGACAAACTCGCAATTTGCGAACGACCTGGTGGGTTCGGTGCAAACCATCGTCGAGTCCGTCGCCAGGAAGAGATTATTTGGCTTCGCGAAAACGATTTTGGTTGCGTGATTTCGATTATTGGCGCGCCCCACAACCTCCACAACTACGAGGAACTTCAGATGCCATACCGACATCGACCGCTTACCGGCGCGGAAGATATGAATCTGTGGCTAAAGAAGTTCTATTCGGAAATTTCCGAACTTCTCGACAAAAATCTCAAGGTCGTCATACATGGGGAAGAAGTGAGCGGACGTCTCATTGGACTATTGGGTGGTTACATTCGATGGTCTGGTCTGATCGAGGATGTTTCGCAGGTGACGATGCTCACGGAACGAATCGGTGGACGGCAACTCGATCCAGAATCGCGCGAATTGATCATGAACGTTCACGAGTTGCGATAAGCACTCCGTTCCTTTTCATCACAGTAAGATCAATTTGTGCCCGGTCAGCGAGTGATGGTGACTGGAATGGGTGGAGAACTCGGGTCACTCGTGGCGGCCCTGCTCGAAAGCGAGTCATGGGTTGGTGAAATCGAAGGACTCGACACGAATCCTCCGCGACGGCGACTGAAACGAAGCACCTTTCATCTCGTTGATCCTTCCGATCGATCCCGAATCGCTGAGATCATTTCCACCTTTAACCCCCATGTCATCATTCATTTGGCGATTTGGGAGCCTCATGCCCGACTCAACACCCGCGCCGCCGAAATTCACAGTGCTCAGCTAGCGCAAGGAGTGATCGACGCCGCCAACGAAAACCCTGCGCTCGAATCTTTGGTAATCCGAAGTGGCGTTGAGGTGTACGGCATTCACGGTCACTGGCCGCGACTTCCAGATGAACAGAGTTTGCTGGATCCAAGGTCCACATTTGGCCAAATGCTGGTGGGACTCGAACAACGGACATCTGCGGTGGCGACGACCAGGGGAATTTCGATCGCCAAGCTACGCCTCGGTACCGTGATCGGTCCGCATGTTCCAAGCCCGCTTGGCCGATTACTACGGCTCCCGGCAGTCCCCTTCAATCCACTCGGCAATCCGCAATTTTCGGTCATCGGAGACCATGACGCGGCGAGGGCGATTATCGCTGCCGCTCAGCACAAAGCACACGGAGTCGCCAACATTTCGGCACACGGATCGATTTCGGTCTCGGCCGCGGCGAACATTGGCCATCGCCTCGCTCTGCCTGTTCTCGGTCCTGCGTGGTGGCTGACTCGAACGGTTTCCAGTATCGCTGGCGCCCCCGTTCCAGATCATGTCAGCGAGTTGCTGCAGCACGGTCGCGGTGCACTGTGTACAGCATCGACCGAACTTTTCGGATTCACTCCACGCTTGACTACCTCCGAGGTAATTTCACGACTTTATGCGTGGCCATCAATTGTCCGCGTGCCGTCTCAACGGAAAGTTGCATAGCCGTGCCATTTGCCCGAACGAGTGACAACATTCGTTTGCATTACGAGGTTGTCGGTCGACCCTCGGGGACACCGGTGCTGATGATCCAAGGATTGGGCGCCGACAAAAATGCGTGGAATTTTCAGCGCGTAGCAATGGCCACTCGGTTTCGAATTATCGCATTTGACAATCGTGGCGTGGGTCGAAGCGACAAACCTTCTGGCCCCTACAACCTCGAACAGATGGCGCAAGACGCCATTTCAGTATTGGACGCCGTCGGATGTAGCGATGTTCATGTCGTGGGTGCATCGATGGGCGGGGTTATCGGTCAAATCATCGCAGTGAAACATCCCCACCGAGTTCGCTCACTCACCCTCGCATGCACGGCCAGTCGCAACCACCCGTGGCGTCACGAATTGTTGGAACACTGGGCCAGCACGGCGAAGCATCGAGGCATGCAGGCACTCGGACACCAAACTGCCAAATGGGTTATTGGGCCGCGGTCATTGCGACGGATGCTGCCTGCAATCGGATGGCTGGGACCACTAGCTTCAATGCGGTCATCGGCGCCATTTGTTTCCCAGGTGCAAGCCCTGCTTTCCAGCGACGATTCGCTGCACGATTCTCTGTGGACGATCACAGCGCCGACGTTGATCATCGTCGGCAATCAAGACATTCTTACCCCGCGTGGCGACAGCGAAGAGATCGCTGAACGAATTGCCAACTCCGAGCTCGTCGTTATTTCAGGTGCCGCACACGGATTGATGATTGAACACGCCGGCACATTCAATCGAGTACTGATTGAGTTTTTGCAACAAGTCGAGCGACTAGTTAATCACTGACTCAAGTAACACCAGCGGCGCCGCAATCAGGGCATCGGTGGCACCACCGCGAGGGAGTTTGTTGCACGCCGCTTGGGCCATCGCCACATAGCTTCGAGCACTGTCGACTGCGCTTTGCACTCCAGAATTCGATCGCACAACACTGAGCGCCTTATCACGCGCGATGGGATCAAGAGGTTTGCCGAGCAAATCATTAAGCTCGGCAGCTGGCGTGCCGCCGGCGGCGAGCGTCAATAACACCGGCAGTGTGTACACGCCTTCTTCCATGTCGTGACCAGCAGGTTTTCCAAGCTCGTCATCCGTGGAAATGATGTCAAGAATGTCATCAACAATCTGAAACACCATTCCAAACGAAGTTCCATAGCTGGTGAGAGCGTCAATTTCGGTGCGATTATGACCCGCCACAATCGCACCTACCCGAGCGGCGGTCGCATAAAGAGAGGCCGTCTTGCCCTCGATACTCAGGAGATAGGACGGGACAGTGCGGGCGGTGTCGTAAGTGTGTCGCAACTCTTCAATTTGTCCTTCACACAATTGACCAATGGTTCGAGCCAGCAAACCGGCAATTTCGGTCCCCAGCGAGGCGGCTATCTCAGATGCACGACTCAATAGGAAGTCCCCAGCCAAAATCGCCTGCAGATTGCCCCATTTGGCATTCACCGTTTCCACACCACGACGGGTGGTGCCTTCGTCCATGACATCGTCGTGATACAACGAACCCAAATGAACTAATTCACAGGCAATTCCACCGCTGATAATTTCATCGCTAACCGGCAATGAATTACCAACTTGGGCGGCAGCAAGTGTCATCACAGGTCGCAGTCGCTTGCCGCCGGCAGTAATAAGGTGCGAAGCAATTTCAGTGAGATAGGCATCCCGCGTTCGAACTGCGGCAATGAGAGCCGCCTCGACTCGGTCACGGTCTGTGTCCATGCACGGCAAATCCATCAGCGGCGAGGCCAGAGCCATGTCGTAAGGCTAGGCAGTTTGTGGGGCGAAACGACGATCGATTCAGTGACGGAGTCCGTTAACAACATTGTGAGCGGTAATCACGCGGATACACTTATCTAAAGGTTCGCAATCGAAAAAAGGCGGTCTATAAAGTGTTCGAACGCTTTACCGATAGGGCCCGCAGGGTCGTAGTTCTGGCGCAGGAGGAAGCCCGCCTGCTCAATCACTCCTACATTGGTACCGAACACATATTGCTAGGTCTCATCCACGAGGGTGAGGGCGTCGCCGCCAAGGCACTTGAATCGCTAAACATTTCGCTCGAAGCCGTGCGTGCCCAGGTGGAGGAAATCATTGGACAAGGCGGTTCTTCGCCGTCGGGACACATCCCGTTTACACCCCGCGCCAAGAAGGTCCTCGAACTTTCATTGCGCGAGGCCCTACAGCTCGGTCATAACTACATCGGAACCGAGCACATTTTGCTGGGGCTCATTCGCGAAGGCGAGGGAGTGGCCGCTCAGGTGCTCGTCAAGTTGGGCGCCGACCTCAGCCGGGTTCGCCAACAAGTCATTCAATTGTTGTCCGGCTACCAGGGTCCGGCCGGTAAAGGGGAAGGTCAGCCAGTTGGCGCAAAAGAAGAACAGCCAGAAAAAGGTAGCAGCCAAATTCTTGACCAGTTTGGGAGAAACCTCACCCAGCTTGCTCGGGACAACAAACTTGACCCCGTGATTGGGCGACACAACGAGATGGAACGAGTAATGCAAATTCTGTCCCGTCGAACCAAGAATAATCCCGTACTCATCGGTGAGCCGGGTGTAGGCAAGACAGCGATCGTCGAAGGTTTGGCGCAAAAAATAGTACGCGGAGATATCCCCGAGACTCTCGCCAATAAGCAGTTGTACACCCTTGACCTGGGTGCGCTTGTGGCCGGCAGTCGTTACCGCGGAGATTTTGAAGAACGACTAAAGAAGGTCTTGAAAGAAATCAGAACTCGCGGTGACATCATCTTGTTCATTGATGAAATTCATACGTTGGTGGGTGCCGGCGCAGCCGAAGGTGCAATTGATGCGGCATCAATCCTCAAGCCCATGCTCGCCCGTGGCGAATTGCAGACAATTGGCGCAACCACGCTCGATGAGTTCCGCAAGCACTTCGAAAAGGATGCGGCCCTTGAGCGTCGCTTCCAACCGGTGAAGGTCGAAGAGCCCAATGTTGCTCACACAATTGAGATCCTCAAAGGTATTCGCGACAAGTACGAAACCCACCACCATGTCACCATCACCGATCAGGCCCTGGTCGCGGCGGCCAACTTGGCCGAGCGATACATATCCGACCGATTCCTTCCCGACAAGGCGATTGACCTCATCGACGAGGCCGGCAGTCGACTGCGTATCAAGCGCATGCACACCCCACCCGATCTCAAGGAAGTCGAAAACAGAATTTCGCAGGTGCAGGAGGCCAAGAAAAAGGCGGTTGAGGAACAGCGCTTTGAGGAAGCCGGTCGTCTTCGTGACCAAGAACGCGCGTTGCTCGAAGAGCGGATGCAAAAGGAGGCCGAAGTCAAGGCCCAGGGCATCGATCTGTTCGATGAAGTCAACGAGGAGGCGATCGCCGAGGTTTTGAGCCTGTGGACTGGCATACCCGTGTACAAGCTCACCGAAGAGGAAACCGCAAAACTGCTGAGCATGGAAACGGAGTTGCACAAGCGCATCATCAGTCAAGATGACGCGATCAAGGCCGTCAGCCAGAGCATTCGTCGTACACGCGCCGGCCTCAAGGACCCAAGGCGGCCAAGCGGTTCGTTTATCTTCCTCGGACCAACCGGTGTCGGCAAGACCGAGTTGGCCAAGACTCTCGCTCACTTCCTGTTCGGCAATGATGACGCGCTGATTTCACTGGACATGAGTGAGTACATGGAAAAGCACACCGTAAGTCGCCTCGTCGGTTCGCCTCCTGGATATGTCGGCTACGAAGAGGGCGGGCAACTCACCGAGGCGGTGCGACGCAAACCATTTTCCGTCGTGCTATTCGATGAGATCGAAAAAGCGCACCCAGATGTGTTCAATACTCTGCTGCAAATTCTCGAAGAAGGACGACTCACCGATGCACAGGGTCGCACAACCGATTTCCGCAACACCGTCATCATCATGACCTCAAACCTCGGCACGCAAGATCTGCGCAAGGCCAACGTCGGATTCGGCAAGTCCGATGAGGCTCTGTCATATATACGCATGCGTGAGAAGGTAAACGAAGCGCTCAAGGTGAACTTCCGTCCCGAGTTCCTCAACCGCATCGATGAGGTCATCGTCTTCCATGAACTCGGTCTAGACGAAGTTGTTCAGATGGTCGATCTGATGAGCAAACGACTGGTCTCTCAGCTGGAAGGATTGGGGCTCGGACTCGAACTCACTCAAGGAGCCAAAGAATTGCTTGCTAAGCGCGGATACGATCCACAGCTCGGCGCTCGACCGTTGCGAAGGGCGTTGCAAAGGCTTGTGGAGGATCCGCTCTCGGAAAAACTGCTCCTCAAGGAATTCACCGCTGGAGAGATCGTCGTTGTAAGCACGGAAGACGACCCCGAAAATGTTGGTGAATTGCGCATGAAGTTCGACGCCGTAGAGGGTTTTGAACCTCCAGCAGCGATCGAGCTTGCCGGCGCTGGCGACGGTACCACCGCAACCACCGAGTGACATTTTGCGCGCGGGCGCGCATATCGCCTCCAAGTCTTCGTGCGATTCTTTGTCTTGCGTTCTTCGTTGTCGTGCTAAGTGCCTGTCGCGTTGACACCGTAGTCACGCTTGATGTCAATGAAAACGGCTCGGGAACCTTGAGTGTTATCACCACCGCGGATGCCGAGGTGGTTGCCCAAGCCCCAGGTCTCGTGGATGATTTGAACTTTGACGATGTCAAGGCAGCGGGCTGGATCGTCTCAGACCCATTGCCCACTGCTGATGGCGGATTGCAACTGAGCACGACGCACATTTTTGCAACACCCGCCGAAGCAACGCTTCTTATGTCGCAGCTGAGTGGCGAGTTCGGACCATTCAAGGAAATGCACTTGGTACGCAGCGGAAAAGATACCGACTCCACTTGGACGCTCACAGGAAATCTGGAGGTAAACGGAGGCCTCGACGCGTTCGCTGATCCTGCCCTTCTAAACACAATCGGCGCCTCTCCGTATGCCGCCACCCTGGCCAACTCTGAGTTAGATATTGGCCAGGCTGTGGGTATCGAATTCCGCGCTTTTTTGCCTGGTTCGATCGAGTCGACTACAGGAGTAAATACCCTTGGGTACTCGCAGTGGACGGTGAGTTTCGATGGAAGTTCTCAATTGGTGACAACCATTGCCCAAAATACCGCTGTGAAATCCACGGTTGCCAGGATCTTCGCCCCAATTTTCTTCGTTGGACTCATCACTTGGGTGCTCGGTGTACTGGCATTTTCTGCTTTTGTTGCGCTAACCCGTTTTAGGCGCGGACGCCGAACACCCACGGCGTAACCTGACGCAGATGGCCAAACTGCGTACCGTCTACAACTGCACCGAATGTGGTTCACCCCATTACAAATGGGGTGGAAAGTGTGATTCTTGTGGTGCCTGGAATTCTCTTGTGGAAGAGCTCGAAGAACCTATGCATGAGACATCGATTGCCGTCGGGATGTCCCTCCTCCCGGCCGGTGAGGCGCAACTCATTGGCAATCTCGATCCCGGTCTTGGACAACCTCAGCTCACCGGAATCGCCGAGTTAGATCGCGTGTTGGGCGGTGGGCTCGTCCCCGGATCGGTCACTCTTCTCGGCGGAGAACCCGGAATCGGCAAGTCAACCTTGCTATTGCAATTGCTCTCCGCGTGGCCCCAACGCACGCTGTATGTCACGGCCGAAGAAAGCACCCAGCAGGTTCGCCTCCGAGCGGAACGACTCAAAGCCGTCAAAGATGACCTTTGGCTGCTTTCAGAAATGTCGATGTCCAACATTTTCAAGGCGATCGATCGGGTGAAACCAGATCTACTCGTCATCGACAGCATCCAGGCTGTCGCAGACCCACAACTAGGATCTTCCCCCGGATCGGTGGTGCAGGTACGCGGATGCGCACATCGGTTCGTCCAAGAGGCCAAGTATCGAAATCTCCCGACCATCCTGGTTGGACATGTAACAAAGGAAGGTGGATTGGCCGGTCCGCGAGTGCTCGAGCACATCGTCGACACCGTCTTGTCATTCGAAGGTGAACGACATCACGCGTTGCGCTTGATGCGGGCAACTAAACATCGATTCGGATCGACCAACGAACTCGGGTTATTCGAAATGACCGAGAACGGATTGGTCGGCGTACCGGATGCCAGCAAGATGTTTCTTGCCGACCGGCGATCTGGGATTGCAGGCTCTGTCGTGGTTCCAACACTTGAAGGTCAGCGTCCACTGCTAGTGGAAGTACAGGCGCTCACCAACCCGACGGGCAACAGTGTCCCTCCGCGTAGATCCGCGCAAGGTCTAGATCCCGGCCGACTGGCAATGCTGCTTGCCGTGCTCGAGCGTCGTGCTCAAATCGGATTTGCCCAACATGAGGTGTATGCGTCGGTAGTTGGGGGCGTCAGACTCGCCGAACCCGGCGGAGATCTGGGTCTGTGCATGGCTCTCGTCTCGGCGGCAACAAACACCCCCATTCCGGCCGATTTGGTGGTCTGCGGTGAGGTCGGACTTGGGGGCGAGGTTCGTCAAGTTGGTCAAATGTCCCGGCGACTGGCCGAAGCGGCGCGACTCGGATTCACTCGTGCGATCGTGCCGGCAAGCAGCGAATCGTTACATGCTGGTCTTATCATTCAGCCTGCGGGCACACTTGTTGAGGCGCTTTCCATGGCCGAACTAAGGACATCAAAATGAGTATTGTTCCGGACAACAAAAATTGGACTTGGGTTTTGGAGAGACCGTGTCCAGATTGCGCGTTCGACTCTCAACAGGTTGTGCCACATAGCATCGGTACCCAATTGCGTGACATCGCCACCCAGTGGGAAGCGATTTTGATACACCCCCAAGTCAACAAGCGCCCATCTCCGAGCGTGTGGTCTGGGTTGGAGTACGCCTGTCATGTACGCGATGTCTTTTCACTTTTCGATGTACGCCTTGATCGGATGCTCACCGAAGATGTACCAATGTTCGCCAACTGGGATCAGGACGCCACCGCAGTCGCCGAAAGATACGACCTGCAAGACCCGCTCGTCGTTCGACGCCAGCTGACGGAGGCAGCCAATCGACTTGCCGAACACTTCGAGTCTGTGTCCGGCGCCCAGTGGTCGCGCGCCGGCCTACGAAGTGACGGTGCCACTTTCACCGTCGATTCCTTTGGTCGGTACCTGTTGCACGATCCAATTCATCACTTGTGGGATGTGTCGCACACATCGTGAGCATGAGTAACTTGATCAA
>JBKJXI010000092.1:0-2848 GCA_046716325.1 Ilumatobacteraceae bacterium | reverse complement strand
GTCGGCTCGCCAGGAATTCGACCCCGATTGGAGTTCGGAGAAGTGCTGACCCGCTGAGTCGCCGTTATTGCCGATGGGGGTACTGTCGTAAATCCCGATGGCGGAGTAATCGAGGTGGTGTGATCGTGCTGTCCGCTACCGGCACTAATGAGAGCGGCTCGTGTTTCGGCTCCCGTGGCAAAGCGATGGTCGGGATTCCGAGCCAGCAATTTGTGAACAACTTTGATCAACGCTGGAGATAACGAAGGTCTTAATCGCCCCAGGTCTGTCGGCTCTCGCTGCAGTCTGGCAAGTGCGGTGTCGGCGTCGGTTTCGCCGATGAAAGGTACCCGACCGGCCAAGCATTCGTATAGGACAAGTCCCAGACCGTATAGGTCTGCCCGCCCGTCTAGTGGCTTTCCGCGTACCAACTCGGGTGAGAGGTATTTTGCGGTACCCATCATGATGTTGTCGTTGGTGAGGTCTTCACCAGTTGCAATCAGCGCCTTGGCGATTCCAAAGTCGGTCAATAAGCATCGACCATCTGGTGTGAGCAGAATATTCCCCGGTTTGACATCACGGTGTACGTATCCAGCGCGATGTGCCGCGTCCAACCCAGCAGCAATAGACGCACCTATATGTGTGGTTAGTTCGGGGCCAAGTCGCTGACGTCGATCGAGAATCTCGCGCAGGCTCTTGCCCGGGACATATTGCATCACCACGGCTTGTCGAGCGTTATGTTCGAAGCAGTCGTACACGGCCACAATATTGGGATGGTCGAGACCGGCACAGGCGACGGCTTCGCGGCGAAATCGTTCGGTAACCACGGGGTCATCCGCCAAATGAGGTTTGAGAAGTTTGACGGCCACTTCTCGTGTCAAGAAAGTGTCGGTTGCCAACCACACCTCGGCCATTCCTCCACGGGCAATTTGACGCTCTAAGTGGTAGCGACCACCAATCAATTCGGGAAGAGTGCTTTCAATGGACATCGCTGAGACGCGACGCTAGTGCGAACGACCCTCTTGTTTTGTGGATACGAGCTTTAACTATTTTGCGACGACGAACCCGACTCCAATTGTGCCCGAACCGGCATGAGACCCAATGACAGCACCAATGTCGCCGACCACGATGTCGCCCGAATAAAATTCCCTCAGCCCATTCAAAAGAATGTCGGTGTCTACACACTGGGCCTGCAGCACTGCCAAGTGCTCAATTGGGCCAGCTTCACGAACCTTGTCGATCAGAAATGCAATCGCCTTGCTTCGCGTGCGTTGTCGACCACCCTCAGCCACTTTTCCGTCGATGATCGCGATGATCGGCTTGATTGAAAGTGCAGAGGCGAGAAGCGCCTTTGCACCGCCGATGCGACCGCCTTTTTTTAGTGCATCTAGGTTGTCTAAGGCTGCCCACACCTTTGTCCGGCCGGCAAGGTCGATGGCCATGTCGGCCACCTGGTCCAAAGTCCCGCCACTGTTGGCCAGTTTTGCGCAGGAAACCGCAGCGATTCCTTCCCCCATGGACGCGGAGCGAGAATCAATGACGCGAATGGGAATCGTGCCGACGAGGGACTTGGCCGCTACCTCGGCGCTCTGCATCGTTGCCGATAGCTCCGATGAAAGCGAGATGACGACGATTCCGCTAGCACCCGTTGCGGCAAGCTGTCGGAAAGCAGTCTCAAATTGCCCAGGAGATGGAGCGGCTGTCTCAGGCAACTCCGCTGATGCGGCGCATTTCTCCCAAAATTGTTCGGTGGTGAGATCCACACGATCGATGTATTCGTTCGCACCAAATCGGATCGAAAGGGGAACAATTGTTATTGAGTGCAACAGGGCAACTTCATTTGGAAGGTCGCACGCACTGTCGGTCACAACGCGGATTGTCATAACTTTTATCGTACTGCTGGATGCTTACCCATCGATTCATTGCGACGGTTGCGGCGAGCGTGAGTCGCCCACCACACAATTAAAATCAGGACCGCCGTGCCAGTGACCAACTGACCAAGTCCGGCCAAGGCACGTACCCGCGCGGATAGCTGAATTCTCTTGCCTACCTGTGTCGATCCATCGGGAGTATGGAGAACTACTTCAATCGGAAACGTGCCATTGGCTCGAGCCACGACAGGTACCACGAGGTCATAGGCAGATTCGGAAGGGATTGTCACCAGTTGAGAACCGGACGGAAACTGCAACTTGGCGCTGACTAAGTCGACGACGACGGTGAGCGGCTGGAGTGCGGCGTTGTGAAGTTGTAGGCGCAGGTTGCTCTCCTTGCCGGTAAGCGTGAATGTAATCGACTCGGGAACCTTGATCGATGTACGCAAGGCGCGCAACTTGGAACGAATCGCCGCAACGTAACGGTCAAAGTCGTCGGATGAAAGTGTGTCGGACGACGCGACCGCCACTAAGGCCGGCCATTCCAGCAGTTGGGGCGAGCCCGGGGACAACATTGTCGAAGTTGATTGGATCTCCCGAAGCAAAGTTGCCAAAGTGTCTCTCGTGTGGATCAGATCCACTCGAGTTGTTCGCGGCAAATTGATCGCGGTGGCTTCGATGCCGGCAATCTGCACATCACTCAGACCCGTCAGCACGAGTTGTGGGGCATGATCCAGCGCCACGGCAAGCCGACCCATAAGAACTGGATCCTGCACATCGCCGGTATTGGTGGACAGCACCTTGTGTCGAACGGTTGGATCACCATTTGCGGCAACGATTTCATCGCGCTCGGCTATCACCTCGGCGGCGATTCGATAGGCGTCAAGAACCGGTTTTTCGTGCGCGCCTGATATTTCCTGGGCATAGCTGGGGTCGCTAATGAAAAGCGTGACTGGGCTAGATGTTGCACGAGATGTGGGATTCACTCGATAGGCACG
>JBKJXI010000091.1:0-3357 GCA_046716325.1 Ilumatobacteraceae bacterium | reverse complement strand
GGATTCAATGTTCGTCCCGATCGCAAGGTGCGTGAACTGGCCGAGGCCGATGGCGTCGAGATCCGCACCTACGAGATCATCTACAAACTCATCGAAGATATCGAAAAAGCCATGAAAGGCATGCTCAAGCCGGAGTTCGAAGAAATCGTTACCGGCGAGGCAGAAGTTCGAGAGCTCTTCCGTGCGCCAAAAATCGGTGCGATCGCCGGTTGCTTTGTTCGCTCGGGCGTTATTACGCGCGGGTCCAAGGTCCGCTTCCTACGCGACGGCGTGATTATCTGGAAGGGTTCGATTTCGTCGTTGCGCCGCTTCAAGGAAGATGCGCGCGAGGTCAGGGAAGGTTTCGAGTGCGGAATTGGCCTGTCCGACTTCCAGGATCTCAAGCAGGGTGACGTCATCGAAACCTATGATCTGCGCGAGATTTCACGCGAGTAGCCTTCGCGATTATGGATCGATTGATCTCGGAAACTGCCTGACATGAAAGTCGTCTATTCAGCGACTCACTTGCTGCACAATCCTCAAGTCGAGATGGAGAAGTCAACGGCGCACTCGCCATTCGAGCATTCCGGTCGGGGCGAAGCTATTCGCGAGGTTTTAGTTGCCGATGAGTCGATGACAATGCTGTCCCCGACCGAGTGGGGGACAGCTCCGATTGATGCCGTGCACAACCCGGGCCTGTCGCGCTTTCTATCCACAGCCTGGTCCGATTATCAGCGAGATGTTGCTCCGAGACGGGAAGTAGTTCCCGACTTTTTCTATCGGTCATCGTTGCGAGATGGGATGCGCCTTGGCGTCGAACCCGAAGCCATCAACGGAAAACTTGGGTGGTGGTGTTTTGAAACCACGACACCCCTCACACAAGGAAGTTATGAGGCCGCTCGCGGCGCAGTAAATACCGCGCTCAGCGCCACCGAACTCGTGTTAAATGGCGAGCACGCATCGTATGGGCTTTGTAGGCCGCCAGGACATCATGCGACTTCGGATTTGTACGGCGGCTATTGCTTTTTTAACAATGCTGCAATTTCGGCCCATCATGTCGCCACTACTACCGCATCAAAAGTCACCATCTTGGATGTGGACTACCACCACGGCAATGGAACACAGCAGATTTTCTACTCCCGCGACGATGTGCAGTATGTATCACTGCATGGCGATCCCCGTCGGGCATATCCGTATGTGACCGGCTACGCCGATGAAACCGGCACGGGGCGCGGATTGGGAAGCACGACGAATATTCCACTCGCGGCTCGAACCGACGACGACCACTATCTTTCGGCTTTGGCCACGGTGTGTGAATCAATTGTGGCGTTCAAACCTTCGTTACTCATCGTTTCCCTCGGTCTCGATACCTTTGTTACCGACCCAATTTCTGATTTATCGCTCACCACGGACGGATTTCTTCGTTCGGGTGCCTTGGTGCGGAGCCTAGGATTGCCGACCGTAGTCCTGCAGGAGGGCGGCTATGACATCAACGCTCTCGGGTTCAATGTCCAGGCTTGGTTGCATGGACTCGAAGGGACGAACTAGGAAGACTTCATGTCGGCCAGCACTTTTTTCCAACGCTGTGGGTCGCTCTTGTATGGGGCGTAGAAACTCATTCGTTGAATGACATCGCCGTAGCGTTTGTGGAGTTCCGGCGCAATTTGCTCCGGCTCGCCAACGACCGCAAATGTGTTCAACATCTCGTCGCTGATCAGTTCGCCCATCGATTTCCACTTTCCTTGCTTGGACATTGCATTTAGTTGAGCGTGGACGTCGTTCCACCCATGTAGCTCCAGTACCCCGCGGTAGGAGGGTGTCGAGCCGTAGAACGCGATTTGTTGCTTGGTCGCAATGGCCGCCGCCTCGATCTCGGACAAGGAGGCACCGGTAACCACAAAACTTGGACCGACGATCTCAAATCCATCCAAAGTCTTGCCTGCCTTGGCCCGTCCTGTCCGCAGGGCGGGGAGAGTGATTTCCCGCAGGTAGCGCTCGGTGGTAAAGCCATGGCAGATGAACCCGTCGCACACCTCGCCGGCAACTTCTGTCATTAGTGCTCCAACGGCTGCAAGAAAGATGCGGGGTATTCCCCATTCGCTGTTGTCGCTTCGGTCGGGGGTGAAAAACGGTGTCATCAGTGTGTGTCGATAAAATTCTCCGCGAAACTCCAGCGGGGATCCGGTCATCCAGGTGTCCCAGATAGCCCTGATCGCCAGCACCATTTCTCGCATCCGTGCCGCCGGTTGACCCCACTCCATACTGAATCGCTTGGTGATGTGAGGCTTGATCTGACTTCCGAGACCCAAGATAAATCGGCCGCGTGAAAATGACTGGATGTCCCAACCAATATTCGCCAGGGTCATCGGACTGCGGGCGAATGCCACCGCGATTGAAGTCCCAAGATCGATCTTCGTCGTGTGTTCGGCGGCAAGCAGCAGCGGAAAGAATGGATCATGAGCGGTCTCTGCCGTCCATCCACCGCTGTAACCGGCTTCTTCAAGTTCGCGCGCCGAAGATCCGGAGTTGTCCAAGTTGAGCGAAATTCCACCGTCTATTTTCATAGCCGAGCGCAATTATTGCGATTGCGAAAGGTGGGTCTGCATGTCGTCGGCAGGATCGATTATCGCTACTGGAAGTTCGTTGAATTTCGCCAGGTCAACGCTGATCTTGCCGGCCGTCACAAGTAACAGCGGCAGATAATCATCGCGCAGCTGATCGACCGTTACCTCAGAAACAAGTGCTGGCGTGTTCAAGGACGCCGCGGTACGTCCGTTGCGATCAACAACCGGGACTGAAATCACCCGAATTCCAAGCGAAAGGCGCTCGTCGCTGATCGCATACCCCTGGCGTCGAACTTGGGGCAAGATGACCGAAAATTCCTCATCGGTTCGACTCGTCCTGGCGCTCATAGGCGCGTGAGATGGCATGGAAAGCGTGCGTCGCAACTCATCTTCACTGAGATCGGCAAGCAACACATCACCCATCGACGTGCTGCGGACAGGACTACGGGTTCCAACACTCATCGTGAATGTCAGAACTTTGGGAGTGGTGACCCCGCCGACCAAGACGGTATCGGCTTCGATAAGTTGTGAGAGCGAGCAGCATTGGTCTGTGACCTTGACCAGCTCTTCCATATGTGGTCGCGCGATTTCCCACATCCCGCGCGCCGAGATATACGCCATTCCTAGATCCACTACTCGCGGTGTAAGGGAAAAACCGGCAGGATCATTTCGAACGTATCCCAAGGATTGCAATGTGAGTAACAGTCGGTGCGCAGTAGGCCGAGCAAGTCCGGTTTTTGCGGCCACCTGTGCGGATGTCATGACGGGAGTAGACATCGAAAAGGCTTTGATTACTTCAAGTCCGCGGGCGAGG
>JBKJXI010000090.1:0-20221 GCA_046716325.1 Ilumatobacteraceae bacterium | reverse complement strand
TATTCCCGATTGCGGCCAGTACACCCTCGTCTAAACGATCTATTCCGGATTTCATGAGTCCACTATAGGTATCCGCGTATTTAGAATTTGCATGTGAGCCGCGATCACTCCCAGGGCCTCCTCTTGCGGAATCGTTGTCGGCGGCATTACATTCACTTCCACCACAACAAGATTGAAAGGTTGGCCAACATGCCTATGTATCACTTTTCGTATAGTGGCGGCGGAACAATGCCGGAGTCTGAGACAGCGCAGAAGGAAGTTATGGACGCTTGGATGTCCTGGTTCGGATCATTGGGTGAAGCGGTTGTAGATGGTGGTAATCCATTTGGCCCGGCTAAGTCAGTGAGTGGCAAAGGTGTCAGTGACGGCGGGGTTTCAAATCTCGGCGGATATTCACTGATCAAGGCAAACGACCTTGCTGCGGCTGCCGAGCTGGCGAAGGGCTGCCCAATAATTGCGTCCGGTGGATACGTCGATGTTTACGAGACTTTTGACATCTAACAATTGATCGGTTCTAACACCCCAGAATGCACATCGTAGATCGCACCGGCCACGACGATGTCTTTTGGCAGATAGGCAAACGAGTTAATTCGCTCAATGTCTGATGCGAGAGCCTCGCGCTGATCTGCAACGGTTCGAAACTCGAGGCTACGGGTATCGACGCCGTGTCCTTTTGCGATCATGTCGTGAATGGCGGAATCGTCGTCTTGCGTCATTCGACAGTCGGTGTGCGGCATTACAAGAACCCGGTTCACGCCCAATAGATATGTGGCCAGCACAAGCGTGCGCAACACATCGTCGGTAACTCGGGCGCCCGCATTGCGCAAAATCTTTACATCGCCCGCCGACATCCCAACGATGGCAAGAGGATTGATCCGCGAATCCATGCATGTGATAATTGCCAGCCCGCGGCGAGCGGTCCCGGCAAGTCCAGAATCAACGAAATTTCTGGCGAAATCTCGGTTGGCCACCAAGACATCCGCAAATGCGTCGCCGGGAAAGGATCCAGATGTCATCGTCGCCGCTTGGCTTGCGCATTTTCGTTGACAAGTGAGTTGACGCTTGACCAAAATGAGTCGAGTAACAGTCCGGATCGTTCGGCTAAGTCGAGCTCGTCCTCTTTCATAGCTAGATACATCGGTTCCCATTGCTCGGTGGGGAGATTTACCGCTCGAGCAAGCCGAGCCGCAATGTCGGGAGTGAACTCAATGTGAGGCTGAATCCCCCAAGCCGAATCCTGCGCGAACACCGTGTCGGCATGCGGCATTGTGGCCAACACGGTCGCGCTCTCTGGAACCGAGATTGCGTCTTCGTGCCATAAAGCCCAGGAACCTCCCACCGAGTGCGGAGCCTGGCTCGTCGGGGTCATTGGGGTGTACACACAGTACTTGTCGGTCATTCGCCGAACGCTCCCTCCAAGCGCCCTGGCAAGCACCTGGGAGCCAAAGCAGATACCCAAATATGGTCGGTCGCGCTCGATCCACCCGCCTACCGCTGCGATTTCGGCAGCGGCTGGCGGTGAGCAGTAGTCGCTAGCGACCGAATCTGGCGAACCCAGCACGATTAGTAGATCCGCTTCGTCGAGTGCTGGTCGGTCTTCTCGAAATACGCGCTGAACTTCAAAACCGTGTCGATCTAGCCAGGGCTCGAGGTGTCCGAGTTCATGGGCAACATTTCGATGCGAGAGAACGACGACTGTCGGCATTCACATCAGGCTATGGCAAGCACGATCCAACATCAGATCGCCGATAACCGGTAAACGCAAGGGACCACCGGTTTCCCGATGGCCCCTTGTCTTTGTTCGTTTTCGAGGGAAGGCTTACGCCCTGAGACCCCTATTTACCATCGAAATTACTGCATCCTTGACTGGAACCATTCCGAATACCACCGCGCCGTTGGCAACGATGACAATCCAGTCTTCCCAGTCGCCTGTTCCTGGAATCCATCCGCCGATGACGTTGATGTCGAGCAACCACATCATCAAGATGCTGATGACAAGGCTCCAATTGGCGCCAATGATTGGAATTTTCCCGATTGAACCGGAAAGTCCAAATGTGCTGAATATTGAGTTGACGACGTGGGTAACCGCGCCAAGCAGCACCGCCAAAAGTAATAGTGCACCGAGTACGTACATGAATTTTCTCCTCATTCCTGCAGGAATTTCCTGCTATTTCGAACTTACGCCGTTCCGTCTCATAAGTGGTGGATGTCACATTTTCGGCAGCGGCAAAGTCTGTGAGGCATACGGAATATGGCCCGTATTGACACGGCCGCGCTCAGCGAACCGCCACGACCGAACCTTCGAGTACGACGACGGCGCTCTGAGCAGTATCTAAAACCGCGTCCAGTTCGCCCAATTGAATTATGTCGGTGTCAACTCTCACGGTGGCACCTCCGCCTAACGCCACGAGTGCTTGGGCTCCGTCCAATCTGCCTCCGGCATCGTGAACCGATAAGTGCAAGGTGGGCGAGCCGGTCTTGCGCATCAGATTGACGTCCTTGGTTGGCCCATCGACGATCGCGGCCTGAACCGATGACCCGCCGTCAAAGGTCACTATTGATCGTGGGCCACATTCGTGCGCGGCCCCATCAATGGTGAGAATGACGCCATTGCCAATTGCGACGCAGAATTCGCGGGTCACTCCCTCAAATACCGAAAAAGGCGCGTCGTGGGTGATGTCGGCGGTCGAAAGTCGCCACGACCAGCCATCGGGCAGCGGCCCGTCGGCGGTGACTTCGTATTGCACTCCCATTCCATTACGCCACGGCTGAGGAATCCGACTGGCGGCACGTTGGACGGTGTGCGTCACGCGGTTCTCAACGGAGGGTCGGAATAGATCATTGCTACGGACAGTAGCGATTACCCTTTTCGCGGTACACCTGGACTTCTCCAAGTTGTTTTTCGGTAATCCCGATAACGGTCTCCAGATCCACCCCACATATGACGGTGTTCGTGAGATTGGCATTCGTAAGATCGGCACCGGCCAGTATGGCGGCGGTGAAATTGACACTGGTGAGATTGGCGCCGGTGAAGTCGACCCTGGCGAGATCGGCACGGATGAACGATGCCTGTTTAAGACTTGCCCGAACGAACTTGGCGCCCCCGAGGCTGGCGACGCTGAAATCGACGAAATCGAGTTTGAGATTGGAAAAATCAAACCCAATCAGATTGGCGAACTGGCATTGCAAGACCTTGATGCACATTTCATCTGTGGGGGCGATCGTGGTCTCGGGAACCGAAGTGGGGGCCACCGTTGTTGTTACGGCTGTGGTAGCCGGGCTTAGAGTTGAGGTGGATTCTTCGTTTGGAACTGACGTCGAGGGCTCGGCGGTTGTGGACGGTGAGACGACTGGAGTGTCAACCGAACATGCACCCAGGGTGATGGCGCCAACGCACATGAGCGCGCCGAACCGTGACATACGACAATTCTAGGCTCTGGGGCCTTTGGCCAAGAGTCACTGTGTGCGGCTCGCGGTGGGCAACAGCCAGAC
This sequence comes from Ilumatobacteraceae bacterium, assembly GCA_046716325.1. Taxonomy (GTDB): domain Bacteria; phylum Actinomycetota; class Acidimicrobiia; order Acidimicrobiales; family Ilumatobacteraceae; genus UBA3006. The sequence goes on along the minus strand of JBKJXI010000090.1, from coordinate 16,729 downwards.
TGTGGGTCAAGTTCGAAATTCGCGAAGAGATCGACGCAACAGATCGAGCGCGCTAATCACAGCCAGCTGTCGCATTTGGTCTCGGGCCCCAGGCAATTGCAGTGTTCGCGACTGAGTTGTTCCATCGGGTAGGGCGAGCCCAACACACAATGTTCCGACCGGCTTTCCATCCTGTTCCTGCGGCCCGGCCACGCCGGTAAGTGCGAGACCAACATCGCTGCCCAATACCTTTCGCGCCCCCCGGGCCATCGCGATGGCCGCCGCCTCGGACACGACGGGACCCGTTTGCACGCCCAAGAGATCTACCTTCACCTCACTCGAGTACGACACAACCGCTCCGCGAAACACGTCGCTAGCGCCCGGAATGTTTGTGAGTCGCCCGGCGACCAGTCCCCCGGTGACCGACTCGGCCAAACCAATTGTGAGCCCCCGCTCGCGAAGCAGGTCGATGACGACCGATTCCATTGAGTCCTCATCGACGCCAAAGACAATGTCGCCAACGACCGCCCGGACTTTTGCCTCCCACGAAGTGAGAATCTTCCCGACTTCATCGTGACTGCGAGCCTTTGCGGTGAGGCGCACCTTGATGCCATCCCAACCACTTGCAAGGAACGCCAGAGTCGGATTTCCGATCGATTCGAGTTCAGCGATGACTGCCGATAGTTGCTCGTTGAGACCGCTTTCGCTATTTCCCCATGTGCGAAGTACTCGACTGCCAATTGCTTCAACCGTGCCGCTACGCCGCAGCAAGTCGGGAACAATAGCCCTCTCGTACATTTCGTACAGCTCGAGTGGAACGCCCGGTACCGCATACATCACCTTGTCGCCCACCGGACAAATGAGGCCGGGCGCTGTCCCTCGTCGCTGGGGAATGATGGTGGCACCCTTGGGCACCATGGCTTGTCGCATATTGATCTCCGGCATTCGACGATTGCGACTGGCAAACATTTCGGCGATCACAGCACCGATTTCGTCATCAAATTCGAGAGTTACTCCCATGACTTCGGCAATTGCTTCCCGAGTGATGTCGTCATGGGTAGGACCGAGACCACCGCAGATGATGATGGCGTCGGCATCGGAAAGCGTGGACCGCAGGGCGGCGACCACACGACCTACATTGTCGCCGACTTTTACCTGCAAGCACGAGTCGATTCCGGCTAGCGCCAACTGCTCGCCCAGCCAGGCCGAATTGGTGTCGACAATTTGACCGAGCAACAACTCGGTACCAACCGCTACGACGTCGCATCTCACGACTATCTACTCTTTGATCTAATCGGCAATGCTCGAATTACGTACTGGGTACCGCTCACAACGGTGAGCCCCACTGCCAGCCACAACATGATCATCCAGGTAAATGTGAAGTCGACCGCCGTAAGTGGGAGCACCGCAAAGCCGACCGCCATTTGTTGACTTAGAGTTTTCAATTTGGCTGTGCGACTGGCCGGCATGCTCACACCCTTGGCTCCAGCGAACACCCGGTACACGCTGATCGCAATTTCACGCACCGCGATAATGGCCACGGGCCAGACGCTAAAGACACCATGGCTCACCAGCGTGAACATGGCTCCCAGCACGAGGACTTTGTCGGCGAGCGGGTCGAGAAACGCCCCGCTGCGCGTGGTCCCGTATTTTCGGGCCAGGTTTCCGTCGATCAAGTCGCTGAGACACAGGACAAACCACAGGCCGGTGGCAATCCAGGAACCACCCATGTCCTTTGGGATCACCGCAAATAGAAGGGGCGAGACGAGCAGTCGGCTTACCGTGACCGCGTTTGCCCATGTGCGAATCGCGCTTGGATCAGTTGGCACTGCCAACTCCCGATTCGCGATCGTCAAACGGAGCGGCGCCCACGGCCACCAAATCTGGGCCCAATGCGTCGGCTATTTCTACATCATGGAATGTACCGATTGCCAACAAGTGATCGACATGAACGACTCCATCAATCGATGGCGCCTCACGATGGCTACGCGCAATACCTCGTTCGTCCACGAGCACCCGCATGGTTGTGCCGATGAGTTCGTCGCGCCGAGTCGCGGTGATCGAGTCTTGCAACTCGCGCAACTCGGCAATCCGCTGGTTCATCAGTCCGACGGGAACCGGGTTCGGTTGTCCGACGGCATACGTGCCTTCCTCCGGGCTGAAGGTGAAGAAACCACACCAGTCCAATTGCGCCTGCGTAACAAACTGCATGAGTTGATCATGATCATCTTCGGTTTCGCCCGGATATCCAACAATGAAATTACTCCGAAATGCCGCATCGGGTTCGATCGACCGAATGTCGTTTATGCGCTTGAGAAATCGTTCGCCATCTCCCCACCGTCGCATTCGCCGTAAGTGGGATTTAGACACATGCTGTAGTGAGAGATCGAAATAGGCAACTCCTGTATCGAGAATCGCCTCGATCAGTTCGTCGGAGAGATCGCTGGGATACAAGTACAACAATCTCGTGCGCTCAACTTTTTCCGCCACCGCGCGAACAAGTGGAACTATCGATCCCGCACCGAGCTCATCCGGGCGATCTTTGCCATAGCTGGCCAAATCTTGGGCCACCAGAACAATTTCCTGAGCGCCCAGTTCATCGACTTCGCGCAGGATTGACTCGATGTCTCGACTCCGTTGCGGACCTCGAAAAGATGGAATGGCGCAAAACCCGCAACTGCGATCGCATCCTTCGGCGATCTTCACATATGCCCACGGCGAACTTGATGGCGGTCGAGGCAAATTGAGCAGGTCGAAACTTGGGATATTGGCACTGGTTACAGCAAGCGATTTGCGCCCAAACATGACCGGGACGCCAAATCCGGCGACCTGATCAACTTCGGGCATGGCCGCGGCGAGTTCTGAGCCATATCTCTCGGCCATGCATCCGGTGACCACTAGGCGGGCGCCGTCCTTTCGACGAGCACCTAGTGCGAGCACGGTATCGATGCTCTCTTTGCGCGCATCTTCAATGAATGCGCACGTGTTCACCACGACCACGTCGGCCACCGAGGGGTCATCCGTGGCGCTGAGTCCATCTCGAAGCAACAGACCCACGATTTTGTCGGAATCAACGTCGTTTTTTGGACAGCCCAATGTCTCGATGTAAAACCGTTGTTGCACGGTCATTGAGCCTACCGAGGCTCAGTAGTTGAGTCGCAGGCCCTCGTACGGCCAGTTCATCGAGACGAGTTTGCCGGTAGCCGAAAGTGTGATGTATGCGGTTCTATTGTCGATCCCACCGAAGCAAATGTTGGTGGTCAACGGGTCGCCAGTGGCGATGTGCTGAAGAATGTCCCCTTGGGGTGAAATGACGGTGATTCCACCATTGATGAGTGTTGCCACGCAAACGTTGCCCTCGCCATCGACGGCGAGGGAATCCAAATACTGCAAGCCGGGCAATCCGCACAGACATCCGGTCGGATCAACCGGCGACACGGGCGCGGTCTCGCCCGGTCCGGTAATGGCGGCACGCAATACTCGCCCGGTGAATGTCTCGGCCCAGTACAAAGTAGACCCGTCTGGTGAGAGTCCGATTCCATTTGGCGCTTCGGACGGAAAAATCACTTCGCGAATCAGAGAGCCATCAGTCTTGGCGTAATAAATACCGGTGAGATCGGCCGAACGTTCATGTCGTATTCCGTGATCGGTAAACCACATGCCACCACTTGTGTCAAACACAAGGTCGTTGGGGCCGCGTAACTTGTGCCCGTCGCACTCGGTATACAACTCGGTTACTTTTCCCGAGTCAATATCGACACGTTGGATCCGACCCCCGATGTAGTTGGACGGAGTAAACGGTCCCGGCAAGGTGAGTTCCCCGAAGTTAACTTCGGTAAATGAGCCGCCGTTGTTGCACAGATACAGCGCACCGTCTGGTCCAAATGCGATTCCATTTGGACCGCCCTCGATTTCGGCAATTATTTTCTTGCTTCCATCGGGCAGAATCCGTGTGATGCACTTGCCAAACATTTCGACCAGCACGACACTGCCGTCCGGCATTGCAATTGGACCTTCCGGGAAACGCAATCCAGATGCAATCTCAACAAACTTCGCCATAAGGCTTCCGACACTAACTGGCGCGTTGCAACTGCTCAAGTTCTTCAAGGGTCATCAGGACCTCACGGGGTTTGGAGCCCTCGCTAGGTCCGACCACGCCACGAGATTCGAGTAAATCCATAATTCTTCCCGCCCGGGCGAAGCCGACTTTCAATTTACGCTGCAGCATCGATGTGGAGCCTTGCTGGGTGCGGACAACGAGATCCATTGCCTGGCGCATCAACTCATCATCTCCACTATCTCCGGTGGTTCCGCCCAGTGACGAGCTGCTGGTCGGATGTTCGCTTTCAATTCCGCTGACATAAACGATTTCGGGAGCCTGACGACGCCAGTGACCAACGATTTTGCGGACTTCGCTCTCTTCCACCCACGCCGACTGCACACGCTGAGACACCGAGGTATTACCCGGCAGTAACAACATGTCACCCTTACCAATTAGCTTTTCCGCTCCCGATTGATCCAATATGACGCGGCTGTCGGTAAGGCTGGAGCAGGCAAAGGCCATTCGAGCGGGAATGTTGGCTTTGATGACTCCGGTAATCACATTGACACTCGGGCGCTGGGTGGCAACGATGAGGTGTATTCCTACGGCCCGTGCCTTTTGGGCGATTCGCGTAATGCAGTCTTCAACATCGCGCGCCGCCACCATCATTAGGTCGTTCAATTCATCTACAACGATGAGAATGTACGGAAAACGCTCGTACGTGCGATCCGAGTATTCATCGGGGATGAGATCTCCTCGGTCATATGCCGCGTTGTAACCAATCACATCGCGAAATCCGGCCTCCACGAGTCGGTCGTACCGTCGCTCCATTTCCTTAACCGCCCAGCCAAGAGCATTGGCGGCTTTTTTAGGATTGGTAACGGGCGCGGTAAGTAGATGCGGGAGGCGCGCATATTGCGCCATTTCGACTTGCTTTGGATCGATGAGAATAAGTCGCACCTGATCCGGAGTTGAGCGCACAAGTATTGAGGTGATGATGCAATTGAGCACACTCGATTTACCTGCCCCAGTCGTTCCGGCGATGAGTAGGTGCGGAGTGTTGGCAATATTTAGGAATAACGCATGACCGGAAATGTCCTTGCCAATTGCCACCTCGAGTGGATGCATGACTCCGCGTGCCTCCTGCGAATCCATGAGGTCTCCGAGCGACACAAGTTCTCGCTGCTCGTTTGGAACTTCGATGCCAATCGCTGACCGCCCGGGAATCGGGGCAAGAATTCGCACATCGGTCGCCGCCATCGTGTAGGCAATGTCTCGCGACAGCGAGGTCACATGCGCAACTTTGACTCCAGCGCCGAGTGATAACTCGTAGCGCGTGACCGTTGGGCCGCGCGTGAAGCCCACCAATGTGGTCTCGACTCCGTGTTCCTTCAGGGCCTCGACGAGAACTTCACCACGTTGCCTAATCCGGATTTCGTCTGCCTGGGCATGTCGCGTCACCGACAACATGTCCAGCGTTGGTAGTGCCCAGCTGCTTGCTTGAGCACCGGGACCGAGTGGCATCTGAATTGCTTCGCCCTTTACAACCTTGGTGGGAGCAAATGTTGGCCCGGCGGTTCCCTGCGAAACGCGCCGACTTATTGACTTGCGTTTTTCTCGCCGAGGCAAATTCTCATCGTCGAGGTCAATGTCGTAGAAAACGGGTGACCCGCGCTCGCTTTCGCCAACTTCGTTTCCAACTTGATCGAAATAGTCGTCGCGAATCGATTCGTCGCTGGTAATTCCAGAGTTCGGCCCTGCGGACATTCCGTTCACCCATGCCCGAATGAGCTTGATCAATTCGGGCAGCGTTTTGCCCGTAATCAGTAGCACTCCGCCAATGATCACGGCCAGCAAGACGACGGTAGCCCCGATCCCACTTAGCATTCCTCGGAGTGGCTCTCCGACGAGCGCGCCGAGCCATCCACCGGCCCGGGCGAGCGCATCGAGATTGGCGTGAATGTCGTTGGCTCCCCAAATAATATGTATGAGTCCGAGAATCGCCACCCAGACGATGCTCCAGCCAAAGGCGAGGCGGACACGGTGCTGAACTTCGGCGCGCCTGATAAAAGCGACGCCGGCGGTAATACATATGATCGGCAGTACAAATCGCCCAACCCCGAGTAGCCACGACATCGATGAATTGAGCCCTCGACCTAGGGGCCCGGCGATAGTTACATAAATTGAAAACGAGAGCAATATGCCGATGCAAATCAGGGCAATGCCACCAAATTCGTGTCCACGCCCGGCGAGAGCGTTGCGCATATGGGAAATCCGAGGCGGTCGCTGATATACGGGTTCGTCGGGATCGACCGCAGTATGGCTACGAACGATCTTTGGACGGCGACCTTTGGCGGTGCGCACAGTCGTAGAGCCCCGCCGGGGCTTATTTGCGATGTTCCCACCGTACCAATGGGGTGACAGCCAATTGGGGCATGGTCGAATCGGGCAAACGGTTGTAACGGGAGGTCTACATCTCCATCACAACTGGCACGATCATCGGGCGGCGTTTTGTCCGTTCCGAAACAAACTTGCCGGCCGCGCGTCGAACTTCCTTTTCCAGAGCATCGACATCACGCGCCCCGTTTCCTAGTGCTCGCTCGACGGCCACCGATACCGCCAGACACGCCTCGTCGATGAGATCCTCCGCCTCTGGCGCATACACCCAACCGCGCGTAATTACTTCCGGGCCGACCAACACTTTGCCGGCGGCGACATCCACGGTGACCACCACGACTACCACGCCTTCCTCGGCCAATACCTTTCGGTCTCGCAGAACCCCGTGGCCTACATCGCCAACGATTCCATCGACGTAGAGCATCCCGGCCGGGACGCGATCGGTTCGCTCGATGCCGTCATCGGTGATCTCGATGACGTCACCGTCCTCGCATACGACAATCCGCTGTTCGGGAACTCCCATCACGCGAGCCAGGTGCGCGTTGGCCACCATGTGGTGATACTCACCGTGAATTGGTACAAACCACTCCGGTTCGGTAATCGATAAATACATCTTGAGATCCTCTGCTTGGGCATGACCCGTGGCATGCACATCGGCAATTCCCGAGTGCACCACTTCGGCCCCCGCACGAAGCAATCCGTCGATGACTCGATTCACGTTGCTTTCATTGCCGGGTATGGCGTGACTGGAAAAAATGACGGTGTCTTGCGGGCCGACCTTGACGAATTTGTTTTCTCCTCGTGCTAACAACGAAAGCGCGGCCATCGGCTCACCCTGTGAACCCGTGGAAATAACACACACCTTCTCGGGTGGATAGTCATCGATTTCCTCGATGTCGACGATGCTCTTATCGGGTAACTTGATCAGTCCCAAGTCACGAGCAAGCCGCATGTTGTTGTTCATCGATCGGCCCAGGGTGGCCACAACTCGACCGGCATCAACGGCCGCCTCGGCGATTTGCTGCACCCGATGAATGTGGCTGGCAAAACTTGCGGTGATAATGCGCTGATGCTTGTGTTCCGAAAATAATTGTCGAAGCACGACTCCAACGGTGCGTTCGGATGGGGCCGATCCGCGCTCCTCTGCATTTGTGCTGTCCAACATCAGCAATCGAATTCCATCGCCGGCGGCGAGAGCGCCGAGTCGGGCAAGGTCGGTTCGGCGGTCGTCTACCGGAGTGAGGTCGATCTTAAAGTCGCCTGAATGGACAATGACGCCCTGCGGAGTGTGCAACGCAATCGCATGTGCTTGGGGCACGGAGTGCGTCACCGGAATGAACTCGACATCAAAAGGTCCAATTTTGCGACGCTCGTTATCGACGATTTTAATAAACTCAGTTTTTCCCAAAAGTCCGGCCTCTTCGATTCGATGTCGGGCCAATCCGAGAGTTACGGGTGATCCATAAATTGGGAACGACAACTCGCGCAGCAAAAATTGCAACCCGCCCACGTGATCTTCGTGACCATGTGTTGCCACACAGGCTTCGATGCGTTGCGAATTGGCCCGTAGCCAGGTGAAATCGGGAAGAACTAGATCGATGCCGTGCATGTCGGCGTTCGGAAACATCAAGCCGCAATCGATGAGCAAGAGCCGGTCGTTTTGCTCGACCACCATGCAATTGCGCCCGATCTCCCCCAACCCGCCTAGAAAGACGATCCGAACGGGTGCAGCCATTACTTTTGAATGTTGCGAGCGTGACGCAAATTTTCAAGCACTTGCTTGGCTCGCGCTTCCAGATCCTTCGACGGAGGTCCCATTGGCAGCCGTGCTTCTCCAACGCTCAATCCGAGCACACCCATCATCACTTTCGTAGGAAGGGGATTTGGATTCTCGTCACCGGTTTCAAATGCAAAACTTTCCAGCAAGCGCTCATTTACTTTGCGGGCACCGCGAGCGTCCCCCTTTGCCCAGCAGGCGAACATCTCCTGGTGGTCGACGGCGCTCCAATGCGTCGCCACTCCAATAACCCCTACCGCACCAATTGCCATGAGCGGCAAGGTAAAACTGTCGTCGCCGCTATACAACTCAAAGGTTGTGGGCACCCGCGACATGAGCGCGGCGCTTTCGCCTGGGTTGCCGGCGGCATCTTTGAGTGCGACCAGATTCTCGACTTCGGTCGCCAACTTCACGAGTGTTGCCGTGGATATTTTGCGACCGGTTCGAATCGGAATGTCGTACACGACGACGGGCAACTTCGTGGCGGCACAGACCGCGCGCATATGGGCTTCGATTCCCGCTTGCGACGGTCGGTTGTAGTACGGGCCAACTACCAAAATACCCGCAATCCCCAACTTGGACGCCTGTTTAGTGAGATTGACCGAATGGGCGGTGTCGTTTGAGCCGGTGCCGGCGATGACCGGAATGGTTACCGCCTCGGCCGCGGCCGCGAAGAGCGCCAACTTTTCGTCGTCGCTCAGCGTCGGGGCCTCACCGGTGGTGCCGCCGATCACCAGTCCGTCGTTGCCGTTGTCTTGCAACCATTTGGCTAGCCGGCGAACGCCGTCCAAGTCGAGAGCACCGTTTGAATCAAACGGTGTGACCATTGCAGTGAGGACCTGGCCGAATTGCGGCATAGGACGATGTTAGTCAGTGAGTCGGAACAGGTTCCCCCGCGCCAAGTTCAAATTTGAGATAGTCGTCGCCAGTATTGTCCCAGTCTTCGAATTGGATCACTCCCATTTCCTCGTAGCGACGGCGCAACCACTTGTCGTTTCGATCCAGCAGGCCGAGTTTTTTGCAATTCGGCACAATCTTCGAAAACAGCATCTGCTGGAACATTTGGCGGGTCGGATCATTCAAAATGAGTGGAATAACGGTCTTCGGGTCGACGCCCATGTACTCCCACACCTCTTGCTGCAGGAATCGATCCCGCATCCGAATGCCAGCTTCGTAGGCGAACTCCTGACGATCCATCATTTCCTTATCGCTCATCCCGTCGTACACCTCTTTGAGGCTCAGTACCCCGAACGCAACGTGGCGCGCCTCATCACTCATCACATACCGCAGCAATTGCTTGAGGAGTGGTTCGGCCGTCAGCTGATGGAGAAACCCGAACGCCGCCAGCGCCAAGCCCTCGACCATAATTTGCATTCCGAGATAGGTGAAGTCCCAGCGTGAATCGGCCACGATGTCATCAAGCAACAATCCCAGGTGAGCATTTACTTGATAGCCGCCACCCATTTTTTCGTCCAGATAGCGAGCAAATACCTCAACGTGTCGCGCCTCGTCGACGACTTGTGTGCTGGCATACAACTTGGCGTCGTACCACGGAACGGTTTCAACAATTTTTGCCGTGCAGATAAGGGCACCCTGCTCGCCATGAAGAAACTGCGAGAGCAGCCATTTGCGACCTTGAATACCGAATTCCAACCACTCCTTGTCACTCCACAGGGCGAGTTTGGTGCCGGCATACCATGCGGGATCGATTCCGGTTCCGATCACTGCTTGATCGGCGGCAATCGTCTTTTCAATATCGACCTCGGTCTCCCATGGAATGTCGGTCGTGCTATTCCATTGGCCGGTCTTGGCCTTTTCATACAGCTTTCGCAATGGGGGTCGGGCCAGTGAGTAATCCCATGTGAATATCGAATCGGCATTGTTTTTGGCAACATGCTCGATTTCGTTCGGATCGGTCATTGGAATGCTCAGGATTGCCTCAACATCGTTGATCAAATCGCGACCAATTAGTGCTTGATTCTCTTTTTCAGATATTGACATCTCTTCCCCTGTCTTGTTATTGAATTGTATTTTTTCCTAATTGTCGGATATTTAGATTTGTTCGCAGAAACTTGGTGACACTGTCTTCATTCGTAAAATCAAACCGATCGGATGGAGCCAAGAAATACGAGATCACGAGCCTGGCCAATACCTCAACTAGTTCATCGGCTTCGTTTCTTGGAATAAAATCGGCAATCATCGACACGAGATACGAAGAAGCAACTCGCACGATGCGTGGCATCCCGGCCACCGTGAACTGGGTAAGAGTAGTTCCCGGCTCGGTCGCCAGCATCAGGGCTAGATGTTCATCGTTGCGCAACTCGTTGGTCGCCGCAACAATGATCCGAACGAGTAGTTGCTCTAGTGTTTCGGCGCCATGTGTTTGTTGAAGCAGGGCGACGAAAAATTCGTCGAGGCCGCGCACATGCAGTGCTTCGAGAAGCACTTCTTTGCCGCCCGGAAATAACCGATACAGCGTTGCTCGCGAAACACCGGCCGCCAAACACACATCGCTAACGGTGAATCGCGACATTCCCCATCGCTCGATGCACGTTTTGGTCGCATCCAAAATCCTCGATTCCATCTCGCTCAATTGCGGATTGGGGGGCGAAGTCGTGTGCAACATGTCATTGAGACAATAAGACTAAAACTGTCTCAATGTCAAGGAGCCGATATCCATACTGGTTCTGGGAAAGCTTCCATGTACCCTTGCCTGACCGAAACTTAACTCCAAGTTCGTTCCAGGAAGGGCCCCGTCATGAACCATGTACCGAATCGTCTAGTTGGCCGTCGCTCAGTAATCGCCGCTCTCTGCGCCGGCGCACTTGTGCTTGCAGCCTGCGGAGACGGCGATTCTTCCAGCAACTCCGGCACGGGCGGAAACGATTGCACCGCCGGGAAGTTGCTAAATGATGGATCGCTCGTGATTGGCACTGGGACTCCGGCATTTTCACCGTGGGTGGAAAATGATGCACCAGAGAGCGGAGAAGGTTTCGAAGCCGCGGTTGCTTATGCGGTTGCTGGCGAACTCGGCTTTTCAGATGAAAACGTGTCGTGGGTACGCACTAGTTTCGACGAGGCAATTCAACCGGGCGCAAAAAACTTCGACTTCAATCTTCAGCAATACTCAATCACCGATGAGCGCAAGCTAACTGTGAGTTTCAGTGATCCGTATTACACGACTAATCAGGCAATCGTCGGATTTCCCGATTCGGCCGCTACCGCAGCAACGACACTTGCCGATGTGCAGGGACTCAAATTTGGCGTGCAGTCGGGCACGACAAGCCTCGAATTCATCAACACAGTGATCAAGCCGACGACTGAGCCGTACGTCTACGACGACAATGCGGCGGCCAAGGCAGCTCTAGAAGCCAACCAAATTGACGCCATAGTCGTGGACTTGCCAACCGCGTTTTACATCAGCGCGGTCGAAATCGAAGGTTCGGTTGTCATTGGTCAGTTTCCTCCGAGCGAAGGATTCGCCGCCGACCAATTCGGATTGGTTTTCGATCTCGACAACCCATTGGTGGAGTGCGTGAACATTGCGTTGCAGTCTCTGAAGGACAACGGCACGCTCGCCGATATTGAGAAAACATGGTTGTCTGACAAGACCAATGCGCCAGTCATTAGCCTCGGCTAATCGCTTACCTAGGTAGAAATACGCAACTTAACAACGAACGACAGAGGTTCGAACAACGACAGCGCCGGCGCGGATCGGCCATTGCTGCCCTGAGTACTGCCGTTGTCATTACGGCACTTGTCGTTTTCATCCCTCGAATGCCGCGTTGGCATCGCGTCAAGCAGTCCTTTTTCAATTGGGAACGGCTCGTCGATTCCTTTCCTCGATTGATGCACGCGTTCGTACTTGACATCAAGATCTTCGCTTGGACAACCCCCGCGATCTTGATTACTGCGCTGCTCATCGCAGTTGCCCGAAACTCTCGCAACCCGGCTCTGTTTCCGCTGCGACTTTTTGTCATCGGATATACGGACGTCATGCGTGGAGTTCCCGTGATCTTGTGGATCTACCTAATTGGGTTTGGCGTTCCCGGAATCGGACTCGAACGCCCATGGAACAGTCCATTGCTGTGGGGTTCGGTTGCTCTTGGTCTCACATATAGCGCTTATGTGGCAGAGGTTTTTCGAGCCGGGATTGAAAGCGTGCACGAAAGCCAACGAGCGGCGGCGCGGTCGCTTGGACTTTCGAGCACCCAAACCATGCGTCACGTTGTGTTACCACAGGCCCTTCGGCGGGTTGTTCCCCCGCTGATGAACGACCTAGTGAGTTTGCAAAAAGATGTGGCCCTCGTGAGTTTGATCGGACCAATCGAGATTCTGCGCCAAGCCGGAATCGACAAAGCGAAATTCGCCAACTTCACTCCCTACATTGGGGCCGCCATCCTCTTTCTTGTTATCACCATTCCCCTTACCCGAACCACAGATTGGTTGCTCGCCCGCGAACGCCGGCGTACGACAGCCACGAGGGTGCGATGACCGCAAAGTTAAGTGTCGCGCATGTCAGCAAGGCTTTCGGCAAGAACCAGGTCCTCGACGACATTTCGATTGAGATTGCATCCGGTGACGTCATTTCATTTATTGGTGCCAGCGGATCGGGCAAGACCACACTCTTGCGCTGCATTAATTTGCTCGAGCCAATCGATTCCGGGTCGATCAAATTAGACGACATTGAAATCACCGCGATCGGCCTTGACCCCAACCCGATCCGGCGCCGAATTGGGATCGTGTTTCAGAGTTTCAACCTGTTTCCCCATATGACCGTGGAACGAAATATCACTCTCGCTCTCACCAAGGTCCTCGGAATCGACAAAAAAACTGCCTCAGAACAGGCTCGTACGTTGCTGGCGCGATTTGGGCTCGCGGATAAGGCGGGGTCGTATCCGGACCAGCTCTCGGGCGGTCAACAGCAGCGGGTTGCCATAACTCGCGCCCTTGCGCTCAATCCAGAGGTGCTGCTATTGGACGAGGTCACATCCGCCCTCGATCCCGAACTAGTAGGCGAAGTCTTAGATGTCGTTCGCGAGCTCAAAGGAAGCGGAATTACTCTTCTTTTCGCGACGCACGAGATGGCATTTGCCCGCGAGATCAGCGACCGAGTCTGTTTTCTCTCCGATGGAACGATCGCCGAGCAGGGTCCGCCGCAATCAATTTTTTCGGATCCGCGCGACGATCGCACAAAGCGATTCCTGCAACGAGTAATTGGCGCGGGACGCCTGACAAACTGAAAACCGCGATTTGGATTGCTATCTAGTTGGCAACTCGTAATCGGAGTAGCGATCGCGCAAAGTCTTCTTGGAAAATTTGCCCACGCTCGTCTTGGGTACCTCGTCGATGAACACCACGTCGTCGGGAACTTGCCACTTGGCGACCCGCGGCCGAACGAAATCGAGGACCTCCTCTTTGCTCATGGCGGCCCCGGGTTCTAGGACCACACAGGCAAGCGGTCGTTCCGACCACTGCGGATGTGGCACGCCGACAACCGCCGCCTCCTTGATTAACGGATGTGCCATTAGTTCGTTTTCCAACTCAACTGAACTGATCCACTCGCCGCCGGATTTGATCAGATCCTTTGTTCGATCGACCAACCGAATGCGCCCGACGCTATCCATTGTCGCCACATCCCCCGTGCGCAGCCATCCATCGGCGGTGAAACTCTCGCCGGCCCGATCGTCGTTGTAATAGGTGGCAGCAATCCAACTGCCGGCACATTGCAGCTCGCCGCTGGTCTCGCCGTCCCACGGCACCGGCCTCGTAGTACCGGGCTCGACGACACGACACTCGACACCAAAATTGATCTGACCAACGGTTGTGCGGAGATTTGCTTGCTCTTCGTCGGGAAGCAATTGATCTGCCGCCGACATCGTGCACACGGCGGCAATTGGACTGGTCTCGGTCATACCCCACGCCTGCAAGATCGGGAGACCGGTCACCTCGCGATACGCCTCGCTGAGCGCTTTTGGCACCGCCGATCCCCCGCAGGGTATTGCGCGCAGGGCTGAAGTGTCGCGATTCTTTAGCTCCGGCAGGACTGCCATCCAGATGGTCGGCACACCAGCGGCAACGGTTACCTTCTCCTCGACAATCAGGTTCGCGATCGCCTTTCCCGACAGGTCGGGACCCGGCATTACCAAACTTGCACCCGCCGCGACCGCCGCATGTGCAAGGCCCCAGGCGTTGGCATGAAACATCGGCACGACCGGCAGAATGACGTCGCTCTCACGCACGCCAAGCGAGTTGGCAGTCATCGCCCCCATCGTGTGTAGAAATGTCGACCGATGGCTATACACGACGCCCTTTGGATTACCGGTGGTCCCACTGGTGTAACACATGCTTGCCGCAAGATTTTCGTCGGCGACATTGAATTCAACACCCGGTGCTTCGCCAATCAGTTGCTCGTAGTCGTGCAGCTGCATGCCCGCAACGGATGTGGGGACTTCGCCCTTACCGTCGTCCATGACAACGATGTGTTTGACCGTGGTGAAGGTTGGCAACAACGGCGCCAGAACCGCAAACAGCGATCGATCCACGAAGACCACCTCATCCTGTGCATGGTTGGCGATATAGGTAAGTTGCTCGGGGAACAACCGAATGTTCAGCGTATGCAACACGCGCCCGGTGCAAGGTGCCGCAAAATACAGCTCCAAGTGTCGGGCCGAGTTCCAGGCAAATGTTGCCACTCGGCCGTCGGCGGAAATATCTAAATTGTTTAACACCCCGCCCAACTGTCTCGTTCGCCGTGCCCATTCGCCGTACGTGGTTCGCTCCCTGCCCGTGGCGGTCGCCGTGACGATCGACTTTTCGCGATGGTACCTCTCGGCCCGCTCAAATAGATGAACCAAGGTGAGCGGCGTTTCCTGCATCAGACCTCGCATGACTTACCCCTCCCCAACAAATAGATTGCGTACGGCATCAAGATAGCAATAGTCAACTCTCGGCGCGAGAGTCAATATTCAACTACGGTGCTCGGCGTGCGTAAAACAGTCTTGACGCTGACTTCGCTGTTGTTTGTAATCGGCACTATAGGCAGCAACATTGGGCCGGCACTTGTCGATGAACACCCGGCACTGGTGCTGATGCTTAGCTCGCGTAATCGAAATCTCTTTGGATCTGTTCCCTACATCGATTTGTATCCCTATATTTTCATCGGTTTCACTCGAGTTCTCATCGCCGGCGTGGCCCTGTATCTGGTTGGCCGATGGTACGGAACACGAGCGCTTGGCTGGGTCGAAAGCAACATGGGCGAACTTCCCGCTATCTATCGCTGGACGGAACGAATTGTCGACAAAGCCGGTTCGGTGGCCCTCGTGTTGATGCCCGGCAGCAACGTCGTGTGTCTGATGCTTGGCCATCGCCGGATGCCACCGCGGCGATTTGTTCCCCTATTGATGCTCGGTATTGCAATCAAGCTCGCCGTTCTCTGGCGAGGTGGCCAAATTTTCGAGGATCAGATTCGCTGGTTTCTGAACTACGTCGAGAAATACCAGTGGTGGGTTGTGATCGGACTATTCGCGATTTCCATGATTCACTCGGTGCGTCGCGGCAGACCCCGTCCCCAATAGGCAGACTCCGACACTGCGGATTGACAATAAATATGGCAGGCTCGAAACATGGCCCAAGTGACTCTCCGCGGTAAGCCCGTTACGACATGCGGCGAGCTTCCATCGGTTGGCTCGAAGGTCCCGATGTTTACGCTGACCAAGTCGGACTTGACGGAGATGACAAACGCCGACCTCGACGGCAAACGCGCCATCTTGAATATCTATCCGAGTATCGATACACAAACATGCGCCACAAGCACGCGCAAGTTCAACGAACTTGCGTCGTCTCTGGAAAACACGACGGTGATATGCGTCTCTGCAGATCTGCCATTTGCCCAACGCCGTTTTTGCGGTGCGGAGGGTCTGAAAAACGTTCAGACCGGCTCAACATTTCGCTCCGATTTTGGCAATACTTTTGGAGTCACGCTGCTCGATGGCGTGATGAAGGGCGTTCTTGCCCGCGCAGTTGTTGTTCTGGATGAACAGGGAACCGTTATTCACACCGAACTAGTCGGAGAAATTGCCGACGAACCGAATTACGCGGAAGCTATCAAAGCGTTGAAATAATTAGAGTCCGAGGAACGGCTCGAGACCGATCGTCAATCCCCGATGTTCGGCGATCTTCTTGCACGCCAGCAGAACGCCGGGCATAAAACATGCCCGATCGGTCGTGTCGTGACGAATCGTCAACGTTTGGCCTTGCGTACCAAGAATGACTTCCTGATTTGCTACCGCTCCACGCATCCGTACCGCATGTATGGGAATTCCTGCCGCGCCCTTGGCGCCGCGCGCGCCCGAAATCGCCTCGCTCTTGGTCGGATCTTGGGCCCACGTGGTACTCGCCGATGCCATCCGTTGGGCCGTGGCAATCGCCGTGCCGGACGGCGAATCCGCCTTTCCATCGTGGTGGATCTCGATGATCTCGGCGGAATCAAAAAATGGCGCCGCGATTTCGGCAAATCGCATCATTAACACGGC